>NZ_CP034767.1:2540000-2857500 GCF_004005995.1 Devosia sp. 1566
CCTGTTCTCGGGCCTCTTCATTGGACCAACCAGCCAAGCGCCCCGGTTCGACGAGGCGCGCCATGACAGCCTCTATGAACTCGAAATCGCCATGGCGCAGGTGCCGAACCCGGCATCGGGCGAGCCGGCGCCACGGCCTTGGCTGGTGGATCGCCTGTTCCGCAATCTCTTGACCGACGTCACCGGCAACACCCACCGCTCGGAGATCTGCATCGACAAGCTGTTCTCTCCCGATGGTCCGACCGGCCGGCTAGGCCTTGTGGAATTCCGCGGCTTCGAAATGCCCCCCAATGCCCGCATGTCCCTCGCGCAGCAGGTGCTGATCCGCGCGTTGATCGCCCGGTTCTGGACCGATCCGCTAGAGGGCAAGTTTGTACGCTGGGGCACGACGCTTCATGACCGCTTTATGCTGCCCCACTTCATCTGGCAGGACTTCCTTGATGTTCTGGCCGACCTTGAGCACCACGGCTTCCGGCTTGATCCCGCCTGGTTCGCCGCTCAACTGGAGTTCCGCTTTCCTTTCTGCGGCGAGGTGGAATACGAGGGCCTGCGCCTTGAACTTCGCCAAGCGCTGGAACCCTGGCACGTCATGGGCGAACAGGGTGCAATTGGCGGCACGGTGCGCTTTGTTGATTCATCGGTCGAACGGCTTCAGGTGAAACTTGAAGGTACCAATCCTGACCGCTACGCCGTGTGCTGCAACGGGCGCCCCCTGCCCCTGCGCAAAACCGACGCCGCCGGCACGGCGGTTGCGGGGGTACGCTTCAAGGCCTGGCAACCTGCCTCGGGGCTCCACCCGACACTGGAGCCAAACGCCCCCCTCGTGTTCGACATCTATGATCGCTGGACCGGACGTCCCGTCGGCGGCTGCGTTTATCACGTCGCTCATCCCGGCGGGCGCAACTACGACACTTTCCCCGTCAACGGCAACGAGGCTGAAGCGCGCCGCCTCGCCCGGTTCGTGCCCGGCAACTACACTGCTGGCGGCTTTGCACTGCACGAGGAACAACCAGCCGACGAATTTCCGCTGACACTGGACTTGCGCCGCCCCGCCAATCTGAACTGAGCACCGCTCTGGGACGCTGAACGACAACAGGGCTGCTCGCTAGCTGGTTATCATTAGCCATCTGAGGCGCCAGCTGAACCGCACTTAGATCCTTCTGGCTAGGGCGGAGAGGAGATCACCGGAACCAAGTCGTTCCATCGCCGTTATTTGATCACGCACAACAAAGCGTGATTGCCGGTCGATCCTGTTGGAAAACCTGGCTTTCACATGGAGGGCATCGTGAACAATTCTGTCCGCAACTTGAGCGAGCATGCACGCCACAGGGCACCGGCATGGTCACTCGAGGGCTATGATGGGGAGACTCACTATTCCGACGTGCTTAAAGCTTTGTCGCCTGCGTTCTTTATCTTGACCGTCGCTGCCGCTTTGATGCTCGCCATTCTTTAGCGGCCAGCGGCGATCGGAACTTTAGCGTCACTTAAAGGAGAGTTCCCATGACGTTAGGCACTATTCTCATCATCATCCTCATCTTGTTGCTGATCGGCGCGCTGCCCAATTGGGGCTATTCGCGCGGCTTTGGCTACTTCCCCTCCGGCATCCTCGGCGTGATCCTCGTGATCGTTCTGATCCTGGTGCTGATGGGACGGGTCTAACCCTCCCAGCTCAACCAATATGGCGCAGCCAATTAAATTGGCCTCTGCTCAAGCAGGACGCGCCTTGCGAGCCGGGAAGCCCCCTCCCGCGCTTGCCCTGTCACCCCGATGCCTTGTCGCGTCGGGGTGTCTTTCCCATTTCAGCGGGCCGCACACCGGATCAACCCGCAATCGTCAACTCCAGAGAAGGACCGCCTCATCATGGCCAACACTACCAGCACTGATCTTCCCCCGGGCGTCCGCAAAGTCGGCGCGGCCTCAGCAGCAGAAGACGCAATCCCCGCGGCCTCCAAGGAGCAACAGCTCGAGCAGCAGGTCAGCCAGCTCCAGAACGATATTCGCGATATTGCCGCAACATTGGCCCAGCTGACCGGAGAAAAGGTCACCGAAGCGCGCGGCATCGCCGAAACCGAGATGCACCGCCTCAAGCGCCACGGCCAGAACGCTCTGGACGAAGTGCAGGATCAGGCCGGGGCGCTTGAGGAAAGCCTCAAGCAGACCATCCGTGAAAAGCCCTTCACCGCCGTGGCAAGCGCCTTGGGTGTAGGCTTCATCCTGGCGCTGCTGAGCCGGCACTAACAGCATGAACATGCTCGTGCCGCTTGCGGCCCTGCTCGGCATCGAGCTTGAGGCAATAACCGGTCGTGTCCGGCAGGCCATTATTGCTTACGCGATAATGGGCCTTTTCGGGCTGATCGCTTTCGGCTTCCTGCTGATCGCGGGTTATCTGGCCCTGGCCGATTGGCTGGGCGCCGTGCCCGCAGCCTTGATCTGCGCCGGGGTAGCGATCGTGCTGGCTTTCGCCACCTTCATCGTGATCCAGGTTAGCGCCGCCCGCCGCGAGCGCGAACAGGCGGAAAAGCGGCGGGCTGCCGAGGCCAGCGCCTTTGTCACCACCGCGACGGTGACGGCCTTGCCTGCCTTGTGGAGGTCCTCGGCCCTACGCAACATCGCCCTGCCGGCGGCAGCCGCTGCCGCAACCTTCCTGTTCAGCCGCCGGCGCGGCAAGCGCACCGACGAATAAGCACCAAGCGCGACGCTCCTGGCGTCGCGCTTCAGACTTCCTCGGGCAGCGGCATCCAGATGCTGGCTTCCACGCCAGCCGGGTTGAACTTGAGATCGACCTTGCTGTCGAGCACCTTGGCAAGGCTCCGTTCGATCAGTCGGGCCCCCAGGCCATATTCTGTGGGCTTGCTGACTTTGGGGCCGCCCCGCTCACGCCAGTTCAGCGACAAGCCGCGCACCGGCGTATCGGTGATCTCCCAAACAATGTCGACAACCCCGTTCTCGCTCGCCCAGGCGCCATAGCGATGGGTATTGGTGGTTAGCTCATGCAGGATCAGCCCCAGACCCAGGGCATGGTCGGCCGGCAACATGATGTTCTCACCCTCGACCTTGGCCCGGTCCGGCTCCTCCAGAAAATGTGGACCGAACTGCGAGCCGATCACCTCATACATGGTCACGCCCGACCAATCACGATTGGCGAGCAGCACATGGGCATCCGAGATGGTTTTCAGCCGGCCCGAAAATGCCTCGATGAAACTTTGCGGATCCGGGTTCTGCCGGATGGTCTGGCGCGCTACCGATTGGATCATCGCCAGCGTATTCTTGACCCGGTGATTGAGCTCACGCAGCAGCAGCCTGGTATTGTCGGCACTGAGCTTGTTTTCCGAGATGTCGGTGCTCGCACCCATCAGCACCAAGGGCCGCCCATCGGCGTCGCGCTGGTAAACCCGACCGCGCATCGCCAGCCAGCGCGTCGCATCCGCTGAGCGCGCTTCGACATTGAAGTCAGCGCCTTCCTCGAGGCTACCCTTGATCTCCTCGCGCAAGCGCTCCTGATCATTGGCATGAAGAGCGTCCAACACCTGCTGCGCATCGATTGCCTCGTTATCGGGCAATCCATACATGCGCCGGAATGTATCGTTGCAGGTGATCTCCCCGCTCGGCACATCCCAAACCCAGCTGCCCACCTTGCCGGCTTCCAGCGTCAAGGCGTGGCGCCATTCCTCCCGGATCAATGCTGCAGCCGTGCGCGCCCGCACCCGCGCCTCATCCTTGAGCGACAAAAGGCTGGAGACCACGCCCGCCAGATCGACCAGTTGCGCGAGTTGATCGGGGTCAACCTCGGAGCGTGGCTGGGTGTCTAGGACGCAAAGCGAACCCAGGCGCTGCCCCCGCACCACCACCGGCGCGCCAGCGTAAAAGCGCACCTTGGGCGAACCCACAACGAAGCGATTATTCTCGAAACGCGGATCGACCGCGGTGTCGAGCACGACGAGCGGCTCGGATCCTGGCTCGGCTATCGTATAGGCGCAAAAGGAGGCCTCCACCTCGCTGCCTTGCAGGTCATTCACGCCAAAACAGGAGCGAAACCATTGCCGCTCAGCGTCAAGAAGCGGCAGGAGCGCGAACTTGGCTCCAAACACTCTGGCAGCAATGCGGGTGAGGCGATCGAAATCGGCGTCGGGTTCGCCATACAGCAACTCAAGGCTTTCGAGCACTGCAAGTCGTTCAGGCTCTTCGAGAACTTGCCGAACGTGAGAAGGAAGAGAGCGTTGATTATCTGCCAATGTTTGTCCCGTTACCGGTTGCGGCAAATGGTGCAACGACAAGGCCGCCCATCCATCAACCCAACCAAACGACCAGGGTGGTATTTGGTTGCCAATATTCTGCAATCATTCGGGAACCTGCATCGCCGGCTGCGGCAGCAGCACCGGCAGGCCGCCGGGATGAACCCGCAGTTTTACCAGTTTATCCAGCCGGATCAACTCGCCATCGATCACAGCATGGGCACCGCGCTTGCGCTTGGGAAAATGCAGCACCGCTTCCTCGACCAGGGTTGAGGTAACCAGCGGACTTGATTGCCAGGTGCCGCGAAAAACATCGACTACCAGCTTGAGCAGGGCCCAGCTCGACATGGGTTCGGCGACATAAACGGCCAACAGGCCGGCATCCAATTGATCCGGATGCGGCAGCGGGCCGGAGCCGATGGGATTGTTGGAAACGACAATGCCCGACGCGCGCCGCCGCTGGCTGCCGGTGGGCGTATGCAGATCCACTTCGAAGTTGGGGGGCCGCACCACCGTCGCGGCCACGGCCCGGAGACTGGCGAAAATCTTGCCCAGCCGGCTCCGGTAAACCATGTCTTCGCGAATGCGCACCAGCCTGGCATGGACGCCCACATTGAACTGGTAGACAAAGGCGCGATCATTGGCGCTGCAAACATCGACCTGCCCGATAGTGCCCGCGGCAAGTGCCTCAAGCGCTTCATGCAGGTCCTGCGGCACTTTGAGAGACCGGGCAAACAAGTTCATGGTTCCAGCGGGAAGTACCGCCAGTGGCACCTTGGTGGCAAAGGCCACCCCCGCCGCTGCAGAAACCGTGCCGTCCCCACCAGCGGCCATAATGACGTCGACCCCCGGCGTTTCCGCCACGCGCCAAAGCTCACCCTGGACAGCTTTGCCACCAACCACCCGGCACTCGAGGGAATGACCGTGCTCCGCAAAAATCGAGATTGCCTCAGTGCTGAAGGCATCAAGGTCCATGGTGCGCAGCGTACCGCCATCCCGGTTCAGCACGGCAATGATGCGCATCCCCAGCCCTCTCAGCTGTGTGTCGGGTTTTCGGCAGAGTCTATCGTCGGCAGCGGCACCGAGATCTTCATACCGCCTTCTTCGCGCCGCTCGTAAACCGGCACGCCGCCAAACTGTGCGGCCAGTTGCTTGACGATAACACTGCCGAGCCCACCCTCGCCCATGTCTTGATCCGGCGCAATGCCCACCCCGTCATCAGCCACCGCGAGCGTGGGCACGCCATCCTCCGAGCGCCGCAGCCGCACCGAGATTGTGCCACCCTGCCCGTCCGGAAAAGCATGCTTGAGGGCATTGGTGACCAGTTCGCCGACCAGGATGCCGATCGTGGTGGCATCCCTCGCTCCAATTACGAAGGGCTCCACATCCCCTTCGATATGGACCACCCCTGCATTGGCGGCAGTCAGCTTGAGATCATCAAGCACCGCTTCCATGAACTCATCGGCCCGGGCGGTTTCCAGATCGTCGCCCAAGCGCAGCCGCCGATGCGCCGACGCAATGGCGTGCACCCGGGAACGAGCCGACTCCAGCGCTCGTTGCACCTCGGGCGATTTCGAGCGCAGCATCTGCAGCCCCAGCATGGACGACACCGTCGCTAGGGAATTGCCGATGCGGTGATTGGTGTCCTGCAGCAGCGCTTCCACGCGTTGCCGTTCATGTTCGGCATGGGCGCGCGCTTCCTCCAGCGCCTGGGTGCGTTCGCGCACATGCCCTTCGAGCACCTCGTTCTGGGATTGCAGCGCCGACTGCCCATGGGCCAGCGACACGACCATGCGCTGGGAGCGGCTAAACAGCGAATAAGCCAGGATCGCCGCTGCCGCCAAGGCGGTAATCACCGCACCCACCAGCCAGCGCCGCGACGTATCGATGGCACGGTTACGCTCGCCCAGCCGCTGGTTTTCCTCGCGGATAAACTGCTCGAGCGACTCGCGAACCGAATCCATCAGCCGTGCCCCCATGCCGGTTTGCGTGAGCGCTTGCGCCTGATCGGCCCGCATGGTCCGCACCAGTTGCACATTGCGTTCCATTTCAGCGGTGCGCATCGCGATCTCGGAGGCGATTAGCGCCATCCGCTCGGCCTGGTTCGGGCGATCCTTGGTCAGCGCAGCCAGCGAGAGCATTCGGGTTTGAATTGCAGCACTCGCCCGGCGATAAGGATCAACGAAGCTTTCATCGCCCGTGAGCAGATAGCCGCGCTGGCTGCTTTCCGCTTCAGCCAGGGCGTTGGTGAGCTCACGTGCCTGGTTGCGCACCTCATAGGTGTCGATCACGTCGCGCAGTTGCCGATCAATGCCCTGCATCATCACGAGGGCAGCCGCCGCGGCCAACAAGACCAGAGCCAGCGAGGCAAACACGGCCAGCCTTTGTATTGATCCGCGCGACGATACGACCGTTCCGGTCTGACTCAACCTGCCCTCACTTCAACATGCGCTTGGCGCGGCCCCGGCACGCTCTTGGGTAATGGGGGTGGCGGTTTTGAGGCCGATCCTCAGATAAACGGCCGATTCAACTCCACTGTCCCGTCCCAATCAGCCAATGCCATCAGCCCATCGGGGTCCAGCACGTCGCACGCCCGGTCGAGCCATCGAATCAGCATGCGGTCGGCCAGCCGGCGTAGCGTCTTGTTGGTATGCACGATGGACAAGCCCAGCGTATCGGCAACATGGCTTTGCGTTATCGGGATATGCAGCGTGCGCGACGGCGCAAGGCCCACCGAAGCCGCGCGATGATAAAGGAACGCAATAAGATAGGCCGCCCGCTCCGTGGCACTGCGCCGGCCTACGCTGAGCAGGTGCTCATCGAGCATCCGCTCTTCGCGTGCCGCAAGCCAGGTGACGTCAAAGCCCAGCCCCGGATGATTGCGGAACACCTCGTCCAGCCGATTGCGCTGGAACACGCAGAGCACCATCGGCGACAGCGCTTCTACGGAATGCTGCATTTCCCCCAGCACGGAGCCCTGCAGCCCCACCAGGTCCCCCGGCAGCACATAGTTGAGGATTTGCCGCCGCCCGTCCGGCAGGGACTTGTAGCGGAATGCCCAGCCCGACAGCACCGTATAAAGGTGCGCGTTGTTGACGCCTTCCGACAACACGGTGGTGCCGGTCTCGGCGATCAGCTCGCCCGTCTTGAAGGTGGAAATGAATTGCAGCTCGCCAGGGGAGAATTCGCGAAAGCGCGGCATCGCCCGCAATGGGCATTGCTGACAAGGCACCCGTCGACCGGAACTGGGCAGAACGAGACTCAAACAACACCGCGAAAAGCAAAGGGGCCCCTTGGCGGGCTAGCTAAGGGTCGGCCCCCTCACATGTCAAACTTTAATGACAGGATTCGCGCCGGGAGCCATTAGAGTGGCTCACATTATCGGATCGCCATGCTCACCGGCCAAACTGTTCTCGTTGTCGAAGAAGAACTGCTCATCGCGCTGGACATCCAGCGTGTGCTGGAAGCTTTTAATGTTGGTCAAACAACCCTGGCGCATTCCGTCGATGAAGCCCTCGCGCTCCAGGACCAGTGGAGTTCATGCGCCTTGGCAATTGTGGATCTCAAGCGCGCCTCCCCCGATGAACTGGCGCTGTGCGAGGGGTTGCGCGGGGCCGGAGTCCCCTTGGTGTTCACCACAGCCGACTACATCACTGCTCGCGGCGTTCCTGGCATGAAGGATGTCTCGGTGGTGCTCAAGCCCGTCCCCGAGCAGAAATTGACGAGCGCCATTACAGGGGCGCTCGCCGGTCGTTCCTAGAACGAGTGGTTGGACGTGGTTACCTGTGTTGAAACCGCGTCGGGACCGAAATCGGCTTCGCCACTGATCTTGAGGATGTCCTGCAGGCGCGTGCGCGCACGGCTGACCCGGCTCTTCATGGTCCCGACGGCGCAATCGCAGATTTCTGCGGCTTCCTCATAGGAAAAGCCTGAAGCACCGATCAGGATCACCGCTTCGCGCTGGTCATCGGGCAATTGTGCCAGAGCCTTCTTGAAGTCCTGCAGGTCCATGGAGCCATATTGCGAGGGATGGACGGACAGGCGCTCGGTGAAGGCGCCATCGCTGTCCTGAACCTCACGGCCGCGCTTGCGCATCTGGCTGTAGAACTCATTGCGCAGGATGGTGAACAACCAGGCCTTGATATTGGTGCCCATCTCAAAGCTGGATTGCTTCGCCCAGGCCTTCATGACGGTATCTTGCACCAGGTCGTCGGCCTTGTCGTGCTTGCCCGTCAGCGATACGGCGAATGCACGCAGGCTCGGCAAGGTCGACAGCATCTCTCGCTTGAAAGAAGGAGCCTCAACTTCCATGCCGTTACTCTCCGCCATGTTGAGGATTCTTGCGTGATTGTGCCTGCTCAGCGCTGTCGAGTTTCTCAAGAAGATCGAGCAGTTGCTCGGGTACGCCCTCGTCTTGAACCGCGCCATAGAGCGCGCGCAGACGCGAGCCGATGTCCGAATTCGGACCCAAGCCGTCCTCCGCCCGCCCCTGCATACGCATACGTTGCTGGGACACAAAATTATCCTTTATCATGCCTATAAAACTGATCCGATTTGCCCACTAGGTCGGTAGAATGCACCGTCCTCAAAAAAGTTCCAAGCCATTGGAACTTTCATTTCACCGGTTCGTTTATTCGGATCGTGGCCACCACAAGCTTCAAGCGTCATTTGGGAGTTGTTAATGACTTTGTCCACGCGGATCGCTCCGCACTTGCCGTATCTGCGGCGGTTTTCCCGTGCAACCACGGGTTCTCAAACCTCGGGCGACGCCTATGTTGCCGCCACCCTGGAAGCTCTGATCGCGGACATCTCATTGTTCCCTGAAGCGTCAAACGACCGGATTGCGCTTTATAAGCTCTTCTCTGCCCTGTTCTCGTCTTCGGCCGTCAAGGTTCCCGAGCCTGCCTCCACCTTCGCCTGGGAGCAGCGCGCTGCCAGCAACCTCGCCAACCTTGCCCCTCGCCCCCGCCAGGCCTTCCTGCTCGTGGCTGTCGAAGGCTTCACCCATCCGCAAGCGGCGGAAATTCTGTCCGTCTCGGACGCCGAATTCGCCGCGCTCCTCGACGAAGCTTCGGTCGAAATCTCCCGCCAGGTTGCCACCGAGATCATGATCATCGAGGATGAGCCGCTGATCGCGATGGACATCGAGCAGTTGGTGGAAAGCCTTGGCCATAAAGTGGTCAGCGTTGCCCGCACCCACAAGGAAGCGGTCAATCTCTTCAACCAGACCAATCCCCGCATGATCCTGGCCGATATTCAGCTCGCCGATGGCAGCTCGGGTATCGACGCGGTCAATGACATTCTCAACACCCATTCGGTCCCCGTGATTTTCATCACTGCCTTCCCCGAGCGGCTGCTGACGGGCGAGCGTCCCGAACCAACTTTCCTCGTGACCAAGCCCTTCAACCCCGACATGGTCAAAGCCCTTATCAGCCAGGCTTTGTTCTTTGACGAAGGTTCGCGCGCTGCAGCCTGAGGGTACTGCAAACCATTGATCGGGCCGGGTTTTCCCGGCCCTTTTTTGTGCCTTGCAGGAACCGCGCTATCGGCCACCCGTTACCATTGCATTGGCAGGTCCGGGAGCAAACCCATGCTGTATTACGCGCTTGTCTTCCTTGTCATTGCGGCGTTGGCCTTCATAATCGGCTTCGGCGGGTTCGCTGGCGCGATGGCCGGGGCCGCGCAACTTCTGTTCTTTTTGTTCCTGGCGCTGGTCGCCAGTTCTGTCGTCGTCGGCCTTATGCGGCGTGTCTGAAGCATCCTAGGCGATCCTTGCAAGCCAAAGGCGTACGCTGTTTCAGCGCCTTTGGCTTGCGAGGCAGCCGCAAATAGTGAGCAGTTAACGCCATGCCGAGCACCTCTACCGAGCCCCCCGAAGCTCTGCGGCTGCGCGCCTTGTCTGCCGGACTGGCGGGGCAAGGGATCACCATCTTGCACCACAACTCTCAGGGCCGTTTCGATCTGGCCGAAAATCTTCCCTCCGCTTGGGCCAACTGCCCGATCATTGGCAGCACCGAACGGGAGCTATTGCCCGAATCCGTCGCGTCAAGCTTTGCCGAGGCCGTTGCCGATTGCCGCGCCACCGGCCAAGTGCAAACCAACACCTTCGAGCTGCCCGACGGCTCCCGCCGCCGACAGTTCGAGGGTCGGTTCCTGCCCGACAGCGATGGGGTTATCATCGTCCTCAATGATATCACCGACGAGCGCAGCCGCGAGGCGGCCATCGCGGCGCTGCTGCGTGAAGTCAGTCACCGCTCCAAGAACCTCCTTGCGATCGTGCAAAGCGTCGCGATGCAGACCGCCCACCACAGCGGGGGCATCAAGGACTTCCTCGACAAGTTCCGCGGCCGCCTGCACGCCCTTTCCAGCACGCAGGACCTTGTGACCGAAAGCAATTGGCAGGGCACGCACTTCCAGTCGCTTGTGACCTCGCAGCTCACCCGGGTGAGTTCGGGCATGCTCAAGGAGATGCGCCTGACCGGAGACAATCCCCTACTCGGGCCCAACGCTGCCCTGCATATCGGTCTCGCCATCCATGAACTTGCCGCTAATGCCGTCTTTCACGGTGCGCTTTCGGATGGCCAGATGGGGCATGTCTGGATCGACGCGCAGGTAAGCCAGGAGGACGAGCAGCCCCCATCCCTCCTCATTGAGTGGCAGGAAACGGGCATCGACACCGAAAAAACCCGCCAGGCGCCCCGCTTCGGCACCATGGTGCTCGAGCGCATCGTGCCGCTTTCTGTCGGGGGCACCGCCAGCTTCACCATCGACGAGGACCGGCTGAGCTACCGACTGCGCGTCCCGGCCGACCAGTTCGGCGCTTGAACGCAGTCATGCAGCCGCAAACACGCGTTTTCCCTTGCTTATTGCCGTAGATTTGCATTTCTTGATTGCGAATTGAGGAGCGAGCCTCAAAAACGAGCACATGACCAGAGCGGCTGCCGGCCGCCACGGACCAAGGTAAGTATGACGCAAACTCAGCCCGCTGGGGCTCGATCCCCGGTGGTGCAACTCCAGGACCTGCATAAATCCTTCGGCGCACTAGAAGTGCTCAAGGGCATTTCCTTTGCCGCTTATGAAGGCGAGGTCATCTCGCTGATCGGCTCGTCTGGTTCGGGCAAGTCGACGCTGCTGCGCTGCATCAACATGCTCGAAGTGCCCGAGCGCGGCACTGTTTGCATCGACGGCGAACCCATTGCCCTGCGCGGCGAGGGCTCGCATCGCCGCATCGCCAATGAAGAGCAGATCCGCCGCATCCGCTCGGAGCTCGGCATGGTGTTCCAGTCCTTCAATCTCTGGGCGCATATGACGATCCTCCAGAACGTCATGGAAGCGCCGCTCGTGGTGCAAAAACGAGGCCGCGCCGAAGTGGAGCGTGAAGCTCTCGCCATGCTGGATAAAGTAGGCATCGCCGACAAGGCCATGAGCTACCCGGCCCAGCTTTCGGGCGGCCAGCAGCAGCGCGCCGCCATCGCCCGCGCCCTCTGCATCAATCCGCGTGTCATGTTGTTTGATGAACCGACCTCGGCACTCGACCCTGAATTGCAGGTAGAGGTTCTGCGCGTCATCAAGGTCTTGGCTGATGAAGGCCGCACCATGATCCTTGTGACCCATGACATGGAATTTGCCCGCTCGGTCTCGGACCGCGTTATCTTCCTGCATCAGGGCTGCATCGAGGAAGAAGGCACGCCCGAGGAGGTCTTCAACTTCACCAAGTCCGCTCGGCTCAGGCAATTCTTCAACGCTGCCCAGCACAGCTAGGCAGCACATCAGCGAAAACGGAGACGACAATGAAAAAATTACTGCTGGCGGCGCTCGCGACCCTGTCGCTGTCCGGAGCCGTTCAAGCCCAGGAAACCCTGCGCATCGCCACCGAGGGTGCTTATGCCCCTTGGAACTACCTCGATGACTCCGGCGCTCCTGCTGGCTATGAGATCGAGTTGGGCAACGCCATCTGCGAACAGGCGGGCCTCACCTGCGAATGGGTTATCAATGATTGGGACTCCATCATCCCCAACCTGCTTGCCGGTAACTACGACCTGATCATGGCGGGCATGTCGATCACCGATGAGCGCCGAGAGTCGATCGGCTTCACCGACAACTACTTCCCGCCCGATCCGTCGCGCTTCGCTGCCCCTGCCGGCGCTGATCTGGATTTCGCCAACCTCAGCGGCGTGCGCATCGGCGTTCAGGGCGGCACCATCCAGGCCGCTTACGCCGAGCAGAACATGGCTGAAGGCAATACCATCCTGTCCTTCACCACCGCCGATCAGGCGATGGCCGATTTGGCTGGTGGCAATCTCGACGTCATCTTTGCCGATGGCGCCTATCTCGAGCCAGTCGTGAATGCCTCGGGCGGCGGGATCGAGTTCGTTGGCGAAGATGTCCTCATCGGCGAGGGCATCGGCGGTGGCATCCGCAAGGAAGATACCGAACTCAAGGCAACGCTTGATGGCGCCCTTGCGGCTCTCAAGGCCGACGGCACCGTTGACGAGCTGATCGCCAAATGGTTCGAAGGCCGCGGTCCCTACTTCGCCCAATAAACCATTGCTCCGGGGCAGGCACCCTGCCCCGGCCTCTCGCCAAGTCTCCTCCTCTTGCCCGGTCAGCCCTTATCTATGAGCGAAGACATCGCCTTCTGGCTGGCCTATCTGACCAATGGCAAGCACCTCACCTGGTATGCGAGCTTCCAGTTCACGATCTTTGCCGCCCTGGCCGGCGGCACTCTCGCCGTGATCTTTGGATTGCTCGGGGCCACATTCCGCAATTCGCGCTTCCTGCCACTGCGGCTTGTCGGTGGTTTTTACGCCAACATCGTGCGCGGCGTTCCCGATGTGCTGTTCTTCCTGTTCTTCCCGCTCGCCTTCGAGCAGGGCGTGGAATGGCTCTGGTCCACTCGCGCCTGTTCGCCCGAAGCCATTGCCGCCCAGGCCGCAGCCTGGCCGCCCTGCCCTGCGGCCAACTGGCTCCTGGGGACGCCCGAATATCTCGTCCTCGCTTCCGTCTCACTCGGGCTTGTTTACGGCGCATTCGCCAGCACGGTGATCCACGGCGCCCTGCGCTCTGTGCCCAAGGGCCAGCTCGAAGCCGCTGAGGCCTTCGGCTTTTCGGCCCGCCAGGTACTCTGGCGCTTCCAGATCCGCCAGATGTGGGTTTATGCCCTGCCCGGCCTTTCCAATGTCTGGATGCTGATCATCAAGGCGACATCCCTGCTGTCCTTGCTACAGATCGCCGACATCGTCCTGTGGGCGGATCGGCTCGGCGCCCCCAATTTCCTGCCCACCGTCGGGCTGGTGCATGACGATTGGCGATGGCGCTATTACCTCGTTCTCTTCGTCTTCTATATCCTCGTGACCTTCCTGTCCGAAAAGGCCTTTGCCGCCATTACCCGGCGCGTCGGCCGCGGCATCATCAGCGAAGGTCACAGCTGATGGAGCGCTTTTTCGCTGAACTGGCGCTGTTCCTGCCGGCCGTCTGGTTCAACATCTATTTTGCCGCCGCCTCCATCCCCATCGGCTTTGGCATGGCGATCCTGCTGGCGCTGGGGAAGAACTCGCGCAATGCGCTGCTGTCCCGCCTTTGCCGCGGCTATATCTACGCCTTCCGCGGCTCCCCGCTCTTTATCCAGTTCTTCATGTTCTATTCGCTGGCGCTGTCGCTCAATATCAGCGTGTGGAAGCCATGGGGCATTTCCTGGCTGGTGCTCCACCCCCTCTTCATCGGCCCGGTGGTGCTGACCCTCAACACCGCCGCGTATACGGCCGAAATCTTCTATGGTGCCCTGCGCGCCGTGCCGCGCGGCGCGGTTGAGGCCGCCCGCGCTTTTGGCATGAGCCGCTGGCAACAGTTTCGCTCCGTCGTCTGGCCCAGCCTCATCCGCCTGGCCTGGCCGGCCTATACCAACGAGGTCGTCTTCCTCTTTCACGCCACGGCCATCGTGTATTTTGCGCTGCCGGTGATCGGCCAGCAAAAAGACCTGATGATCACCGCCAAGGAGCTGTTCGAGCGCGACTACAACGTCTTCCTCCACTTCTCGGTGGCGGCGCTGTACTTCCTCGCGGTCTCTCTCATGGTCTTTTTCGTGTTCGACCTCGTTTACCGTCGGCTGATGCGGCACATGCCCAACCAGCCCAAGCTGCGCTTTGCCCCCAAATGGATGCGCTGACCCCATGACCTTCGAGCTCCATCGCACCACCCTTTCCGGCGACATCCCGGGCACCAGCACCGAGCTCTTCTGGTACACGGCCGGCCCCGCCGACGCGCCGCGCGCCGTGCACCTGCAGGCCGCCCTCCATGCCGATGAACAGCCCGGCACCATGGCGCTGCATCACCTTTTGCCCATGCTGCGCGACGCCGATGCCGATAGCGCCCTGCGTGCCCGCTTCACCATTTTTCCCTCGGTCAACCCGCTCGGGCTCGCCAACCGGTCGCTGCGCCACCATATCGGGCGCTACGACACCGAAACCGGGGTCAACTACAACCGCCGCTGGCCCGATCTCTACCCGCTGGTCGCCCATGCCCTCGCCGGCCGGCTGAGCGACGACCCCACCGCCAATATCGCCGCCATCCGCTCAGCGGTTATTGCTTGGATCGACGAGCAGGTCCCCAGCTCTGCCGCCCAACAACTGCGCCTCCAGGTGCTGCGCTCCGCCGCGGCGGCCGATCTGGTGCTCGACCTGCATTGCGACGACGACAGCCTCAAGCACATCTTCACTTCGCCCGAACTGATGCCGGGCTTGCAGGACCTCGCCGACTGGATGGGCGTTGCCGCGACCCTTACGGCCGAGGACAGTGGCGGTGGCTCCTTTGATGAGGTCTTCCCCTCGCTCTACCGCAAGGCGGCGGCGGCAAATCCCGACCACCCCGTTCCGGTGGCCGCCGAGGCCGCAACCCTTGAATATCGCGGCCGCGCCGACAGCTTCGACCATTTCGGCCGCCAGGACGCTCTGGCGCTGTTCAATTTTTTTGCTGGCCGCGGCTTGATCGACGCAGCGCCCGCGGCAGCACCCGTCCCCGCTCCTGGCCCCACGCCCTTTGAAGCCACCGAGGTGCTGCGCGTCGATGCGCCCGGGCTCCTCGCCTACCGAGTCGAGCTGGGTGACCATGTCGAGGCCGGCCAGCCCGTGGCCGATCTCATCGCCATGGATGGCCCGGAGGCCTTCATGGCCCGCCGCCCGATCCTGGCCGGAACGAGCGGCATCGTGCTCTCGCGCGTTTCGGCCAAATATGTCCGGCGCGGCGCGGGTATCGCCAAGATCGTGGGCTCCACCATCCTGCCCACCCGCGCCGGCGCCTATCTGCTGGAAGACTAGCGCGCCGCTAGTCCCAGTTCCCGATGCTCGAACGCGGTCATCACCCCGCGCAGTTCCGCCAACCCCTTCATGCGGCCAATCGTCGGGTAACCCGGCTGCGCCCGCCGGTTGAGGTCATCGAGAATGTCCTGCCCATGATCGGGGCGCATGGGAATGGTGTGGTCGCTCCGCCCGGCAATGCGCCGCCGGTTTTCCTCGCGCACAATGGCCGCGATGAGGGCCACCATGTCCACATCCCCACCCAGATGCTCGCTCTCGAAAAACGAGCCCATGACGTCGTCGGTGTCCCGCTTGACGTTGCGCAGATGCAGGAAGTGCACCCGGCTTCCCAGCCGCTCCATCATGCCCGGCAGGTCGTTGTCCGGCCGTGCCCCCAGCGAACCCGAGCACAGCGTCATGCCATTGGCGTGGCTGTCCACCGCCTGCAGAATGGTGGTGTAATCCGCTTCGGTCGACATCACCCGCGGCAAACCCAGCAGCGCGAACGGGGGATCGTCGGGATGGCAGCAGAGCCGCACGCCCCACTCCTCGGCCGTCGGCACCACTTCCTCGAGGAAGTCGATGAAGTGGGCCCGCAACTGTTCTGCGCTGATCTGGCCATATTCCGCCAGGTGGGCGCGCACATCGTCGAGCGTCATCGACTCCGTTGAGCCCGGCAGCCCCATGGTCACATTGCGCGCCAGCTGCTTCTTGCCATCTTCGTCCAGCTCGGCAAAGCGCCGCCCGGCCTCATCGGCAATGGCATTGCTGTAGTCGGCGCCAGCGCCCGGCCGCTCGAGAATATGAATGTCGAAGGCCGCAAAATCATTGATATCAAAGCGCATGCAGGAAGCGCCATTGGCGACGGTGAAGCGCAGATCGGTCCGCGTCCAATCCAGCACCGGCATGAAATTGTAGCACACCACCTCGATGCCGCTTTCCGCCAGGTGCCGGAGCGAAATCTTGTAATTGGCGATATGCTCGCGCCAGTCGTTCTTCTGTTTCTTGATGTCCTCGGAAACCGGCAGGCTTTCCACCACGTCCCAGGTGAGACCCGAAGGCGTGCCATCCTTGCGGGTGCCGATTTCCTGTTGCCGCTTGCGGATCTCCTCGGGCGTCCACACCACCCCATTGGGTACGTGATGCAGCGCGCTGACGACACCTTGCGCGCCAGCCTGGGTGATATCGTCAATGCTGGTCAGATCCTGGGGACCGAACCACCGCCAAGTTTGTCGCATTCCACACTCCCACTTGTATGGTAGCTCAATGCCATAAGGGGGTTAGGGACGGAAGTCCCTATGCGTCAGCGCAAATCTTTATCATAGACAAACTTGGGCATGTTCCAGTGCCAAATCAGCGCGGCAACGCGAAACGCAAAGCCGAAGGAAGCCGCCGCGACACTGACCAGTTCCGCGTTCAGGCCTGCCTTGAGCCCCAGGTAATATACCGCAGCTGTCGCCAAAGACACGGTCGCATAAAGCTCACTGCGGAAGACCAGCGGAACGTCGTTGCACAACACGTCCCGCAGGACGCCGCCGACGATGCCGGTCACCATGCCCGAAACCAGCACGATGATGGGATGGCTGCCCGATTGCATCGCCACATTGCAGCCGATGATGGTGAACACCACGAGACCCAGCGCATCCAGCAAGAGGAACGGCCAGCGCAGCCGGTCGACAAATTGCGCCAGGGCAATGGTAAGGAGTGCCGCTCCGCAGGCCAACAACAAGACATAGGGGTTGGCCACCCAGTACAGGGGATAGTGTCCCAACACGATGTCGCGCACCGTACCGCCGCCAAGCGCCGTCACGCAGGCCAACACGCAAACGCCGAACCAATCCATGCTGCGCTGCCCAGCCGTCAACGCAGCCGTCATCGCCTGCGCGGCGATCGCGACATAAGAAAGCAGGGTCAGCATGAACGGGCTCCGAAGCGCAAGATGCGCTCCGGCACGTTACAGAACCTAGTCCTCATGTCCAATGCGGCGGGACGCCCGCCGCCTCGGGACCTAGATATGGATGGCGCCATCACCCAGCGACAACGCCGCTTCGCGTACCGCTTCCGATAGCGTCGGGTGCGCATGGGTGGTTCGGGCGAGGTCTTCCGCCGCCCCAGAGAATTCCATCAGCGTCACCAGTTCGTGGATCATCTCGCCGGCATTCTTGCCCACGATATGAGCGCCCAGCACGCGATCTGTTTCCACATCGGCCAGGATCTTGACGAAGCCTTGGGTCGCCAGCATCGCCTTGGCACGACCATTGGCCGTGAAGGGGAATTTGCCGATCTTGTATTCGATACCCTCGGCCTTGAGCTCGTCCTCGGTCTTGCCGACGCTCGCCACTTCAGGATTGGTGTAAACCACGGCTGGGATGGCGCCGTAATTGACGTGGCCCGCCTGCCCCGCCAGGATCTCGGCCACGGCAATGCCCTCGTCCTCGGCCTTGTGCGCCAGCATCGGCCCTTCGATCACATCGCCAATGGCATAGATGCCCTCGACCGAAGTCTTGTAATGCGCATCGACGCGCACGCGCCCGCGTTCATCGAGCGCCACGCCCGCTTCTTCGAGCCCGAGCCCTTCGGTGAACGGCTTGCGCCCAATCGCCACCAGCGCCACATCGGCTTCCAGCACCTCGGCCTCGCCACCCTGCGCCGGTTCCACCCGCACCTGCAGCGCAGCGCCTGATTTGTCGACACCAGCAACCTTGCTCGACAGCTTGAACTCAATGCCCTGCTTGGCGAGGATCCGCTGGAACTGGCGCGCCACTTCGCTGTCCATGCCCGGCAGGATGCGGTCGAGATATTCCACCACGGTCACCTTGGCGCCAAGGCGCGCCCAGACCGAGCCAAGCTCCAGCCCGATCACCCCTGCCCCGATCACCAGCAGCTTGCCTGGCACCTTGTCGAGCGTCAGCGCCCCGGTCGAGGTGACCACGCGCTTTTCGTCGATCTCGATCCCCGGCAGGTTGGCAGAAACCGAACCCGTGGCGATCACAATGGCCTTGGCCTCGACCTCGCTGGCCTCGCCGCTTTCCGGCGTTACGCGCACCTTGCCCTGGCCGACGATTGAGCCGGTGCCGCGCAGCACGGTGACCTTGTTCTTCTTGAACAGATAATCCACCCCGCCGACATTGCTCGCCACCGTATCGGTCTTGTGCTTCATCATCTGCGGCAGGTTGAGCTTGGGCGCAGGAATGTCGATCCCCAGTTGCGCAAAGCCATGCGCGGCTTCATCGAACAGCTCGGACGCATGCAGCAGGGCCTTGGAGGGAATGCAGCCGATATTGAGGCAGGTGCCGCCCAGCGTCGGCCACTTCTCCACCACGCCGACCTTCATGCCCAGCTGTGCTGCCCGAATGGCCGCTACATAGCCGCCCGGACCCGAGCCGATGATGATGAGGTCGAATATATCTGCCATGGTGATAGCCCCAAAAATCCTGCAACTGCTGTTCAGCCCCAGTCACGCTGGCGGCCTGCGGCTAGATGTAATGTCGGTCAGGAGATTTAACCACCGCTAGAGCGCGGAAAAGCCTCGCCGGACACTGTCGTCTACTAGCGGGAGTCGCGGCAAAAGCGAATTGGCAAAACGCAGCACTCCCGCTGCCCACGCCAGCCTCAACGCGAGGCAATTTCCTGGGCCCGCTTGAGCGGCTCGGGCAATTGCTTGTCGATATCGAGCTCGCCGCTTTCCACCCGCTCGAGAAAGCTTTGGCAAAAGGCCCGTTTGTCGTCGGCGCTGTTATAGGCGCTCATGATCTGGGTGCCGCCATAGGTCTCGGCCGCCTCGAGCTGACCCGGCTCCCCGCCCCCCAGCCGCGCGATCACCCGGTCGGCAAGGTCGAGAAAGCCGATATTGCGCAAATACCAGTTGTCGCGCGCCGTCTCATAGGCGCTGTCTAGCCCGGTATTTTCATAGCAATGGGTCGTCATCGCCGTAACGATCGCTTCCGAGCCGTGGAACGCCATCAACTCGCCCACAAGGGCCGGATCGGGAACAGCAGTCGCTGGTTCGATGGCCTCCTGCGCCCAGGCAGAAACGGGCAGCAACAGGCACAAGGCAATGACAGGGATCTTCTTCAAACACTCAACTCCACACTGCAACGCCCCAGCCCCTGTAGAAACCGGTTAGAGCTTAGCAAAGCGTTACCCGCCACCCGCCCCACGCCAACGTGACCACATAGAACAAAGGCCCGCCGAAGCGGGCCTCCATGCGAGCCTGTGATTTGTGGCTCAATCAGAGATCGAGAACGAGGCGCTCGGGAGCCTCCAGGCTTTCCTTGACGCGCACAAGGAAGGTCACCGCTTCCTTGCCATCCACGATCCGGTGATCGTAGCTCAGCGCCAGATACATCATCGGACGCACCACGATCTGCCCACCCACGACAACCGGGCGCTCCTGGATCTTGTGCATGCCCAGAATGCCCGACTGCGGTGCATTGAGGATCGGGGTCGACATCAGCGAGCCGTACACGCCACCATTGGAGATGGTGAAGGTGCCGCCCTGCATGTCGGCCATCGACAACTGCCCGTCGCGGGCCTTCTTGCCCAGCGCGTTGATCGACTTCTCGATCTCGGCAATGCTCATCTGGTCGGCATCGCGCACCACCGGCACGACGAGGCCCTTATCGGTGCCCACGGCGACGCCGATATGGGCGTACTGCTTGTAGATCAGCTCATCGCCATCGATCTCGGCATTGATCGAGGGGATCTCCTTGAGCGCATGCACCACGGCCTTGGTGAAGAAGCCCATGAAGCCAAGCTTGACGCCGTGCTTCTTCTCGAACAGCTCCTTGTAGGAGGCGCGCAGGTCCATCACCGGCTTCATGTCCACCTCGTTGAAGGTGGTCAGCATGGCCGCGGTGTTCTGGGCATCCTTGAGGCGACGCGCAATGGTCTGGCGCAGCCGGGTCATTTTGACCCGCTCTTCGCGGGCGGCATCGTCTGCCGCGACGGGCGCCCGCGCAGCCGCTGGCGCTTTGGCTTCGGCGGCAGGAGCCGCGCCGACACGGCTGACCGCCGCCAGCACGTCTTCCTTGAGCACTTGCCCGCGCTTGCCCGAACCGTTGAGATCGCCCGTGCCCAGATTGTTCTCGGTCATGAGCTTTTGGGCCGAAGGGCTGGCCGTCGCCGAACCGCTGCTGGCGGCCGGAGCCGGAGCTTCGCGGCTGGTCTGGTGACCAAGCGCCGGATCGGCCTGACCGGCAGCAGGCGCTGCGGCCGGCTTTGGCGCCTCGGCCGCCTTGGCGGCGGGAGCTGGCTTGGCGGTTGCCGTCGCACCGGCAGCGCCGATCGCACCCAGCAGCGCACCCACATCGACGGTATCGCCAGGCTGGGCTGCAATCGCTTCGAGCACGCCGGCCGCAGGCGCCGGCACTTCAATGGTCACCTTGTCGGTTTCCAGTTCCACCACGGGTTCATCGGCGGCGATCGCATCGCCCACCTTCTTGAACCATTGCCCGATAGTGGCTTCGGTAACGCTTTCGCCGAGCGTCGGCACGCGGATTTCTGTCGACATTGTCAGTCCCTTATTGTGCGAAAGCTTCGTCGAGGAAGGCTTGCAGCTGTGCCAGATGCGTACGCATCAGGCCCGTGGCCGTGGAGGCGGAAGCCGGGCGGCCGGTATAGCGCACCCGCTGGCCATTGCGGCCCATCTGGTCGAACACCCATTCCACATAGGGCTGGATGAACGCCCAGGCCCCCATGTTCTTGGGCTCTTCCTGGCACCAGATGATCTCGGCATTACCAAAGCGGCCCAGTTCATCCAGCAGCGCCTTGGCCGGGAACGGATAAAGCTGCTCGATGCGCAACAAATACACATCATCGATGCCGCGCTTCTCGCGCTCTTCCAGGAGGTCGTAATACACCTTGCCGGTGCACAGCACGACGCGCCGGATCTTGTCGTCCGCCACCAGCTTGATGCTGGTCTTGGGTGCACCGGGCGCTTCGGCATCGTCCCAAAGCAGGCGATGGAAGCAGGAGTCGGCGCCCATCTCAGCCAGGCCCGAAGTTGCCCGCTTATGCCGCAGCAGCGACTTGGGGGTCATCAGGATCAGCGGCTTGCGGAAGTCACGGGTCACCTGCCGGCGCAGCGCATGGAAATAGTTGGCCGGCGTCGTGCAGTTGGCGACCTGCATATTGTCTTCGGCACACAGCTGCAGGAAGCGCTCGGGACGCGCCGAGGAGTGCTCGGGGCCCTGCCCTTCATAGCCATGGGGCAACAGCATCACGAGGCCCGACATGCGGAACCACTTGCGCTCGCCCGAGGAGATGAACTGGTCGATCACCACCTGAGCGCCGTTCACGAAGTCGCCGAACTGGGCTTCCCAGATCGTCAGCGCCCGGGGCTCGGACAGCGAATAGCCATATTCAAAGCCCAGCACCGCTTCTTCCGAGAGCATCGAGTTGATGACTTCGTAGCGGCTCTGATCGGGAGCCAGGTTGTTGAGCGGCGTAAAGGTCTTGCCGTCAACCATCTGGTCGTTGAGCACGGAATGGCGCTGGCTGAACGTGCCACGCTCCACATCCTGACCCGACAGGCGCACCGGATGACCCTCGGTCACCAGCGTGCCAAAGGCCAATGCCTCGGCAGTCGCCCAGTCGATCCCCTCGCCCGATTCGATCGCGGCGAGCCGGTTATCGAGGAACCGCTTGACGGTCTTGTGGACGTTGAAGCCTTCCGGCACCTTGGTCAGCGCGGTGCCGATCTGGTGCAGGCAATCCACTTCGACGCCGGAATGGCCGCGACGCGGACCTTCCTGCTCGGCCGGCTTGAAGTTCTTCCAGGCGCCATCGAGCCAGTCGGCCTTGTTGGGCCGATAGTCCTGCCCGGCCTCGAACTCGGCTTCGAGCTTGCTGCGCCATTCCGCCTTGAGCGCGTCGATCTCCTCGGCGGTGACGAGGCCTTCCCCGATCAGCTTTTCGCCATAGATTTCGAGCGTGGTCTTGTGCCCGCGGATCTTGGTGTACATCAGCGGCTGGGTGAAGCTTGGCTCATCGCCTTCGTTGTGACCGAAGCGGCGATAGCAGAACATGTCGATGACGACCGGCCGGCCAAAGCGCTGGCGGAACTCGATCGCGACCTTGGTGGCAAACACCACCGCTTCCGGATCATCGCCGTTCACATGCAGCACCGGCGCCTCGATCATCTTGGCGACATCGGTCGGATAGGGCGAGGAGCGCGAAAATTTCGGGCTCGTGGTGAACCCGATCTGGTTGTTGATGACGAAATGCACCGAACCGCCGGTGCGGTGCCCTTTGAGACCCGAAAGCCCCAGGCATTCGGCAATCACGCCCTGCCCGGCAAAGGCGGCATCGCCATGCAGCAGCAGCGGCAGCACCATGGAGCGATCGGGCTTGCCCTCGGTCGCGATGTTGATGAGCTTGCCATCGGGCGAGATATGCTGGTCCTGCTTGGCGCGGGCTTTGCCCAGCACCACGGGATCGACGATCTCAAGATGGCTTGGATTGGCGGTCAGCGACAGGTGCACCTTGTTGCCATCGAACTCGCGGTCCGACGAAGCGCCCAGGTGATACTTGACGTCGCCCGAGCCTTCCACGTCCTCGGGGTAGAACGCGCCACCCTTGAACTCGTGGAATAGCGCGCGATGCGGCTTGCCCATGACTTGGGTCAGCACATTGAGGCGCCCGCGGTGGGCCATGCCCAGCACGATGTCCTTGATGCCGAGCGCGCCGCCGCGCTTGATGATCTGCTCAAGCGCCGGGATCAGCGCTTCCGAGCCATCAAGGCCGAAGCGCTTGGTGCCGGTATATTTCACATCGATGAACTTCTCGAAGCCCTCGGCCTCGATCAGCTTGTTGAGGATGGCCTTCTTGCCCTCGGGGGTGAAGGTGATTTCCTTGTCCGGCCCTTCGATGCGCTCCTGGATCCAGGCCTTGGCCTCGGGATCGGAGATGTGCATGAATTCGATGCCGAGCGTGCCGCAATAGGTGCGCTGCAGAATGGCCAGCATCTCGGGGATGGTGGCGTATTCCAGCCCCAGATAGTTGTCGATGAAGATCTTGCGGCTGTAATCGGCCTCGGTGAAGCCATAGCTCTTGGGATCGAGCTCGGGCGCGGGTTCGCGCACCTGCAGCTTGAGCGGATCCAGATCGGCATGCAGATGCCCGCGCATGCGATAAGCGCGGATCATCATGATGGCGCGAATGGAATCCTGGGTCGCCTGCACCACATCCGCAGCGCTAGCCGCCGGAACGCCAGCAGCTTCGGCCTTCTTGGTGACAGCCTTTTCGGTCTTGACGGCGATCTCGCCCCAGTTGCCATCAAGCGCGCTGACCAGCTCGCTACGGGGGCTCTGCGGCCAGTCGGTGCGGCCCCAGCTCGGGCCCTCGGCGCTCTTTATGGCGTCGGCGTCACTGTCTTCGAGTTTGCCGAAAAAGCTCTTCCAGGTCTCGTCGACACTGTTTGGATCGGCCTTGAAGCGGGAATACAGCTGTTCGATATAGTCGGCATTGCCCCCGTAAAGAAACGAGGTCAGCAAGAACGTGTCGTTCTTTTCCTGTCGTGTCATCGCTTTTATGCGAGGCCCACGCCCCGCCATCCTTCTCAACAAGCCGGCCAGCCCGGCTTACCTGTAGTCCGAATACGAAGCCTTAACCGAGTTTCGTGAGCATCTTGTTAAGCGAGACGGCGCCCTGGAGCGCCGCCGCCCGGCCCACTTGCTGGTCCCTAGCATCACTCAATGGCGAAAACGGGACCGAGTTGGGGTTCTATTGCCCCATCAGCCCTTAAGCACTTCCGCCAAGGTCTTGCCGATCCGCGCCGGGGACTTGGATACTTTGATCCCCGCCGCTTCCATGGCCGCAATCTTGTCCTGCGCGCCGCCCTTGCCGCCCGAGATCACCGCGCCGGCATGGCCCATCGTGCGCCCGGCCGGAGCGGTCAGGCCCGCGATAAAGCCGGCCATCGGCTTCTTGCGGCCGCGCTTGGCTTCATCGATCAGGAACTGCGCCGCGTCTTCTTCGGCCGAACCACCGATTTCGCCGATCATGATGATCGACTTGGTCGCTTCGTCGGCCAGGAACATTTCGAGCATGTCGATGAATTCGGTGCCCTTGACCGGATCACCGCCGATACCGACTGCCGTGGTCTGCCCCAGGCCCTCATTGGTGGTCTGGAACACTGCCTCATAGGTAAGCGTGCCCGACCGCGAAACAATACCCACCGAGCCCTTGGAGAAGATCGAGCCGGGCATGATGCCGATCTTGCATTCCTCTGGCGTCAAAACGCCGGGGCAGTTGGGGCCCAGGAGGCGCGACTTGCTCTTTTCGAGCTTGGCCTTGACCCGCACCATGTCGAGCACCGGAATGCCCTCGGTGATGCACACGATCAGCGGGATTTCCGCATCGATGGCTTCCTCGATGGCCGCGGCAGCGCCCGGAGGGGGCACATAGATCACCGATGCGGTGGCACCGGTGCGCTCCTTGCCTTCGGCAACCGAGGCGAACACGGGCAGCGACGCCGAAGCATCAAGCCCGCTGGTCCAGGTTTCCCCGGCCTTTTTGGGGTTAACGCCACCCACCATCTTGGTGCCGTAATAGGCCAGCGCCTGTTCGGTATGGAACGTGCCGGTCTTGCCGGTCAGCCCCTGCACGAGGACCTTGGTGTCTTTGTTGACGAGAATGGACATGGTTTGGGCCTACGCTTTAATCGTGTGGGGGGATCAGGCGGCCTTGACCGCGGCGACGATCTTCTGGGCAGCGTCGTCGAGGTCATCGGCGGAGATGACGTTGAGACCCGACTGGTTGAGGATCTCCTTGCCTTCCTTGACCCGGGTGCCCTCGAGGCGCACCACCAGCGGCACCTGCAGGCCCACTTCCTTGACCGCAGCGATCACGCCCTCGGCGATCACATCGCAGCGCATGATGCCGCCAAAGATGTTGACGAGGATGCCTTCCACTGCCGGATCGGCGGTGATGATCTTGAACGCTGCCGTGACCTTTTCCTTGGTCGCGCCACCGCCCACATCGAGGAAGTTCGCCGGCTCGGCGCCATAGAGCTTGATGATGTCCATGGTGGCCATGGCAAGGCCGGCCCCGTTCACCATGCAGCCGATATTGCCATCGAGCGCCACATAAGCCAGATCGTACTTGGACGCCTCGATTTCCTTTTCGTCTTCTTCCGAAAGGTCGCGCAGCTCCTTGAGCTCGGGGTGGCGGAAGGCGGCGTTGTTATCGAAGCTCACCTTGGCGTCGAGCACCCGCAGATGACCATCGGTCATCACGATCAGCGGATTGACCTCGAGCAGGCTCATATCCGTCTCGACAAACGCCTTGTAGAGAATGGGGAACAGCTTGGCGGCGTCCGCCTTGGCGTCGCCTTCGAGCGCCAGTGCGTCGGCGATCTTGGCCACATCGGCTTCGGTCACACCCGTCTGCGGGTCGATCGCCACCGAGATGATCTTTTCGGGCGTGTGCTCGGCAACCGCTTCAATATCCATGCCGCCTTCGGTGGACACAACGAAAGCCACGCGGCTGCTGCTGCGATCCACCAGCAGCGAGCAATACAGCTCGCGTGCGATGTCGGCACCGTCTTCGATATAAAGGCGATTAACCTGCTTGCCCGCATCGCCGGTCTGCTTGGTCACGAGCGTGTTGCCCAGCATCTCCTTGGCGAATGCCTTCACCTCGTCAATGGAGCGTGCCAGCCGCACGCCGCCCTTGGCATCGGGCCCAAGTTCCTTGAACTTGCCCTTGCCGCGTCCGCCGGCATGGATCTGCGACTTGACCACATAAAGCGGCCCGGGCAGCCTCTTGGCCGCGGCTTCCGCCTCGTCAGCCGAATAAATCACAACGCCTTCAGCCACGGGCGCACCGTAGGACTTCAGCAGCTCTTTGGCCTGGTGTTCGTGAATGTTCATTTGCTTGAACCCTGTGTGGGGCACCTGATGGTGCTCTGGGGGCTATCCGCCGCGGCGGATAGCGTGGATGTCGAGAACCGGAGCGCAGCGTACGTTGAGTACGTGAGCACCGGAAGCGCAGAAATCTGCGCTAGGCGCCCGGCGGGAGCGCTCGGAGTACCATCAGGCCAGCTTGGGTGCGATCTTCTTACAGGCCTCGATCAAGCCTTCGACGGCGTCCACCGAGCTGTCGAATGCCTTCTGCTCGGCGCCATTGAGTGCGATCTCGATGATCTTTTCGGCGCCATTGGCCCCGATCACCACGGGGACGCCGACATAGGTGCCCTTGACGCCATATTCGCCATTGAGGAACGCGGCAGCAGGCAGCACGCGCTTCTTGTCCTTGAGATAGCTCTCGGCCATCGCAATGGCCGAGGTTGCCGGCGCATAAAAGGCCGACCCGGTCTTGAGCAGGCCCACGATCTCGGCGCCGCCATCCCGGGTGCGCTGGATGATGGCGTCGAGCTTTTCGCGGCTCATCCAGCCCATCTTGACGATATCGGTCAGCGGAATGCCGGCCACGGTGGAATAGCGCGCCAGCGGCACCATCGTGTCGCCATGCCCGCCCAGCACGAACGCATTGACGTCTTCGACCGAGACATTGAGCTCATCGGCGATGAAATGCACAAAGCGCGAGCTGTCGAGCACGCCGGCCATGCCGATCACCTTGTTGGTGGGCAGGCCCGAGAACTTCTGCAGCGCCCAGACCATGGCGTCGAGCGGGTTGGTGATGCAGATCACAAAAGCGTCGGGTGCATATTTGGCGATACCCGCGCCCACCTGCTCCATCACCTTGAGGTTGATTTCGAGCAGATCGTCGCGGCTCATGCCGGGCTTGCGCGGCACGCCGGCGGTGACGATCACCACATCGGCTCCTGCGAGGTCCTTGTATTCGGAGGTGCCGGTGATCTTGGCGTCATAGCCTTCAACCGGTGCAGACTGGGAAATGTCCAGCGCCTTGCCCTGGGGCACGCCATCGACGATGTCGAACAGCACGATGTCGCCCAGATCCTTGAGCGCTGCCAGATGCGCCAGCGTTCCGCCGATCTGTCCCGAGCCGATAAGAGCGATCTTTTTGCGCGCCATAAGCCTCAATCCCCACTGCGTTGAATTGGCGCACCTCTTAACCCTGTCGCGCCACAGGGGCAAGTGAACCCTTCGTCTAAACTCCCCCTCATCCCTTGCCCATGGGGGAAGCCCCCATGCCGAGCGGGCATGGAAGGATGCGCAGAAAACCCCGGACCGCAGCCGCTGATCGAAGATCATATACCGGGGTGCCAACGGCCGCGCTAAGCACCGCTTCGTCTCTGTCTCCGAGCACGCGCTCATAGCTCCAGGCGCCGCGCCACAGGCCAAGGTTAACGCCCTCACGGCGCCACAGCCGCCACAGCCGCAGCAATCGCGGCAGCTTGAGGCGGACCACGCAGTCCGCACGGGCAACTCTGTCCCCATAGGTTCGGGTATTACCGCCCTCGATAATCCAGCGCGGCAGCTCTGCCGCAGCCCGGACATCTTGGTCAATGGTGTCAGCAGGCCGAAGCTTGCCACCCCTGTCATGCACAAACTGGTCAACCGAGATCACCGGCAACCCGAGCTTGGCCGAAACTTGGCCAGCCAACCATGTCTTTCCCGCACCCGGCGCACCAATGATCATGATGCGCTCCATCTCAGTGCTCGGCCACCCCGACGCCGCGCAGCGCCTTGCCTAGGTATTCTTCCGACTGCATCTCGACCAGCCGCGAGACCGTGCGCTCGAACTCGAAGGCGGTGCGATCGTCGCGCCCCAGTTCCGCCAGCGGCACGGCAAAACTGGCGCCGAGCTTGACGCCGCGGTCATAAAGATTGTCGATCAGCAGGATGAAACGCTTGGCGGCATCGCTCTTGGTGCGATCCATCTGCGGCACGCCATCGATGATCATCGCTTCAAAACTCTGTGCGATCAGCACGAAGTCGCGCGAGCCCAGCGGCTTTTCGCAAAGGTCGGCAAAGCCGAACCGGGCCGCGCCCCGAGCCGCCAGCGGCACGGCGATCTCCCGCCCGATGCTGTGAATGGTCGTCGGCCGCCCCGGTTCGCCCCCAGTCAGGCGCAGCCACAACCGATCCATCGCTGCCCGGGTTTCGGGTCCGACACCAAAGGCAAACACCTGTTGCCCGGCAAATTTGAGCCGCCGGTAATCCTGCTCCGCATCGAGCGAAGCCACCAGCGTGTACTGCTTGAGCAGCGCAATAAAGGGCAGGAACAGCTCACGGTTAAGCCCGTTCTCGTACAGCCGGTCGGGCACCACATTGGAGGTCGCCACCAGCGTCACCCCGCCGGCAAACAGCTTTTCGAACAGCCGGTTGAGCAGCATGGCATTGGTGATATCGTGCACATGAAATTCATCGAGGCACAACAGCCGCAACCCACCCTTTAGGATGGGCCGCACCACCGCTTCCACCGGATCGCTATCATCACCCTTGGCCTTGGCGCGCTTGCGGAACGCGGCAATGCCCGCGTGGATCTCGTCCATGAAGGCATGGAAATGCACCCGCCGCTTCTGCGGGATTTCCACCGCCTCGTAGAACAGATCCATCAGCATGGTCTTGCCGCGTCCCACCTCGCCATAAAGGTAGAGCCCCTTGACGGGCTGCGGCTTGTCGAGCCACCGGGCCAGAAAGCCTCCGGAAGCCGAAGCGTCGAGCGCAGTGGCAATACCGTCCAGTAATCCCGCCGCCTGTTCCTGGGCGGGATCGCGGCTCAAACCGCCACGCGCGACAAGCGCCGCATAAGCAGCGCTCACCGGCCCCGACTGGGACGATGCGGATGGGTCAGGCTGGCTTGGCAAGTCAGGCGCGATCAGCGCTGCATGGAAATGGCTTGGCCGCCGCCCAGCGTACCGATATAGCGCCCGCCGCTCGGTGCAAGGAACGCTGCGATATTACCATTCTCATCATAGAGCTGCAGCTGCGAGCCGACCTGCTGCCAGCCGCCTACCGAAGCAAGGCCCGGCACGCCGCAGCCCGGCGCCGATGCGCGGTAATAGCTGGTGCCAGTCTTGGCGGTCATGGGCAGGTTGAGCCGGCACTGCGTCGGCCCGGCCTGCACGGTCCAAACGCCCTCGGGGCCGGCAGTAAAGCCGCCCGACGCAGCAGGCGCCGCGCCATTGGGCCCAAGTGTTACAAACGAGCTGTTGGAAGCCGTCTGGGTGGACGCACCAACCGGCGGCAGCGATGAAACGCCCCCAGCCATGCCTGGAGGGGTGCTGGGAACGCCGCCCAACACGGGCTGACCCGACAGCCCGGGAGCGGGCGCGCCAGTAGCGCCGCCCAGTGCCGGCAGCGTGCTTTGCTGCACGCTCGAAGGCTGCACCGGCTGCAACTGCGCCGGGGCGCCGATCGTGTTGAGATTTGCGGTGTTGGAGGTTGAAGAGCAACCGGCCATCAAAAGGGCCACCGCTGCCAAACCCGCTGCCGATACCGATCCGCGCATCCAAGCCGCCATGAAGTCGCTCCTGCCCGAAGGCCTGCCTAAAGGTTAACAATGGGCGCGCTTATAGCCAAACCACTGGTGTGACACAATCGCCCGCTTCGCGTGGACCACCATTCACTGATGTGGCAGTTTTAAGGCCCCTGCATTTCCTTCAACAACTCGCGCGCCAGAAGGGTTGCGTCCCCCGCCTCCTCTTCTGGCACCTGCACCGGCACGCCGCGGGGCCCAAACAGCCCCCGCACGCCCGGCAGTCCGCCTTCCCCGCCCTCGAGCGGATGAAAGCCATGCGCGCGCAGCGCCACCACCAGCACCCGCGCCATGGACAGGTCCTCGACTTGGGCAATTGTTTCGAACGCCATCGCCGGCTCCTTGTTGCTGCCCCGATTGTGCCGTTCATCCCCCTTTGCCGCAACCCCGCCCCGCCGAAGCGGCACCGAACCCAAAGCACCGCCTCGGCACTTGCCATCTTGCGGGGGAAGTGTTGCTGTGGTCGGTAAGCCATTTCACCTGCTGGTGATTTGCACATGGGCAGCTTCGGCGCTTTGCTCGGGCACAGCCAGCCATGGAGATCTGATGGGCGCCTATATTCTTCGCCGCCTCCTGCTGATGATACCGACCGTGTTCGGCATCATGGCGATCTCGTTTCTGGTGATCCAGTTCGCCCCCGGCGGCCCGGTCGAGCAGGCGCTCGCCAATCTGAGCGGGCAGAACAGCTCCATCGCTGAGCGCGTCACCGGCAGCGCAGGTGGCGATTTCGCCGCCCAGCCCAGCGCCAACAACGCCAACGCCAATTCGGTTTATCGCGGCTCGCGCGGCCTGCCGCCCGAGCTGGTCGCCCGGATCGAGCAGCAATTCGGCTTCGACAAGCCCCCGCTTGAGCGCTTCGGCACCATGCTGTGGAACTACCTGCGCTTCGATTTCGGCGAGAGCTATTTCCGCGACATCTCCGTGATCGACCTCATCCGCGAAAAAATGCCCGTCTCCATTTCACTGGGGCTCTGGATGACGCTGATCTCCTACGGCATCTCCATTCCCCTGGGCATCCGCAAAGCCATCAGCGACGGCTCGCGCTTCGATGTCTGGACCTCGACGGTCATCATCGTGGGCTATGCCATTCCCGGCTTTCTCATCGCCATCGCGCTCATTGTCCTCTTTGCCGGCGGCAGCTTCTGGTCGCTGTTTCCCCTGCGCGGCCTGACCTCGCCCGGCTTTGAGAACTTCCCCTGGTGGCGCCAGATTCTTGATTACGCCTGGCACCTCGTCTTGCCCATCACCGCCATGGCTCTGGGAGCCTTTGCGACGACGACCCTCCTCACCAAGAACTCGTTTCTCGATGAGATCGGCAAGCAATATGTCACTACCGCCCGCGCCAAGGGGCTGACCGAACGGCAGGTGCTGTATGGCCATGTCTTCCGCAACGCCATGATGCTGATTATCGCGAGCTTCCCCGGGGCCTTTGTTGGCGCTTTCTTTGGTGGCTCGCTCCTCATCGAAACCATCTTCTCGCTCGATGGGCTGGGCCTGCTCGGCTTCCAGTCCGTCGCCAACCGCGATTATCCTGTGGTTTTTGCCACCCTTTATATCTTCTCCCTGCTCGGCCTCGTGATCAGCCTCCTCTCCGACCTCGCCTATATGTGGGTCGATCCCCGCATTGATTTCGAAAGCCGCGGCCTATGAGCGAAATGGCCGAACAAGCTGCCGTGCTCGAAGCCCCACGCAATGGCTGGCTGTCCCCAATCAACCAGCGGCGCCTCGCCAATTTTCGCGCCAACCGGCGGGGCTTCTGGTCGCTTTGGATCTTCCTTGTCCTCTTCATCCTCACGCTGGGATCTGAATTCATCGCCAATGACCGGCCCATCCTCGTCTCCTACAAGGGCGAACTGCTCTTTCCCGCCTTTGTGGATTATCCCGAATCCCAGTTCGGCGGCTTTCTTGCCGTCACCAATTACCGCGATCCCTTCATCGCTGACGAGATCAAGGCGAACGGCTGGGCAATCTGGCCGCCCGTGCACTTCAGCTACGCCACTGTCGACAGCTACCTACCCTATTCCGGCGCCGTTGCGCCCAGCTGGACCATGGACCGCGCCGAAAACTGCGCCCGCTATCCCCTGGGGGTCGATGATCCCGAGTGCAATCTCGGCAATTACCACTGGCTGGGCACCGACGACCGCGGCCGTGACGTCCTCGCCCGCCTGCTCTATGGCTTCCGCATCTCCATCCTCTTCGGTCTCGTGCTGACCATTGCTTCCTCCATCATCGGCGTCGCCGCCGGTGCGGTGCAGGGCTATTTCGGCGGCTGGACCGATCTACTGATGCAGCGCTTCATCGAGATCTGGACCTCGATCCCCGCCCTGTATCTGCTGCTGATCATCTCGAGCTTCATTGCCCCAAGCTTCTGGGTGCTGCTTGGCATTCTCTTGCTGTTTTCTTGGGTCGCGCTCGTTGGCATCGTGCGCGCCGAATTCCTGCGCGGCCGCAATTTTGAATATATCGCCGCCGCCCGCGCCCTTGGCGTCGGCAACTGGACCATCATGATCCGCCACCTCCTTCCCAATGCCATGGTCGCCACGCTGACCTTCATGCCCTTTATTCTTTCGGGCTCCGTCGCCACCCTGACCTCGCTGGACTTCCTTGGCTTCGGCCTGCCCCCCGGCTCCCCTTCGCTTGGTGAACTCCTCGCCCAGGGCAAGAACAACCTCCAAGCGCCCTGGCTCGGCCTCACCGGCTTTTTCACCATCGCCCTGATGATGACCCTCCTCGTCTTCATCGGCGAAGCCGTCCGCGACGCCTTCGACCCCCGCCGGACCCTGGCATGATAGTCATTGTCCCCACCGATATCCGTGAGCTTCGCTCCACCCCCTCCCCCTTGAGGGGAGGGCCGGGGTGGGGGTTGAGGCCCCGCCGCAAACTCGGCGTGTGTGCTGATACGCCGGTGCCCAAACGAGCGGTCCCCTCCCCCTTGAGGGGAGGGCTAGGGAGGGGGTCCATCAACGAAACACGGCGGCCGCAACCAGCACCGGCATCCCGCCATCCGACCACTCAAGCCACCAATCACCACCATGAGGAGGCCACCCCATGACCCCTCTCCTCTCCGTGCGCGACCTCACCATCAGCTTCGGCCCTGCCGATGCTGCCCACAACATCGCCTTTGATATCGCGCCAGGCGAAACCCTGGCGCTTGTGGGTGAAAGCGGCTCGGGCAAATCCGTCACCGCCCTGTCCATCCTCAAGCTCCTGCCGCCCACCGCCACCGTTGCGGGGGAAATCCAGCTCGGCGCCACCAACCTCGTTTCCGCCTCCGCCGCCGAACTGCGCGCCGTGCGCGGCAACCGCATTTCCATGATCTTCCAGGAGCCCATGAGCTCCCTCAATCCTGTCCACACCGTTGAGCGCCAGATCGGTGAAGTGCTTGCGGTCCATCGTGGCCTGCGCCCCAACGCCGCCCGCGCCCGCACCCTGGAACTGCTCGATCAGGTCGGCATCCCCGATCCCGCCAGTCGCCTCGCCTCCTATCCGCATCAGCTTTCGGGCGGCCAGCGCCAGCGCGTGATGATCGCCATGGCGCTCGCCAACGAGCCGGACCTCCTGATCGCCGACGAGCCCACCACCGCGCTCGACGTTACCGTCCAGGCGCAGATCCTGACCCTCCTCAAGCAGTTGCAGGCGCGGCTGGGCATGGCCATGCTCTTTATCACCCATGACCTCGGCATCGTCCGCCGCATCGCCGACCGGGTCTGCGTCATGCAGGCCGGCGAGATTGTTGAAACCGGCGCGGTCAAAGCCCTCTTTGCCGCGCCCCAACACCCCTATACCCAGCGCCTCCTCGCCGCCGAGCCCAAGGGCGCCCCGCCGCCGGCCCGCCCCGATGCACCGATCGCGCTAGAAGCCAAGGACCTGCGCGTCTGGTTTCCGATCAAGCGTGGCTTGCTGCGCCGCACTGTCGGCCACATCAAGGCAGTGGACGGGATCGACCTGGCCATCCGCCAGGGCGAAACCCTTGGTGTTGTCGGTGAAAGCGGCTCGGGCAAATCCACCCTGGGTCTGGCCCTCCTCCGCCTCATCGCCTCGCAGGGCCGCATCGTCGTGCTTGGCAACGAGGTGCACGAACGCTCTTGGCGCGCCATGCGCCCGCTGCGCGCCGATCTGCAGATCGTCTTTCAGGATCCTTTCGGCTCGCTCAGCCCGCGCCTTTCGGTTGACCGCATCATCGGCGAAGGGCTCGAAGTTCACGCCCCAAAACTCGACGCCGCCGAGCGCGACCGCCGCGTCGTCCGAGCGCTTGAGGAGGTCGGCCTCTCGCCCGCCACCCGCTTCCGCTATCCCCACGAATTCTCGGGCGGCCAGCGCCAGCGCATTGCCATTGCCCGCGCGATCGTGCTCGAGCCGCGCTTCTTGGTGCTCGACGAGCCGACCTCGGCGCTCGATGTCTCCATCCAGGCCCAGATCGTCGATCTCCTGCGCGACATTCAGGCCCGGCGCGGCCTCACCTATCTGTTCATCTCCCACGATCTTAAAGTCGTGCGCGCCCTCGCCAATACCCTCCTCGTCATGCGCAATGGCAAGGTGGTGGAAAGTGGAGCCGCCGTCGATGTCTTTGCCGCGCCCCAGACGGACTATACCCGCGCGCTTATGGCCGCCGCCTTCGACATTGCCACCACCGACACGCGTGATCTTGATCCGCCTGCCCCTGTCGGCCCATGACAAACCAGCCTAGATTCCAACCACAGTTTCTGCCCATGTTCGGAGCCAGCCGATGAAGTTTGCGCCCCTTGTTGCCACCGCCCTGGCCCTGTTCTGCCTTGCCCTGCCCGCCGGGGCCCAGACCCCGACTGGCGTTTGGACCTCATCCTTCATCATGGAAGGCGAGCCCAAATACCCCGATGGATTCCCCCATTTCGATTACGTCAATGTCGATGCGCCCAAGGCCGGCACGGTGCGGCTGGGCAGCCTGGGCGGCTTCGATACCTTCAACCCAATCCTTCCCAAGGGTGAGCCCGCCGACGGCGTCGGCCTGCTGTTCGAAACCCTGCTGACCCCCTCCCTTGATGAGGTCAGCGCCTATTACGGCCTGCTCGCCGAAAGCCTGCAGATCGCCCCGGACTACGGTGCAGTCACCTTCCGGATGAACCCCAAGGCGCGCTGGCACGATGGCCAGCCGGTCACAGCCGAAGACGTGGTCTGGACCTTCGAAAAGAACATCGAACTCAATCCCGACCGCATGCAGTACTATGCCAATATCGAAAGCGCCGAAGTCACCGCGCCCGGCGAGGTGACCTTCACCTTCAACCAGACCGGCAACCGCGAATTGCCGCTGATCCTCGGGCAATTACAGGTGTTTCCCAAGCACTGGTGGGAGGGCACCGACGCCAATGGCAAGCAGCGCGACATCGCCCAGTCTACCCTTGAGCCGCCCTTGGGCTCGGGCCCCTATCGCCTCGCCAGCTTCGATGCGGGCCGCACCATCACCTATACCCGCGTCGAGGATTACTGGGGCGCCGACCACCCAACCCAGATCGGTCAGAACAATTTCAGCGAATACCGCATCGAGTACTTCCTCGATCTGACCGTGCAGTTCGAGGCCTTCAAGGGCGACCAGTTCGATTGGTGGAACGAGAATTCCGCGCGCCGCTGGGCCACCGCCTATGATTTCCCTGCCGTCGCTCAAGGCCGCATCATCCAGGAACTCTTCCCCCAGGATTATGCCAATTCCGGCCTCATGATCGGCTTTGTGCCCAATCTGCGTCGCGAAAAATTCCAGGATCAGCGCGTGCGCCAAGCCCTCAACTACGCTTTCAACTTCGAGGAGCTGAGCAACACCCTGTTTTATGGCCAGTATGAGCGCGTCGACAGCTACTTCTTCGGCCTGCCCTTCCGCTCCACCGGCTTGCCCGAGGGCGAGGAACTGGAAGTGCTCGAATCCGTGCGTGACCTCGTGCCCGCCAGCGTCTTCACCGAGCCCTACACCAATCCAGTCGGCGGCGATCCAACCAAGCTGCGCGCCAATCTGCGTACCGCGCTCGGCCTCCTCACCGAAGCCGGCTACCGCCTCGAGGGCAACCGTCTCATCGATGCCAATGGTCAGCAGCTGAGCTTTGAAATCCTGCTCAACGGCCCCACCATCGAGCCTGTCGCCGCCAACCTCGTCACCAACCTCGCCCAGATCGGCGTCGCCGTCTCGCTGCGCACCGTCGACAGCCCGCAATACATCAACCGCCTGCGCTCCTTCGACTACGACGTAACCTATGCCGGCTGGCCGCAATCCTTCTCGCCGGGCAACGAGCAGCGCTACTTCTTCGGCTCCTCAACGGTCAACGAAGAGGGCTCGCAGAACTATGCCGGCATTGCCGATCCCGGCATCGACGCCCTGATCGACAAGCTTGTGGTCGCCGATGACCGCGCCACCCAGGAAGCCGTCACCAAGGCGCTCGACCGGGTGCTGCTTGCCCATCATTTCGTGGTGCCGTCCTATTCCCTGCGCACCTCGCGCATCGCGCACTGGGACCGCTTCAGCCACCCCGAGCCCCTGCCCGAATTCTCCAGCGGCTTCCCCACCATCTGGTGGTGGGACGAAGCCAAGGCCGCCAAAACCGGTGGCGCTCGCTAGCAAAAAAACTGGGCCGGCAACAGCCGGCCCTCGCCTCACAGCAATCGGTCAAGGGCTTGAACCCGCCCGCGACCGCGATTGTCACCCCCGGCCTTGAGCCAGGGCCCATCCTGATCTTGCAGAGGGCGCCCCTATACAACGCCCTCCACGGCACCAAAGCTAAGGGCGAACCCTCCCCTCCCCCTTAAGGGGACGGGGGTGCGGGTCCCTCAGCAACGCTCCTTCCCGGCCCCGGCACTGAGCCGGAGCCCATCACGAGATCGCTCGGCCAACCAACACAGGCAAGCCCCCTCAATAATCCTTCTCGTAATACACCCCGAGCGCGGATTCGCCGTTCTGTCCAGCAGCGCCCGTCACCTTGAGGTCGTCAGTCACATCGAGATTGATCGTCACCCGGCTCTGCCCGCCGGCACCAGCCTGCACGCCCAGATACACATTGTCCTGGATATAAGTGCCGGCTTGCACGGCCACATTGCCTTCCGCGTCGGTGACCACATCGAGATCATCGAGCCCGGCAGCACCGCGCAAGGAGTCCACGAGGCCTCCACCGCCGCCGCCCATCAGTTCGGCCGCCGCGCCCGCCAGCCGCGCCAGCTGCAGCGGCGACAGTTCACCCATAGAGCGTTTGAAGATTAGCCGCGCCAGCACTTCATCCTGCGGCAACACCGGATTGGAGGTGAAGGTCACCTCGACATCCGACACCCGGCCTGCGACCGTAACGAACACCGTAATGTCGTCGCCCTCGGTGCTCGCGACAAAATTGATCACGGGATCCAGATCGCCCACCAGCGTGACAATGCCGCTATCAAACACGATGCGTTGACCCAAAAGGCTCAACCGCCCGCGATTGAGCTCGAACGCCCCCACCGGCTGGATATCGTTGAGCGGTCCGGTGAGCCGCACCGTGCCCCCCACTTCCGCATCAAGCCCGCGGCCGCGCACAAAGATCTGGTTGGGTGCGTTGACATTGACATCAAGCACGACGCCGGCTGGCCGCGTACGCGGCACCGGTACCCCGCCGCGGGTGGTCACCTCCGCCCGGGCAAGGGTTTGCGCCACATCGCGCGGCGGGCGCACATGCTCCACCTCGACCAGCGCCGCACCGCCACCGAAATTCTCGGGCACGGTGATATTGGCTTCCTCGACGAGGAGATTGCCGCTCAGCAGGGGCGAACCGGTCAGATTGCCCGTCAGTGCCAGATCGCCCGATGCGGTCGCCACGAACAGGTCGCCATCGGCGTAACGGGCCGAACGCAGCGCCAGCCGCAAATCGGCCGGGAAACCACCGGTCAGTCCCACCGTACCGGAGGCCGAAACCGTACCCCCCGTGGCGAGCTGCGCCCCAAGGCTATTGATCGCCAGCTGCGTGCCCGAAAGGCTCGCCGAGCCGGTGATCCCCACCAGCCGCAGATTGAGCTCGGGATCGACATAGCCCGCATTGCTGGTGGAAACTGAGCCGCCAAATTGCGGCGCCTGCAGGCTCCCCCTCACTTGGGCGTCAAGTTGCACCGTGCCGCTCAACTGCGCGCCGCGATCGGCGACGAAGCGGTTGGCCAGGGTCAGCGGCGCCGCGCCCTGCAAGCGCAGATCGAGCCCCTCGCCCGCCAGCGGCACGCTGCCGCTGCCCGAAACGGTCAACCCGCCCGCGCCATTGGCCTGCACCGACCCAAGCCGCACCACGCCCCCGCCAAAACTGCCTTCGGCGGTCAGCGCCAGCGGGGCCACCCCATAATCGCGGATCGCGGCTGCATTGATCCCCGCCCCGCGTGCGGTAAACTGCACCTGCGGATCGCTGCCGCTGCCGGTAATGCGGGCCTGCCCATCGAGCGTTCCCGCCAGGCCCAAATCCGGGGCCACCGCATTGGCAATCGACAGCGGCAGGGAATTGACCTCGAGCGCAATGTCGAGCACGTCCCCGGCCGAGCCGGTCGCTGTGATCGAGCCCGAACCCACATCGAAGCGCACGGCCTGCAACGCAACATTGTTGCCGCTCACCTGCAGCACGGTTGGCTGCGCCAGGCGCGCCGAAAGTTCCCCTTGCGCCAGTTGCGCCCGATCGAGCGCCAGCCGATAGCCGCCCTCCACCGGAGCCAGCGATCCCGCCACGTCCACATCGGTGCCCGTCGCCAGCCGCGCCTGTGCGTCAAACGCGGTGGTGTCGCCGGTCTGGTTCGCCGTCGCCTCAAGGGTCTGGATCGTCACCCCCGCGGCCGCGACCGTGCTCGCATTAACCCGGCCATCAACCGCCGGCACCCCAAAGAGATCACCCATCTCGGCGGTAAAATCAGCGGCGCCTACCTGAATATCGTTGATCCGAAGGCCGGAGACATCGCCATTGACGCTGGCATTCTGCTTGCCATCAACACCCGACAACACTGCCCGAGCATTGATCGCGCCGCGCGCTTCCACCAGCGCCAGCGCTGCCGCCACCGAAATATCGGGCGCCGCAACCACGAGATCACCATCGATCAGCCCGCTGGCCACATTGCGCACCAGCCCGCCAGTGATTTCCGCGCCCACAGTCTGGAACGCAATGTTGCGTAGAGCCTGGGTATCGGCATTCACATCCACATCGGCCCCGAGGCTCGAGCGGTGTCCGTCAACGAAAGCGGTGCCGGTAACGGCGCCCGCGAGCCGCGCGTCCTGGTATTGCCCGGCAAAGCCCAGCGCCGCTTCGCGCAAGGGCCGTCCGGCCAGCGTGCCGCTCGGAATGGTGGCGTCAAGATCAAGCGCAATCACGCCCTCCTGGCCCTTGGCGGTGCCCACGACACTGAGCGCGCCGGTTGCTTCGGGCGAGAGCAGCGCCAGGTCGGCCAAGCCGAGATTGAAGGTGAAATCGGCCGCGCTGGACGAGAAGGTGCCGTCCGCCAGTACCTGCACCTGCTGGTTGGCGATGCGGAATTCCTTGGCGGTCAGCCCCGCCTCGGTGCGCGCCACCAGGCCGGACAGGGCAACCTCGCCCTGCAACAGATTGTCTGCCAACTCGTCATCGATCTTCAGATCGCGCCCGGTGCCGTCGAGTTCGAGCGTGAACACCCCGGTCACCGGCATGACGCTGCCGGTCGCCCGCAGCGTCAGCCCGCCATCGAGCTCCCGCCCAGCCAGTCCCGAGAACGGCGCAATGCTGGCCGTTTCGATCGCGATGTCGCCGGTAAAATCGAGGCCCGAAATGGTGCCCGACAGCGCCGCTGTCAGGGCTTCCCCGACAACGCGCAACTCGGCCAGCTCAACGGGCTGGCCGGCATTCCATAGGCCCGCAATGCCAACGCCGATCCCGTTGCCCAGCGCCGCTTCCACCTCGGGCGATGCTGCAATGCCGCCCAGCGTGCCATCGCCATTAAAGGTCAGGCGGCGAGTGGCCGGGTCGGACAGATTGGCCGCAACGCCACCTAGATTGAACGCCAGCGTATCCGCTGCAAAGCCCTCGGTCGCGTATTGCGTTACCGAAAAGCTCGAACTCCAGTCCTCGCTGTCGCCCACCCCGTAATCCACTGCGAGCACGGCCGATTGCACCGTAGTTGCGGCGCCCGGCACCGGCAGCGTCACCGGCGCGCCTGTGCTGTCCGCGATATTGGCGCGCAGCACCAACTCACGCAGGAAATTGTCCGGCGTGGTTTGCGCCGAAGCTTCCAGCGCCAGTTGCCCGCCGCTCAGCCGCAAGCCACTGATGCTCAACCCGCCTTCCGAGCGCACCAGCGCATCGGCCGACAGCACCGATTCAGCGCCAAAGAAGGGCCGGTAGGGCTCGGCCACCAGCATCGCGAGCGGCCCGCGCACATCCAGGTCGATATTGTGGCCCTCGCCCGTCTGCGTGATCTGGGCGCCGCCCGACAGCGCGGTTTGCCCATTGGCCACCAGCGTCAGCTGCGTTTGCAGCCCGGCCACCGGGCCCGATCCCGTCAGCCGCAGTTCCACCGCCGGCCGCCCATCGATGCGCAACAGATTGGCCAACACGCCGTTTTCGGGCTCCACCAGCGCGAGCGCCAGCTCGATGCTGCTGGTTTCATTGCTGTAGGCAACATCGAGATCGAGCGTTCCGCCCGGCCCGTCGAGCCGGATAATATCGAGCTGCGCATCAAGATTGCCGTCGGCCAGCGTAAACCCGCCGGCCAGCGAAATCTCGGAGGCGAGACCAAACACGTCCTCGCCAAAGCTCACCCGCGGAACGGCCAGTTCCTCGATGGTGATGGCCACAGGGAACTCGGGCACGCTGAACGGCACGGCCTCGGGGGCCGGCAGGTCGAGCTGGTCATTGGGTATGGCATTGCGCAGGTATTCGATGGAATCGGCTGCAAGCGAACGCACTTCCAGGCGCCCCAGCAGCAGCGCGCCTTGGTTCCAGTTCAGCCGCGCATTGTTGACGCGCAGCCATACGCCCTCCGCGTCGGCTATGGTGATCTCGCGGATCACCACATTGGAGCCGAGCGCCCCTTCGATATTGGACAGCTGGATCTGCCGTTCAGGGGTCGATAGCCGGTCCTGCACGAAATTGGTGATCCAGTTCTTCTGCTCTTCTTCGCCCCCGTCCTGGGACAGCGACAGCGCCGTGGCGCCAAACAGGAGCGCGAGCGCCAGAACCACAAGCGCCGCAAACCGCCGCCGAAAGAACGGGAAAAGTGCCATCAAAAGCTTTGTCCTATGCCGACATAAATGGCGTAGTCAGGGTCTTCGTCCCGCTTGTTGAGCGGCACCGCCACGTCGAGCCGCAGCGGCCCAAGGCCCGTGTAATAGCGCAGCCCGAGCCCCGCGCCCAATTGCAGGTCATCAATGCCCGGGAATTCGTCTGCGGCCACATAGCCCCCGTCGAGAAACGCCACGGCACCGATCGTGTCGGTAATCTTGGCGCGCGCTTCGATCGAGCCTTCCAGCAGATAGCGACCACCGGTGACAATCCCATCGGGGCCTTCAACGCCGATGGACTTGAACCCATAGCCACGCACCGAGCCGCCACCGCCGGCAAAGAACAGCCGGTCAGGCGGAATTTCCGCCAGGTCCGGGCCTGCCAGCAATCCGCCCTTGAGTCGCCCGGCCAAAACGAACCGCTCGTCCTCGCCAAAACCCCAATAAGCGCGCCCTTCAACCGTCAGCTGTGCCGCCGCATTGCCATAGCTCAGCTCGTAGAACGGCTCGACATTGCCCGCGAGGTAAAAGCCCCCGGTCGGATCGACCTTGTCGTCGCGCGCATCGTAAACGGCGCCCGCATAAACACCGAGCAGCGAGAAATCGCGCGTGCCGAAATCATCCTCGTAGCGGCCCCGCTCATAGAACGTGCCGCCTTCAACGGTCAGCTGATCCGAGAAGATATGGGTCAGCCCGACCCGCCCGGTTGCCGATGTCTCGATATAGGCTGGATTGACCGTCCGCTCGGCGGAAATTACCGCCACCAGATCCGTATCGGGCGTCCAGATCCCGGGCTTGGTGAAGGTGCCGCCAAAGAAATAGTCGAACTCTTCGGTTTCCACCGGATAAGCAATGCTCGCGACGCGCGCATCGAGCCGCAGCCGCTCGGCCTGCCCGAAGAGGTTGCGCCAAAGGTGATACCCTTCCACTCCCAGCCCATCGATGCTGGAATAGCTGGCGCCCACGCCAAAGCGGCGCCCCGGCAACTCCTGCACCAGCAATTGATAAGGCAGCAAACCATCCGCGCCCACCGCTTCGGCCGCTTCAAACCGGGCCGAACGGAACACTTCGAGCCGGTCGAGGCGCTTTTGCGCCCGGTCCAGTGTATCCGGATCGTATTCCTCACCCACTTCGATGCCGGTCTGGCGGCGCACGAACTCGGGGTCCATCCGCTCGGTACCCGATACGGTGATGTCACCAAACCCGGCATGCTGGCCCGGATCCACCGTGATCGCCACATCTACCGTGCGTGTCGCGTGATCGGCCACGACCTCGCGGCTGCGAATCTGCGCCTTGGGGTAGCCTTGCTCCTGCCAAGCCTCGATAGCTAGTTTTTCAGCCGCGAGAATGACGCTCGACTTGGCCACCTCACCGGACCCAAAGCCGCGCTCCTCGGGCAGCTCCACCAGATCCGCGGGATCGCTGGTCAAGGGCGCTTCGTTGACCACTGCGACGCGGTTGAAGTTGAACAACGGGCCGGGATCCACGGTAATAACGACCCCGACGGGGTCAGGCAGCGACACGTCAGGCGCAAGATCGCTCGCTTCGCGTCCCGCCACGAGGACATGGACCGTGCCGCCGTAATAACCTTCATTATAAAGCGCGGCGATGATCCGTCGGTAATCGCCCCGCGCCTTGGCCAGCAACCCGGCTGCACCTGAAGCAGGCTCGTCCGCATCGGCCACGAGAGCCGAGGCATTGCGTACCGCGCTTTCCACCTCCCCTTCGCCCGCGACGGTGACCTCGACCGTATAGGGCTGCGGATCGGCAATCACCGCCTCGGCATCCGCCTCCGTCTGGTCTTCAAACAGCTTGATGCCGAAAATCTCGAACGCGGCAGCCGCCGGCACAAACACCGGCCCGGCTAAGGCCGCAGCAAGACAAAGGGCGCTTAAACTCGTTACAATCCGCGCGTTTTGCAGTGAACCCGCCCCCAGTTCGCCTGCGCCGCCACCAAGATTGGTCGCCCGCGCCAGGCCTTCGCTCATCGTCCCGCACCGGCCAGACAGGCCTGCAGCAAGCCTGTTTACCTTACCGGGCAGTGTAGAGCGACCCCAGCGCCGGAACAACCGGTCCGCGCAATTTGTTCCTAATTGTGACCACCGGAGTTGCCGATTCGCCGCACCCCCTGAAGACATGGTTAGCACCGGGTTAACGCCGCCCGCCCGCTTGACCCCTGCCGCGGCCCAGTCCACGTTCCCGGCTCGCCCACACCATTTGTAGGACCCCTCATGTACCAGATGCTCGACCCCACGCGCTTTGTTGTCTTCATCACCGGCGCGACCTCGGGCTTTGGCGCGGCAGCTGCCCGCCGCTATGTCGCTGCGGGCGCCAAGGTCATTGCCACCGGCCGCCGCACTGAGCGCCTCAAAGCCCTGCGCGACGAATTGGGTGCAGAGAACTGCCACATTATCACCCTCGACATTCGCGACCGCGCTGCGCTTGAGGCCGCCATTGCCGCCCTGCCCGCGCCCTTTGCCGGCATCAACATCGTCATCGCCAATGCCGGCCTTGCCCTCGGGCTCCAGCCCGCCGCCCAAACCGATATCGCCGACTGGGACACCATGGTCGCGACCAATATCAACGGCCTGATGTATACGGTCCGCGCCCTCCTGCCCGGCCTCATCGCGCGCGGGGGCGGCCACATCGTCACCCTGGGCTCGGTCGCCGGCGATTACCCATATCCCGGCGGCAGCGTTTATGGCGCGACCAAGGCCTTCGTGAAACAATTCGCCCTCAACCTGCGCTCCGATGTGCAGGGCAAGCAGGTGCGCGTCACCAATATCGAGCCGGGCCTGACCGCAACCGAGTTTTCCCTCGTGCGCTTCAAGGGCGACGAAGCCCAGGCCGGCAAGCCCTACCAGGGCACCCAGCCCATGACCGCCGAGGACATCGCCGAGTCCATCTTCTGGACCACGACCCTGCCCGCCCATGTCAACGTCAACCGCCTCCAGCTCATGGCCACCACCCAGGCCTTTGCGCCCTTCGACATCTACCGCGAAAGCTGATCGCCCCGCCCCAACTTGGCACCGCGCCAGCCAGCGCTTATGCTGGCGCGGTCTTCCCCCTGGATCTGCCCATGTCTTCGCCCATCGATCGCACGACCCTCGACCTCTGGCACGTCATTGCCGCCACCGATGAAGTGCCCCAGGGCCTTGTGGAAACCACCATGCTCCTTGGCCAAAAGCTCGCGCTCACCCGCGATGCCGCGGGCAATCCCGTGGTCTGGCGCCGCACCGATGAAGAGCAAGGCGACGAGATCGATCCCGCCGAAATCACCGAGCGCCTGCCCGTGCGCACCGGCTATGGCTATACCTGGACCAGCCTTGGCACCCCGTCCGCCGAGCTCTTCCCCATCCCCGAATACAGCGAGCCTGACCGCGTCAACATGAGCTGCGGCTCCATCGGCATCCATGTCTCGGCCCCGCGCGCCGTCGAGAACTTCCTCGATATGGGCCACTTCCCCTATGTCCACACCGATATCCTCGGCTCCGAGCCCCATACCGAGGTCAAGGAATACGACGTGGAAGTGTCCGAAGAACGCGACGAGGTGCTCGCCACCCGCTGCCGCTTCTTCCAGCCCCGCGCCGCCCTCTCGGCGACCGAAGGCATCGAGGTCGAGTATGTCTATCGCGTCCCCCACCCCTTCTGCTCGGTGCTCTACAAATCCTGCCCCGAGGATGAATCGCGCCGCGACGTGATCGGCATTTTCCTGCAGCCCGTGACCGAGGAAAGCTGCCGCGCCCATCTGTTGCAATCGATGATCGACTCGACCTCCACCATCACCGATCTGCGCCGCTTCCAGCAGACCATTTTCGGCCAGGACAAGCCGATCCTCGAAAACCAGTTCCCCAAGCGCCTGCCGCTCGATCCCCGCGCCGAAACCCCCATCCGCGCCGATAAATCCGCCATCGCCTATCGCCGCTGGCTCAGCCAAAAAGGCATCACCTACGGCACCATTCCCGTCGCGGGATAAGTGGGGAACACCGAAGGCGAGACGGCGCACGCTAAGAGGAGACAACAATGTCACCAGTCAAGCAGTCGTCTCCCTCCCCCCTGAGGGGAGGGATCAAGGGTGGGGGTTCAGGCCCGTCCGCAACTCCTCAAGCAACGGGCGAACCAAAACTCCTCTCCGGCGGTAATCCCCAAATCCCCAAAGGCCACGGCAACGAGCCAATCCAGGCCTACCTCGCCGCCATGCCCGGCTGGAAGCGCGCCGTCGGCGAGCAACTCGATAGCCTGATCACGGCCGCCCTTCCCGGCGTCTACAAGGCCGTCAAATGGAACTCCCCCCTTTACGGCGCCGCCGAAGGTCGCTGGTTCCTCTCGCTCCATTGCTTCAACAAATACGTCAAGGTGACCTTCTTTGACGGCCACGCCCTGACCCCGCCCCCGCCGGTCGTCTCCACCCAACCCAAGGTCCGCGCCTACCATATCGGCGAACACGACCCCATCGACCCCGCCCAGTTCACCGCCTGGATCCACCAGGCCGCCCAACTCCCCGGCGAAAAGATGTAATCGGGCTGAGCCCCTTCTTCACCCTCCCCCTCCCGGGGAGGGCCGGGGTGGGGGACGCGAGCCCCGGACCTCAGTGCTCGACCGAAACCATCCGTCCGAGAGCCATCGGCCCCATCGCCTCCCTCCCCCTTGAGGGGAGGGATCGAGGGTGGGGGTTCAGGCCCCTCCGCGGTCCGGATTTCGAAGCAAAGCACATATTCAGCACTTCCAGCTCCCCCAACGCCATCCGCTTCTGCCCTTCCCTCCCCCTTGAGGGGAGGGACCGAGGGAGGGGGTCCCTCAGTCACTCACCGCGCCACCCCCTCCCGACCCCCTCTCCTCAATCGGGATCACAGCCCCGCCGACAACCGCCCCTGCGACCCTCTTTCTTCACCCGCCCCCTTGTGAACAGCCCCGCCCTAAGGGTAACCCTCACCAAGGTCTCCCGTACGCCAGGAGAGCCCCGCCTGTTTGCCCCCGATCGTGGCGCGATCCCCACTTGCCCTGGGTTGACCCATGCCCCTAGACCTCGACGACACCACCTGGCATCCCATCGCCTCGAGCGATGACCTGCCCTTCCGCCATGTCTATCAGGGCCAGCTGCTGGGCCGCGAACTGGCCGTCTGGCGGGCCGATGACGGCAATGTCAATGTCTGGGAAAACCGCTGCCTACACCGTGGCGTACGCCTCTCGATCGGCATCAACGAGGGCGCCGAACTGAAATGCCAGTATCATGGCTGGCGCTATGCCAATCGCTCGGCCGGCTGCACCTATATCCCCGCCCATCCGGCCGACGCGCCGGCCCGCCGCATCACCAACCGCACCTATCCCGCCCATGAGGCCTTTGGCCTCGTCTGGTCCGCCGCGGCCGACGCCCAGCCCTTTGCCCCATTTGCCGGCAGCGATGGCGCCGACTGGGTCGCGCTGCGCCCCGTCCCTCTGAACGCCGCCCCCCAAGACGTAGCGATCGCTTTGGAAAAATACCGCTTCCAGCCAGCCGAGGCGCTGGATGGCGAAGCCGCCCGCACCATGATCGAGCGCCTGTCGCCCCTTTCGATCCGCCTCACCGCCCAGTCGGGTGAGGTCATCGAGCGCGCCGTGTTCTTTGTGCAGCCCGTCGACGCCGGCCGCGCCGTGATCCGGGGCCTTATCGAAGGCTCGCCCGCCCACCCTCTTGCCGTGCTGCGCCACCACAACGAGCGCCTCACCCAGCTGCGCGACCGCGTCGAGCGCGCCGCCCGCCGCAAGCCCGCGCCCGAGCCGCTGCAGCCCGCCTTCGCCCCGGTCTCGGCCGAGCTTTCCACCATGCCCGATATCGCCGTGCCGCGCGGCAACACCCTGCGCGTCGTGGTCAAGCGCAAGTGGGACAGCGCCGATGGCATCGTCGCCTTTGAGCTCGCGGCGCTCGATGGCGGCCACCTGCCAACCTTCCAGCCCGGCGCCCATATCGATCTGCACCTCCCCAACGGCCTCGTCCGGCAATACTCCATCACCAATGGCCCGGGCGACCTGCTCAGCTACACCATCGGCGTCAAGCGCGAGAGCGCCTCCAAGGGTGGCTCGCAGATCCTCATCGAAAGCGTCAGGGAGGGTGACGTGCTGGCCATCAGCGAGCCGCGCAACAACTTCCCGCTGCGCCGCGACGCCACCCGCACCGTCCTCATCGCCGGCGGCGTCGGCATCACGCCGATCCTCTCCATGGCGCGTTTCCTCGACAAGTCCCACCTGCCCTATGAGCTGCATTACTTCGTGCGCCAGGGCGAACATGCCGCCTTCCGCGAGGAGCTGGGGCAGTTGGCGGGCAAGATCACCACTCACATCGGTCTTTCGCGCGAAGACAGTGGCCGCACTATTGCCGGGGCGCTCGGCCACTGGAGCCGCGCCCAGCATGTTTACATCTGCGGCCCCGCATCCATGCTCGAAACCGTGCGCACCACCGCCGCGGCCCAGGGCTGGCCCGACGAGTCCGTGCATTTCGAATATTTCAAGAACGACAAGGTCATCGACCAGTCCTCGGCCTTCGAGGTGGAACTCGCCCGCTCGGCCATGACCCTGCAGATCCCAGCCGGCAAGACCATTCTCGAAGTGATGCGCGAAGCGGGTCTGCAAACCCCCAGCTCGTGCGAACAAGGCGCCTGCGGCACTTGCCTCACCGGTGTGATCGAAGGCGAGGTCGACCACCAGGACGTCTATCTCAACGAAACCGAAAAACGCTCCAACCGCGCCATCCTCACCTGCGTCAGCCGCGCCAAGGGCAAGCGGCTGGTGCTGGATATCTGATGTGAACACCAAAGCGGCAGCCTGCGTCTCCCTCCCCCTTGAGGGGAGGGATCAAGGGTGGGGGTTCCGGCCCTGCAACCGCCTCGATGCCTGCGGACCTGCCCGAAGCCCCACCCTAACCCTCCCCTCAAGGGGGAGGGAAAAGACCGAGCCCCAGCCATGACCATCACGCTTTACGATTTCGAGCTCTCCGGCAATTGTTACAAGCTGCGCTTGCTGATGAGCATTCTTGGCCTACGCTATGACATCGTGCCGGTGGACTTCTTCCCCGGCCGCCAGCACAAATCCGAATGGTTCTTGCGCCTCAACCCTTTCGGCCAGCTGCCCGTGCTGGTCGATGACGGCCTCACGCTTTCCGACTCCGGCGCCATCCTCGCCTATCTCGCCAAAAAGTATGACGCCTCCGGCCAGTGGTTCCCCGAGGACCCTGCGCTCACTGCCGAAATCCTGCGTTGGCACGCCGTGGCCGATGACATCACCGCCACCAGTTCCGCCGCCCGCCTGGCGCTCGGCTACGGCTATGATTTCGACATCGAGAAATCCCAGGCCGGCGCCCACCGCATCTTCCGCATCATGGACGAGCATCTCTGGTTCGGCGAACGCGAAGGGCGCGACTGGCTGTGCTCGCCCGCCCACCCGACCACCGCCGACATCGCCTGCTTTCCTTATGTGATGCTGTCCGAGGAAGGGGGCATCAGCCGCGCCGATTACCCAGCCCTGCGCCGCTGGAGCGACCGCGTCCGCCGCATCCCCGGTTTCGTGGTCATGTCCGGCATCTTCCCCGCCGGCCGCCCGCTTGAAACGGTCCAGCAGTAAGCCCCTTTCTTCACCTCCCCCTCAACGGGGGAGGCCAGAAGCGGGGGAGGCGAGTCTCCGACCGCCTTGACTGGGTAAGCCGAAGGTGGCCATGCGCCTTCCCTCAATAGCGCACGCCCCGCTTGGCCTTGATCTGCGCAATCCGTTCGGCGTCGCTCGCCTGCAAAAACCGCCCGCGCTCGAGCAGTTCAAGCGTATATTCTTCATAGGTCAGCCCGAGCAGCGCCGCCCGTTCCGCCCGCATCCGCGCGATTTCCATCGGCACGCCGTAAAAGGCCTGCTGCTTGGCCGCCTTCCATTCGAAATAGGTGCCGATGGAGCCATTGCCCCATTCATGCTCGAGCTCGTCCAGCGGCGGCCCGCCATTGCCCTCTTTGCCAGCCAATTACGCCTCGCGCCGTGATCTATCCGGCAGGCGGATAGCGATGCTCCTGCCCCTGCCAGTCCCGCACCGTAAAGCATCCATCACCGCCGGCAATCGCCGCTTTACCGATATCAGCCTTGCCATGGCCGCCGGGCAGGTCGAGCACATAGGTGGGCTGCGCCAGCCCGGAAATGCGCCCGCGCAACGCTGCCACCAGCGCCTGCCCCTCCTCGATGCCGACCCGGAAGTGGCTCGTCCCTGGCGCGAGGTCCGGGTGGTGCAGATAATAGGGCTTGATCCGGTTCTCGACAAAACAGCGCATCAGCGCGGCCAGTGTTTCCACGTCGTCGTTCACGCCCTTGAGCAGCACCGATTGGCTGACGAGCACAATGCCGCCATCGGCCATCCGCGCCACCGCCGCGCGCGCTCCTGGGGTGAACTCCCGGGAATGATTGGCATGCACGGCAAGATACGTGGTCTTGCCGCTCGCCTTGAGCGCCGCGATCAGTTCAGCATCCACCCGCCCCGGCTCCACCACCGGCACCCGCGTATGAAACCGCACCACCCGCACATGGGCGATCTCGGCCAGCTTCTCGGTGATCGCCCGCAGCCGCCGGGGCGACAGCACCAGCGGATCGCCCCCGGTCAGGATCACTTCCCAGATCTCGTCATGCGCGCGGATATAATCGAGCGCCCGCTCCAGCGCTTCGGGCGCGAGCGTCCCCAGCCCCTGCGGCCCCACCATTTCGCGCCGGAAGCAGAACCGGCAATATACCGGGCACACATGCACGGCCTTGAGCAAGACCCGGTCTGGATAGCGATGCACGATCCCCTCGACCGGCGAATGGCTGAGATCCCCGATCGGGTCGGCCCGCTCCTCGGGCGTCGTGTGCAACTCCGACAGCTGGGGGACGAACTGCGCCGCGATCGGGTCCGCCGCATCCGCCGGATCGATCAGTTCCACGAGCTCAGGCGTCAGGGCAATGGCATAGCGCGCCGCCACCGCCTCGAGCCCCGCCACCGCGCCCGGCGCCACCAGCCCCGCCACCGCGAGTTCGCCCGCCGTCCGGATCGCCCGCCCTTCGCTCATGCGCCAAACTCCGCCACCGGCACCCATTGCACCAGATCGATCCGCGGCGCCCCCGTCGCCAGCATCACCAGCCGGTCGAACCCCAGGGCAATCCCGCTCGCCGCCGGCATCAGCGCCAGCGCGGCCAGAAACTCCTCGTCGATCGGGTAACGCTCCCCATAAAGGCGCTGCTTTTCATTCATCTCGGCCTCGAAGCGCTGCCGCTGCTCCTCTGGATTGGTCAATTCGCCGAACCCGTTGGCCAGCTCCACCCCACAGGCATAAAGCTCGAACCGTTCCGCCACCCGCGCATCATCCGCGCAGCGCCGCGCCAGCGCCGCTTCCGCCGCTGGATAGCGATCCAGGATCGTCACCCGCCCCAGCCCCAGATTGGGCTCGACCTTTTCGGTCAACACGAGGCTGAAGAGATAGCTCCAGCTATGCTCCGCCGGCACCTGCAGCCCCTGCCCCCGCATCTGCGCGGCCAGCGCTGCCGCATCCGTCTCACCCTCAGCGTCCATCGTCGCCAAAAGATCAATCCCGGCAAAGCGCGCAAACGCGTCCACCACGCTCAACCGCTCCGGCTCGGCGACTGGATCGGCTTCCCGCCCGCGAAACCGCAGCCGCTCTGCCCCTGTCGCCGCGACCGCCAAACGCAACAGCGCCATGCAGTCAGCCATCAGCGCGGTATAGTCCTCGCCCACCCGATACCATTCGAGCATGGTGAACTCCGGGGCATGCAGCGCCCCCCGCTCGCGATTACGCCAGACATGCCCGAGGCTGGCGATCCTGTGCTCGCCTGCCGCCAGCAGCTTTTTCATCGCAAATTCGGGCGAGGTATGCAGGAACGCGCGATGCCCCACCCCGTCATTGCCAATGGCAGTGGTCTCGAACGCATGCAGATGGGTTTCATTGCCCGGCGAGCGCTGCAAGCCCGGCGGATCCACGAGGAGAAAGTCGTGCTCGGCCAGGTATCCCCGCACCCCCGCCTCGATCCTGTTGCGCGCCAGCAGCACGGGCCGACGGTCCCGATGCAGCTCGGGCGTCCACCATGGTGATGCGGCAACTGGCAAGGATTGGCGGGGCAACTGCGCCTCTTTCATGCTCGGGGCTGGTGAATTTGCCGGATTTGGGGTATCGGGCGGCACCGAACAACCCATCCACGTCCCGGCCGGCGCTCTGTGCCAACGCTTTAGGCCGCCCGGTCGGCGTGAACAAGGAAGAAATAATGGTCAAGGTCATCGCCTCTTCGCTGCGCAAGGGCAACGTCGTCGAGCAGGACGGCAATCTGCACGTCGTCCTGACGGCTGAGAACGTGCATCCCGGCAAGGGCAACTCCATCACCAACGTCAACATGCGTCGCATCAGCGATGGCGTGAAGGTCGTTGGCCGCTGGCGCACCGTCGAAATGGTCGAAAAGGCCGACGTCGATGACCGCGAATACGACTATCTCTACTCCGATGGTGAAGGCCACCACTTCATGAACCCGGAGAACTACGAGCAGATCACGGTGGCCGATGACGTGATCGGCGACCAGAAGGCTTATCTCATCGATGGCATGAAGGTTCACCTCAAGACCTTTGAGGGTACTGCCCTTTCCATGGAATTGCCCCAGCGCCTGACCTTCGAAATCGTCGAGACCGAGCCGGTGGTGAAGGGCCAGACGGCGTCCTCCTCCTATAAGCCCGCCGTTCTCAACAATGGCCTGCGCGTCATGGTCCCGCCCCATATTGGCGCCGGCACCCGCATCGTCATCCTGACCGAAGACAATTCCTATGTGGAACGCGCCAAGGACTGATCCCTGCCGCCACTCCAGCTTACGCAGCGGGCCCCTGTTCGGGGCCCGTTTGCTTATGCGTCGTCGTCTTCGATTTCCTCGGCCACATCGCGCCAGATCTCTTCGGCGCGGCCAATGGGCGTGCCTTCCGCCAGCCAGCGGTCATAGGCCATCTGGCGCAAATGCATTTCCTTGGCCTTGACCCAGTACTCAAAGCTTCGCCCTTCCGGGCGGCCATCCTGTTCCCACAGAAAATAGGCCGTGTTCCTGACCGCCTCGGCCAGCTCGGTATTCTTCAGCATCTGATTAGTCAGTCACCCTGTGACGTTGCGAACAACCGCCAGCTCCCGCTGCCAGCGACTTGCCATATGTTAGCTTGCCACGAGCCGCTCGCGAAAGCCTTCACCTAGGTTGGTTATCGCCGATTTGATGGCGCCATGCGTCACCCTAGCTTGGTCCGGCCGCTTCGGCCCGCGCAAGCTCAGCCGCAAAGCGCCTGCAGACGCTTGAGATCGGGCACTTCGACTTGCCGGTTATGGGTCACCTCAATCACCCCGAGCTGGCGCAATTTGCTGATCTGCCGGGACACGGTTTCAAGGGTCAGCCCCAGAAAATCCCCGATATCGGCCCGCGTCAGCGGTAGCTCGAACCGGGCGCCCGCCTTGAGGTCCGCCACTGGGTCCGAGTGCGTGGCCAGCAGGTAAAGAAAGCTCGCGAGCTTTTCCTGGGCGCTCTTGCGCCCCAGCGTCACCATCCAATCTCGCGCTTCGTCCAGTTCGCGCAGCGTTTGCTGCATCAACCGATGCTCGAGCGCCGGGTTCTCCGCGATCAAGCCTTCCAGCGCCCGCTTGGGCACCACGCAAAGCTCCACCGTCGACGCCGCTTCTGCCGCCACTGCATTTTCGTATCCGAACAAGCGCCCCAGGAAATCGGGAGCAAACTGCAGCCCCACCACCTGCTGGCGACCGTCCTCCAGCACCTTGGTGAGCTTGACCACGCCGCGCATCACATTGGCATAGGACTGGATCTTGGTGCTTTCCCCGATCAGCTCGGTTCCGGGCTCGTGGCGCGCCTTGTGCGTCGCCTTGGCCAGCGCCACCAATTGCTCGGGCTCCAGCACGCCGCACATGCCCCGGTGCCGCGCTTCGCAGCTGCGGCACAGCACTGGCACGTCCGAATTGTGGATATCCTTGCGATCCGCAGCCATGCGCACTCCTGCTAAACGCTGTGTTTAGCGGCGATGCGCCCTAAAAACCAGTGGACAAGCCGTGATCCAGTCGCAACGCTGGGCTCCACTTCTGGAGGACCACAAAGTGCCCGCATCGACCCTCACCATTCCCGATCTCGCCGGCAAGGCTGTTCTGATCACCGGCGCCTCGACCGGGATCGGCGCCGCCCTCGCCCAGGCCTTTGCCCAGCAGGGCGCCCTTGTGGGCCTGCACTACAACAGCAGCGCCGACCAGGCCACCACCCTGGCCCAGTCCATCGAAGCCGCCGGCGGCACCGTCTTCCTGGTTCAGGCCGATGCGTCGCGCCAGGGTGAACTGGCTCGGGCCGTCGAAGACACCGCCGCACGATTCGGCCGCTTGGACGGGCTCATCAACAATGCCGGCGGCATGGTCGCACGCCAGCCTTATGCGGAATGGACCGACGAGCTTTATGACGCCGTCATGGACCTCAACGCCCGGTCGGTGCTCTCGGCCACCCGCGCGGCCATTCCGCACCTCAAGCGCAATGGTGGTTTCATCATTAACACCACCTCGATCGCAGCGCGCAACGGCGCCAGCAATGGCGCGGGGCTTTACGGTTCCTCCAAGGCCTTTATCGGCAATGTCACCCGCGGCATGGCCAAGGAGCTGATCCCCTTCGGCATCCGGGTCAATGCCGTGGCCCCGGGGGTGATCACCACCCCTTTCCACGAGCGCTATTCCACCCAGGCGCAGCTCGACGCCGCGCTCGCCACCATCCCGCAGGGCCGGCTGGGCGTTGCCGAGGACTGCGTCGGCGCTTATCTGTTTCTGGCCTCCGACGCCCTGTCGTCTTACATCATCGGCCAGACCATCGAGGTCAATGGCGGCCAGCTGATGCCCTGATCGACCCACCCTGCCGCACCGCATTTTTCCCGGCCGATCGCCCCCAAAGCGGTCCGCGGCGTTCATTCCAGCGCCCCAATCGAAATGCTTAGCCGCCCTCCGGAGGGCGGCGCCCAATGCATCATCAGCATTACCACAGATAAATCTGCGGATCGGCGCAATTTGCCGTAGTTTATCTCAGGCGGAAGCCATCCCTTGCCAAGCATAGCAGGCTTGACAACTAGCCACGGAAGGCGAGTACTTGCCCCATCGCCGCAGCAACAAAATTGTTGCGGCTTTGGGAGGAAACAATGCAACTCACACCCCTTTTCGTGGGCGCTTTCACACTTGCGCTCGCCGCTTCTGCATCAGCCCAAACGCTCACCATCGCGACGGTCAACAATGGCGACATGGTGCGCATGCAGGGCCTGTCGCCCGCCTTCACTGAAGAAACCGGCATTCAGCTCAATTGGGTGATCCTGGAGGAGAACACCCTGCGCCAGAACGTCACCACCGACATCGCCACCAATGGCGGGCAGTATGACGTGATGACCATCGGCACCTATGAAGCGCCGATCTGGGCGCGCCAGGGCTGGCTGGTGCCCCTCGACGTGCTGAGCGCCGATCCCGAATATGATGTCGACGACATTCTTCCCCCGGTGCGCGCGGGCCTCTCCTACGAGAACAAGCTATATGCCGCCCCGTTCTACGCGGAATCCTCCTTCATCATGTACCGCAAGGACCTGATGGAAAAAGCCGGGCTCACCATGCCCGATGCGCCCACCTGGGAGTTCGTGGGCCAGGCCGCCCGCGCCATGACCGACCGGGCCAACGACATCAACGGCATCTGCCTCCGCGGCAAGGCGGGCTGGGGCGAAAACGTCGCCTTCATCACCGCCATGGCCAATAGCTTTGGTGCCAGTTGGTTTGACGAAAACTGGCAGCCCCAATTCGATTCCCCCGAATGGAAGGAAACGCTCGACACCTATCTGGCTCTCATGGCCGATGCTGGGCCGTCCGGTGCATCCTCCAATGGCTTCAACGAAAACCTGACCTTGTTCCAGCAGGGCAAGTGCGGCATGTGGATCGACGCCACGGTCGCGGGCTCGTTCGTCACCAATCCCGACGATTCCACCGTCGCCGATCAGGTCGCCTTCGCCCTGGCGCCCGATGCCGGCCTCGGCAAACGCTCCAACTGGCTCTGGGCCTGGTCGCTGGCCATTCCCAATTCCAGCCAGCAAAAGGAAGCGGCCGAGCAGTTCATCAACTGGGCGACCAGCAAGGACTATCTCAATACCGTCGCCGCACAGGACGGCTGGGCCAACGTGCCTCCGGGCACCCGCACCTCGCTCTATGAAAACGCGGAATACTTGGAAACCGCGCCCTTTGCGCAGATGACCATCGACTCCATCAACGCCGCCGATCCGAGCAAGCCCACGGTCAATCCGGTGCCCTATACCGGCATCCAGTTCGTCGCCATTCCCGAGTTCGCTGGCATCGGCACCAATGTCGGCCAACTCTTCTCGGCCGCCCTTGCCGGCCAGATGAGCGCCGACGACGCCCTCGCCCAAGCCCAGGACGCCACCCTGCGCGACATGACCCGCGCCGGCTACATCAAGTAGGCCGGCGGCCGCCCGCTCTTCATTTCCCGCGCCCGGGCGGTTGCAAGCAAACAGCAGGGCCCCTGCGCCTCCCTCCCCCTTGAGGGGAGGGATCGAGGGTGGGGGTCCCTCGGTGGTTCACTGCACCGCCCTCAACCCACTCCTTCCCAAAGGGGAGGAAGCCAAACCGCCGACCCGCCGGGCAAAACGGACAAAAAGCATGGCCACAGCCCAGACCCGCACCCTATCGCGCCTGATGATGGCCCCGGCCGTGATTGTCCTTTTGATCTGGATGATCGTGCCGCTGGTGATGACCCTGTGGTTCTCGTTCCAGAACTACAATCTGCTCAATCCGATGATGACCGGTTTCGCCGGTTGGGCGAACTATGTCTATGTCATTGGCGATCCCAGCTTCACCCAGGCTCTCGTCAATACGCTGCTGCTGGTCGGGGGCGTGCTGCTGATCACCGTCATTGGTGGCACCTTCCTCGCGCTCCTGCTCGATCAGCCCATCTGGGGCCAGGGCATTTTGCGCATCATCGTCATCTCGCCCTTTTTCGTCATGCCGCCCGTGGCGGCGCTGGTGTGGAAAAACGGCTTCATGCACCCCGGCTACGGGATGCTCAGCCATCTCTGGCGCGCCTTGGGGCTGCAGCCCATCGACTGGTTCAACCAGTTTCCCCTGCAATCGATCATCGTCATCGTCGCCTGGCAGTGGCTCCCCTTTGCCACCCTGATCCTGCTAACCGCCTTGCAATCCCTGTCCGAAGAACAGCGCGAAGCCGCCGAAATGGATGGCGCCAAGGCGGTCAACCGCTTCCGCTACATCATCCTGCCCCATATGGCCCGCGCGATCACCATCGTGATCCTGATCCAGACCATTTTCCTCCTGGGCATCTTCGCCGAAATCCGCGTCACCACCGGCGGCGGCCCGGGCTACGCCTCCACCAACCTGACCTTCCTCGTTTTCCGCACCGGCATCCTCTCCAACGACATCGGCGCCGGCTCCGCGGGCGGCGTGGTCGCGGTGATCCTCGCCAACATCGTCGCCATCTTCCTGATGCGCGCGGTGGGAAAGAACCTCGATGAGTAGCTGGTCCGCCCCAACGCTCCTACCATGCCCTCCCTCCCCCTTGAGGGGAGGGCCGGGGTGGGGGTCTGCGACTGGTGGCATGGCGAAGGGGCCGCAAGCGCGATGCAGCACCTCCCCCCTTGTGGGGGAGGATGGGTGGGGGGTGTTCCCACGCCAAAACTCCGGAGGAACCCGCTGACATGGCCCGCAACGCCTCCACCGGCACCCGCATCGGCTTCACCCTCCTCGCCTGGGTGATCGCGCTCCTCTTGTTCTCCCCCATTCTCTGGACACTGCTCACCGCCTTCAAGACCGAGGCGGAGGCCATCGCCGCCCGCCCGACCTTTTTCCCGCAAACCTTCACCCTCGAAAACTTTGCCGCCGTCCAGCAGCGCAGCGACTACATCAAGCACGCCACCAATTCGGTGATCGTCTCGCTCGGCTCAACCCTGCTCGGCCTCCTGATCGGCATCCCCGCCGCCTGGGCCATGGCCTTCGCCCCCACGCGCCGCACCAAGGACGTGCTGATGTGGATGCTCTCCACCAAGATGATGCCCGCCGTCGGCGTCCTCATCCCGATCTACCTGATCTTTCGTGACCTGCGCCTGCTCGACACCGTGCATGGGCTCACGATCATCATGACCCTGATCAACTTGCCCATCATCATCTGGATGCTCTACACCTACTTCAAGGAAATCCCGGTCGACATCCTCGAAGCCTCGCGCATGGATGGCGCCGAGCTCTGGAACGAGATCGTCCATGTCCTTGTGCCCATGGCCGTGCCCGGCATTGCCTCGACGCTCCTGCTCAACGTTATCCTCGCCTGGAACGAAGCCTTCTGGAGCATCACCCTGACTTCGGGCCGCGCCGGCACGCTCACCGCCTTTATCTCCTCCTTCTCCTCGCCGCAGGGCCTCTTCCTCGCCAAACTCTCCGCCGCCTCGCTCCTTGCCATCGCCCCCATCCTGCTCCTGGGCTGGTTCAGCCAAAAACAACTCGTCCGCGGCCTCACCTTCGGAGCGGTGAAATGATGTTTGTCCTCCTCACGAATCCATCGGCTCCTGCCCTTCCCTCCCCCCTGAGGGGAGGGATCGAGGGAGGGGGTCCCTCAGTGCCCCACCGAACCACCCCCCACCCCAACCCTCCCCCTCAAGGGGGGAGGGAGCAAACATCCCGAAACACTGCGCAGGCGAAGGACCACTGAGAAATGGGCTCCATCACCCTCGAACACGTCCAGAAATCCTTCGGCGATGTGCATGTCATCCCCGATATCTCCCTCGATATCCGCGAAGGCGAGTTCGTGGTCTTTGTCGGCCCCTCCGGCTGCGGCAAGTCTACCCTGCTGCGCCTGATCGCGGGGCTCGAGGACACGACGGGCGGCCGCATCCTGCTCGACGGGCAGGACATGACCAAAGCGCCCCCGGCCCGCCGCGGCCTCGCCATGGTGTTCCAGAGCTACGCGCTTTATCCGCACATGACCGTGCGCGACAACATCGCCTTCCCGCTCAAAATGGCCAAGGCGTCCAAGGAGGTGATCGAGCAAAAGGTCGAATACGCCGCGCGGACCCTCAACCTTTCCTCCTATCTCGATCGCCGCCCCCGCGCCCTCTCAGGCGGCCAGCGCCAGCGCGTCGCCATTGGCCGCGCCATCGTGCGCGAGCCCAAGGCCTTCTTGTTCGACGAACCGCTTTCCAATCTCGACGCCGCCCTGCGCGTCAACATGCGCCTCGAGATCACCGAACTGCACCAGCAGCTCAAGACCACCATGGTTTACGTCACCCACGACCAGGTCGAGGCGATGACCATGGCCGACCGCATTGTCGTGCTTAATGCCGGCAAAGTCGAACAGTTCGGCTCCCCGCTCGAGCTCTACAAGCGCCCCGCCAACCGCTTTGTCGCCGGCTTCATCGGCTCGCCCAAGATGAACTTCATCGACGGCCCGGAAGCGGGCAAGCACGACGCCCATTCCATCGGCATCCGCCCCGAACACTTCGCCATCAGCACCACCCCCCTGCCCGGCGGCTGGCGCGGCGTTGTCGGGGTCGCCGAACAGCTGGGCTCCGACACGTTCCTCCATGTCCATCTCGAAGGCATGGGCCTCATGACCGTGCGCACTGACGGCGAGCAGATCTTCAGCCACGGCGACGAGGTTTATCTTGCCCCCGATCCGACCCGCATCTACCGCTTCGATGCGGGTGGTGTGGCGATCTAGTCAGTCGCGCAATGGCGGGGCCATCGACGCCCTCCTCTCGCGGGAGGGATTGAGGGTGGGGTCGGCCAATGCTACGCGACATCAGCGCGACACCGGCCCCTCTTTGCCGGAGGAACCGCCCGCCGAGGCATCGAGGACCAGATATGACCACCAAGCTTTCCGCCGCCACCCTCTCCACCCTCTCCACGGCGTCTGTCCCCGCCTATGATCGCGCGGCCCTCACCCCCGGCATCGTGCATTTCGGCGTCGGCAACTTCCACCGCGCCCACCAGGCGGTTTATCTCGATGATCTCTTTGCCACCGGCCGCGACCATGATTGGGCGCTGATCGGCGCTAGCGTGCGCGAGGCCGATGAAGCCGTCCGGCAAAAGCTCGGGGCCCAGGATTGGCTGACCACCGTGGTGGAGCAGGAAGCCGACCACAGTTCCGCCCGCGTCACCGTCGCCATGATCGACTACATCCAGCCTGGCGACAGCGCCGCGATCCTCGCGCGCCTCGCCAATCCGGCCACGCGCATCGTCTCCCTCACCATCACGGAGGGCGGCTATTATATCGATCCGGCGTCCCAGCGCTTCGATCCGACCCACCCCGATATCGTCTATGACGCCGCCCATATGGACGCGCCGCGCACGACGTTCGGGCTGATCCTTGCCGGCCTCCTCGCCCGCCGCAACACCGGCATCGCCCCCTTCACCGTGATGAGCTGCGACAACATCCCGGGCAACGGCCATGTCACCCAAAATGCCGTGGCGGGCCTTGCCGAACTCGTCGACCCGGCCCTGGCCCAATGGGTGCGCACCGCCGTTGCCTTCCCCAATAGCATGGTCGATCGCATCACCCCCGCCACCTCCGAGCGCGAACGCGCGCTCCTGCTCGAGCAGTTCGGCATCGAGGATAACTGGCCCGTCTTTTGCGAAAGCTTCCGCCAATGGGTGCTGGAGGATAATTTCCCTGCCGGCCGCCCGGCGCTCGAAACGGTCGGCGTGCAGTTCGTCGACGATGTCGCGCCCTACGAGCACATGAAGATTCGCATCCTCAATGGCGGCCACGCCACCATCGCCTATCCTGCGGGCCTGCTCGACGTGCATTTCGTGCACGAAGCCATGGAATATCCCCTGGTCTCGGCTTTTCTCGCCAAGGTCGAGCAGGACGAAATCATCCCCGTCGTCCCCCCGGTGCCCGACACCGATCTGGGTGACTATTCCGCACTCTGCCAGCGCCGCTTCGCCAATCCCAAGATCGGCGACACCATTCGCCGCCTCGCGCTCGATGGCTCCAACCGCCAGCCCAAATTCATCATCCCGACCGCCATGGATCGGGTGGCCGCCGGCCAATCCGTTACCGGGCTCGCGCTGGTGTCGGCCCTTTGGTGCCGCTATTGCTTTGGCACCACCGATAGCGGCGCCACCATCGCGCCCAACGATCCATCCTGGGATCGCCTCACCCAACAGGCTGCCGTCGCCAAAACCGACCCACAAGCCTGGCTCGGAATGACCGATATCTATGGCGATCTCGGCCGCAACCCGGCTTTCGCCACCGCCTTCGGCACGGCGCTCAACAGCCTCTGGCAGCACGGCACCGCCGCAACGCTCGAGCGCTATCTGGCCGGAACGCTCTAGCCTGCTTGAAAAAGAAAGGCTCCGTCCAACAAGCGGAGCCCTTCGACAAAACTCGGCAATCGGGAGCTTATGTGAGCGAATTGCGGATCGAGTTCAGCATCACCAGATGCGTCTGGATGCCGGTAACCCCGACCATGGACGCGCCACGCGCCATTGGATCATCGCCATTCTTGGCATAGGTCTGGTGGATCTTGAGCAGCTCTTCATGGCCCTCAATCTGGCCATCGATATACATCGCGTCGAACTCGGCGCCATCGGCAGCTTCAAGTGCTGCCAGCTTTGCCGCGTGCTCTTCGCTGAGGCCCGCAGCACCGGGCTCGGAGCCAAAGGCTTCGGCAACAGCCGCCTGCTCGGCGATTTCAAGCTCGGCAAAGGTCTTGACCGAACGGTTGGTAGCCTTTTGCGCCGCCAGCTTGCTGGTGGCGGTCGCATAGTCGCCGCCCATCAGCGCCGGCAGCTTGGCCTGGTCGACACTCGAGGTCTGGGCAAAGGCAATGCCGGCCATTGGCAACAAAGCAAGGGCGGCAGTGCCGGCCATAATGGTACGTCTGTGCATGTGTTCTCCTTTCGGGAAGATGATGCCCAAACAACCCCGCCCTATACTGGCTGTTCCGCCCCTATAACTTGCGGCAGCAAAGATCGTCTGCCACAATTTCCAGCGTGCACAGCAAAACAGTACTGACACCATCACCGCCGCGGAGAAGTCGGTGTAAAGGCGGTCGCAAATAGTCAAAACTGTTTTGTTACCACCTCCAACAGGAACCAATTCACCCGCCCATGTCTCGCGGCGATTGACTAAGGTCGGCCCAGCCCTGCCTAGTGCGGCCGACATCGACCAACACACCGAACCCCCACCATGCCAGCTTCGATCTCTATTCTCGCGCTCGGAACCGGGCTGATCGCCGCCACGGTCTTGATCCACGTCCTGGGGTTGATCTCCATCACCCGGACCGCAACGGGGCTCGCCAAGCGCTTCCGGCTGGCCCGCTCACACCACCGCATCGGGCTCATGGTTGGCGTCGTGCTCGGTCTCTTCGCCGTCGCGACGGTGGAAATCTGGCTCTGGGCCTTTTGCTTCTGGGCGGTTGGCGTTGCGCCCGATTTCGACACCTCGCTCTATCTCTCCACCATCACCTATTCCACCGTCGGCTTTGGCGATGTTGTCCCCGCCCCTTCCTGGCGCCTGCTCGCGGCCCTCGAAGGCGTCACCGGCTTTTTGATGATCGGCTGGTCCACCGCCTTCCTCGTCACCGCTGGCACCCGCTTCGGCCCCTTCCGCCCGGGCGAACACTTCTAGCGGCCGCAGTCTCGCGACCTGCCTGGACTGCTCAAGCCGTAGCGAAGTCGTCCTTGAATACAGCGCCATCGCGCATGATCAGCGCCAGGTTCTCGGGCTTGCCCAGCACTCCGATGTCGCTGAGCGGATCACCATTCACCACCAGCAGATCGGCGAGAGCTCCCGGTGAAATTGTGCCCAGTTCGCCTGCCATGCCGCAAAGTCGCGCTCCAATCAGCGTGGCCGACTGGATGATCTCGGCCGGGGTAAGCGCCTCGGCCAAGAGCCCGAACTCGCGGGCATGATATGCCCGCAACTGCCCCAACAGATCCGAGCCAAAGGCCATCGGCAAGCCGGCATCGCGCATGATGGCGAGGGACGCGAGCCCACCCTGGCGCACCGTATCGATCTTGGCGAACTCCGCCTCTCCCAGCCCGAGCGCCTGGCCCTCCAGCCACAGCGCCTCATAGGCCACCAACGTTGGGACCGCGATGCACCCGCGCTTCGCGGCCATCTCGGCGGTTTCGCGCGTGATCAGATTGCAGTGCTCGAGCGAATGCACCCCCAGTTCCACGCAGCGCCGGATTGCAGCATCGGTGTAAACATGGGCAGAGACATAAAGCCCGGCATTCTCGGCCTCCTCCACCATCGCGGCGATCTCGTCGCGCGAATACTGGATGGAGTGAATGGGATCGTTGGGCGAAGACACCCCGCCATTGGCCATCACCTTGATGAACCGGGCGCCTTCCTTGATCATGGTCCGGCAGGCCGCCCGCACCTCGTCAACGCCATCGGCGATCAGGCCCATCGAGCCCAGCCGGTCCGACATCATCCCCGGCCGGGCATCGGTGCGCGGACGCAGATCGGCATGCCCGCCGGTCGTGGTCAGCCCCTTGCCGCAAATAACGAGGCGCGGGCCGTCGATCAGCCCCTCCTCGACGCCGCGAACCAGGCCATGATCAGCGCCACCAAGGTCGCGCAGGGTGGTGAAGCCGCGTTGCAGCGCTTCTTCCATCACCCGTGCCGAGCGCAGCCCGGCCAGCGAGGACGGGGCCACCATATTGGACCAGAGATCGAGGCTTTCCGCCACCACATGCACATGGCAGTCGATGAGCCCCGGCATCAGCGTGGCGCCATTGAGCTCCACCCGCCGCGCCTGCGACGGCGCCTCGATGCTCTCCCCCACCGCAACGATCCGCTTGCCGACAACCAGCACTTGCAGGTTGTCACGCAAGGCGCCGGCCTCGGTATCGAGCACGCGCCCGCCGGTCAAAAGAATGGGCTGGTTCATCGAATTACTCTCGCTCTAGCGGTGGTGGCAGGCGGCGAAGCGATCCTCGCCCCGCGGCGTGAGCGCCGGCTCCTGCGTCTTGCAGATTTCGGTCGCAAGCGGGCAGCGCGTACGGAACGGGCAGCCCGAAGGCTTGTTGATGGCGCTCGGCATGTCATCGCTGCTGGCGCTGAACCGATGCCGCTGGCGCGGATCAAGGCTTGGCGCCGAGCGCATCAGCAATTCAGTATAAGGGTGCACCGGCGCGGCAAAGATGGGTGCCTTGGGCGCGAGCTCGACGATCTTGCCCAAATACATCACCGCCACCCGGTGGGAGATATGCTCCACCACGCCCAGATCGTGCGAGATGAACAGAAACGACACGCCCAGGTCCTTTTGCAGATCACCCAACAGGTTGAGGATCTGCGCCTGCACCGACACGTCGAGCGCCGACACCGGCTCGTCGCACACGATGATATCGGGCTTGAGCGCCAAGGCGCGCGCAATGCCGATGCGCTGGCGTTGCCCGCCGGAAAACTGGTGCGGGAAATTGTCGGCCTGATCGGGCCGCAGCCCAACCCGGTCCATCAGCCGCCGCACTTCGGCATCTCGTTCGGCCGGCGTGCCAATGCCGTGGATATCGAGCGGCGCCCGGATCGCCTGCCGGATGCGCTGGCGCGGATTAAGCGAGGAGAAGGGGTCCTGGAACACGATCTGCATGCGCCGGCGATAATCGCGCAGCGTGCGGCGGTTAAAGGTCGTGATCTCCTGGCCATCAAAGGACACGCGCCCGCCGGTGGGGGATACCAGCCCCATCAGCGCGAGGCCGGTCGTCGACTTGCCACAGCCCGATTCCCCCACCAGCGACAGCGTTTCGCCCCGGCCAATCGCAAAGCTCACCCCATCCACGGCTTTGACGGCGCCCACCTGGCGCTGGAGGATCCCGGCGCGAACCGGAAAATGCACTTCGAGATTTTCAACGGCGAGGAGCGGCGAAGCGTTATCAAGCATCAACATGTTCCCAACAAGCGGCCAGGTGACCGGGGCGCTTCTCGACCAGGGGGGGACGTTCTTCGAAGCACCGCTGCGAAGCGCGCGGACAGCGCGGCGCAAAGGCACAGCCCTTCGGCAAGTCCCAGAGCGGAGGCACCGTGCCGGCAATATCCACCAGCCGCTCGCCGATCTGCTGGCCCGGCACCGAGCGTGGAATGGCCCCCATCAGGCCCAGCGTATAGGGGTGGATGGGTCGATCGAAGAGGTCATAAACACTGGCCTCCTCCACCCGGCGCCCCGCATACATCACCACCACCCGGTCGGCGACCTCGGCCACTACGCCCAGGTCATGGGTGATCAGCACCAGCGCCGTGCCCAGTCGCTCCTGCAGGTCCGAGATCAAACCCAGGATCTGTGCCTGGATGGTCACGTCCAGCGCCGTGGTCGGCTCGTCGGCCACGATGATGCGCGGATCGCAGGCCAGCGCCAAAGCGATCATGGCGCGCTGCCGCATGCCGCCCGAAAGCTGGTGCGGATATTGCCGGGCCCGCCGCTTGGGGTCGGGCATCTGCACCAGTTGCAAGGTCTCGATCGCCCGCGCCATGGCATCGCGATGGCTGATCTTGCGGTGCTGCCGCACGGCCTCGGCGATCTGCTCGCCGATGGTCAGCACCGGATTGAGCGCGGTCAGCGGCTCCTGGAAGATCATGGCGATCTGCTCGCCCCGGAAATCCTCCACGCGCCGCTCACCCATAGCGAGGAAATCCTCGCCATTGATGTGGATCTGCCCCGAGGCGACATAAGCCGCCTCGGGCAGGAGGCGCAGCAACGACAGCGCCGTCATCGACTTGCCGCACCCTGATTCACCCACGATGCAAACGGTTTCGCCGGGCGACACCGTCAGCGCCATTTCCGAAACAACAGCGAATGAGCCATGCTCGCCGCGAATGCGCACTTCGAGGTCCGCAACGGCCAGCACGGGCTCGGCAGCAATCGGGGCGGGTGTTGGGCTCATAGGCGTTGTTCCTTTTGCGGGGCGCGGCGCGAACTGGCTATTGCTCGGCGCCGTCGAGATTGCCGACCATGAAGCCATAGTCACCCGCTTCCACGAGATTGCGCGTCAGGTGCTGCATGACCATGATGCCGTTCTCGAACGGTGTGACGATCTCTTCGATGGTCTCGAAGTCATAAGGGCTGACCACGCGACCCAGCAGGCTGCCGCCCTTGATGATCTCGCCATTGGCCGGCGCCAGGGGCTCGAGCCAGCCGCCATGCTTTGGCCGGATGCCGGCGAGTTCGGTCACCACCACCTGCTGGGGATTGGGCATCACCTCGCCCTCGATAGAGCCGATCACGCGCAGCTGGTTGAGGAGCCCCGCGACGGTGCGCTCCACATAGGGGGTCTGGTCGACAATGCCGCCACCCAACTCGATGGTGACGACCTTGGTGCCATGCCGGTCCATCGAGACGCTCTTGCTGGTACCCGCGTAAACCGTGCCCGCCTTGCCGCTCACCGGGCGATACAGGATCTTGGAGCCGAAGGCGCGCGAGAGCGGCTCGTCGTTCCAGATATAAACATAGTCAACCGTCGGACGGTCAGTGCCCGAATGCAGGTCGAGATTGAAGTCGAGCTTGGCAAAGAACTCCTCTGCCAGCGCATGGGCCAGCTGCTGCGAATAAGGGCCGCGCGGATCGCCGGGGAACTCACGGTTCAGGTTCAGCTGGTCCAGCGGGTTGTGACGGTGATTGACCGCAAAGGAGCGCGGATTGGCCACCGGCAGCAGGATGATGCGGCCCTTGAGCTTGACGTCCTTGATCTGCCGGTAAAGCTCGAGAATGGCCTGCGAGCCGGTGTTTTCATTGCCATGAATTGAAGCGCAGATGCCAACGGTTGGCCCGTCCTCTTCGCCCACGAGTTCGTGCATGAACAGCACGGCGTCGCTGCCATCGGCATGGGTGGTGAATTTGGGGCGGAGCTTGTTGATCGCCTTGACCATTGGGTAGTCCTTTGTTCGCAGAAAGATTGGTTACTTGTTGCCAGCCGAGCGGCTGAGCTGGCGTGGGTCGAGAATGTCGCGCAACCCGTCGCCAAGCAGATTGAAGCCCAGCACCGTGACCATGATGGTCGCGCCCGCGATGATGGAGAGCCAGGGCTCGTCGCGGATGAAGCGGGTGCCATAAGAGAGCGTCCAGCCCCAGGTTGGAGTTGGGGGCGGCAGCCCGAAACCGAGAAACGAGAGCGCCGATTCGGCAATGATCGCGGTGCCCAACCCCAGGGAGGCCAGCACGATGATTGGCCCCAGCGCATTGGGCAGGATTTCCCGGAAAATGATGCGGAGCGGCGAAGCCCCGAGTGCGCGGGCTGCCTGCACATAGTTCTGCTCGCGCAGCACCAGCGTCGTTGCCCGCACTACCCGCGCATATTCGGTCCAGAACACGATCACCAGCGCCAGCGAGATATTATAGATACCCGGCCCCAGCACCGCGATGATCGCCAGCGCCAGGACAATGGCGGGGAAGCCAAGAAAGATGTCGGTGATCCGCATCAACAGCAGGTCGACCCAGCCGCCGAAATAGCCCGCAACCAGCCCAACCGTGGTACCGATCACCACGGCCCCGCCAACCGACATCAATGCTACTGACAGCGACACCTGCGCCCCGAACACGAGGCGCGACCACAGGTCCCGCCCGAAATTGTCCGTGCCTAGCCAGTGCTCGGCCGTTGGCCCGGCAAAGCGGTTGCGCATATCCATCTGCTCAACGCCATGCGTGGCCATATAGGGCGCGAGGACAGCGCAAAGCACGATGAACAGCGTAATCAGCGCGCCCACGACAAGCGAAGTGTTGCGGAAGATCTTGGGAATACGCATCGGATCACCCCAACCGGATCCGCGGATCAACCGCGGCGTAAAGCAGGTCAACCACGAGGTTCACCAGCGCATAGATGATGGCAAAGGTCAGCACGATGCCCTGGATCAGCGGCAGGTCGCGTTGCGCGATTGCCCCGATCGTCAGCTGCCCGAGCCCCGGCCAGGCAAAGATGGATTCCACCAGCACCGCTCCGCCCAGCAAGGCGCCGAAGCGCAGCCCGATCACCGAGATCACCGGCAGCAGCGCGTTGCGCAGCGCATGGCGCACGACCACGCGGCCTCGCCGCAAACCCTTGGCATAGGCGGTGCGCACGAAATCCTCGCGCAGCACTTCGAGCATGGAGGTCCGCACCAGCCGGGAGATGATCGCCGACGTATTGGCGGCAAGCGCCAATGCGGGCAGCAGGATGTGAGACAACGAGTCGAGCAGCACGCCCGGACGCCCGCTCAACGCTGCAACCAGCGCCATCGGCAAGGGCTCGCCCCGGCCCACTGCGGGCAACCAGCCCAGCACTACCGCAAAGGCCAGCATCAAGAGCAGCCCCAGCCAGTAGATCGGCATGGAAACGCCCAGCTGTGCAAACAGCATCGCCGCGGTGTCGATGATCGAGCCCTGCCGCATGGCCGCAACCACGCCCAGCGTCATCCCGATGATGATGGACAATACCAGCGCCACCACCGCCAATTCCAGCGTTGCGCCGAGACGGCCCGCAATGATGGTGCTGACAGGCTGGGTCTGGAAGATCGACTGCCCCATGTCGCCATGCAGCAGCGCCACGAAGTAATCCCACAGCCGGATAAACCAGGGATCATCCAGCCCCATGGCCGTGCGCAGGCTCGCCACTGTTTCAGGCGTCGCGTTCTGCCCCAGCAGCACCGAGGCGGGATCGCCCGGCACCAGCAAGAGCAGGCCAAAAGTCAGAATGACGATGCCGATTGCGGTTGGGATCAACAACAGCAATCGCCGGGTGATATAAGCCAGCACCTGCCCTGCCCTCAGCCGATAACGATTTGCGCGAGCTCGCGCGGATAATGCGTCAAGCTATCGGGCCCGGCTTCGGTGACGAGCACTGTGTCGGAGATGCGAAAGCCCCCCAGGCCCTGCACGTAAAGCGCCGGCTCGGAGGAAAACACCATGCCGGGCTGCATGATCGTGTCGTCCCCGCCCTCCACCCAAGGCGGCTCGTGGAACATCACGCCCATGCCGTGCCCAACCCGATGCAGGCAGTATTCGCCGACGCCCTCGCCTTTGATGTAACCCAGCGCCGCATCGTCGGCCGAGGCGCAGGTAGCGCCCGCGACAAGGCCCTCGCGGCCAATCTGCTGGGCTTTTTGCGCGATGGTGTAATAGCGCTCCTGCTCGGGGCTCGGCTCGCCTAGGATGAAGGTGCGCTCGCTTTCGGCCGCGCGTCCCCCGACCCGGCAGCCCAGCGACAGGATGATGCTTTCCCCGCGCTGCGGCCGGTGCCCCGATGGCATGCCATGGGGAAAGGCCGAGCGGGCGCCCGAATAAACGAGCCCGCCGGCAATGCCCTGCACCAGCATCACATTGTCATGCTCGCGATACATGGTGTCGAGCGCATGGCGAATAACATGGGCTTCGAGCTCGATCTCGGTGGGCATCTCGCAATTGCCGCGCAGGGCCTCAGCGATCAGTTCCACCCCGGCCGCCACCATGGAATCGGAGATACGCCCCGCCTCACGCATCAACGCCACTTCTTCAGGGCGCTTGAGGATGCGCATCTGGCTGACGATGTTGGAAGCGAGCACGCGCGCATTGGGGAAGGCAGCAGCGATCTGGGGCACCCGCGCCAGCGAAATGCCGCCGGAATGGCCAACGACGCCACCGATATTGCCAATGGCGCGGCCAAGCACATCGAAGGGACGGTCACGGCCCGGAAATTCGAAATAAACGACGAGCTCCGCCGCCGCCTGCTGGTCGAGCGCATGATGACGCTCCAGCTCTGGCACCAGCAGATAGGCGCTGTCTTGTGTCAGCGCGAACACCACCGGCCGCTCGGTCGTATAATGGGAAAAGCCGGTGGTATAGATGATGTCGTCATTGGCATCGAGCAGCAGCAGGTCGATCCCGTCCGCCGCCATGCGGGCACGCATATCGCGGTGCAGATCGGCGTAATACTGGGCGCTCAGGCGCTGCGAAAAACCCATGACATTTCCCTCGGTGGCAGAATGCGGCCGGCACGGGAGCGCCGGCCGCGGGAACAAATCCGACTTAGCTTGGCATGCCGATCAGGCCGCGCAGATTGCCACGCGGCGTCGCTTCAACCGTGCCGGGCAGGTCCTTGGCATAGAACAGCTGATAGCCCTGGTGGGAAACGATGTAGTACGGCACCTCTTCGGCAAGGATCGTGGCCGCTTCCTGGTAAGCCTGAGTGCGGGCCGCCTGGTCCAGCGACGAGCGCCCGGCCTGGAGCAGTTCATCCACCTTGGGATTGCTGTAGCCGCCCCAGTTATTGCCGCCACCCGTGGTCAGCTGCGCAAACAACAGCCGGTCGGGATCAACGATGTTGACCCAGCCCAGCAGCGCGATCTGGTGCTGGCTCTTTTGCACATAATTGGTCGAAAAGGTCGGCCAATCGCTGATCTGCGCCTGCGCATCCACGCCCGCCTGGGCAAAGATCGCCTGCATATATTCAATGGTCTGCACGCGATTGGGGTCTTCGCTGTGGGTCGAGAGCGTCACCGTCAGCGGCTGGCCATCCTTGTCGAGGAACCCGTCCGAATTGCTGTCGGTCCAGCCCAGTTCAGCAAACAGCGCCTTGGCGCCATCGGGATCAAACTGCGGCTGCTGCACTTCAGCCGAATACGCCCAGGACGAGGGCAGGATCACCGAATTGGCGACGGCATCAGCGCCCTGGTAGATGTCATTGACGATGGTCTGCTGGTCGATCAGCATCGAAAACGCGCGGCGCATCTTGGGATCGGCGAGCAGCGGGTCATTGGCGTTGAAGTTCACATAGGTCACGGCCAGGCCCGGGATAACCACATTGCCGAACCGGTCATCGGCGGCAAGGCGGGTAATATCCTGCGGCGAGAGCGGCGACTGGATCACGTCCAGATCCCCCGCTTCGAACGCCTGCGCCCGCGAGGAATTGTCCGCGATCAGCCGCATCGTGACATTCTCGACTGCCGGAGCGCCGGCCCAGTATTCCGGATTGGCCTCGAGCACGATCTCGGCGCCACGGTTCCAGCTGACGAGCTTCATCGGGCCCGCGCCAATGGGCTCGGCCGCAATATCGCGCCCCGCTTCCACCAATTCCTGCGGCACAATGCCGACATCGAGATAGGACAACAGCGGCGCATAAGGCGCGCTCAGCACGAACTTGACCGTGCGGTCATCGACCTTCTCGACACTTGCGATCGGCGTATAAAGCGCGCGCATCGGCGAGTTGAAGTCGGGATTGATCAGCGACTGGTAGGTGAACACCACATCGTCGGCCGTGAGCGGCGTGCCGTCCGAGAACTTGAGGCCCTCGCGCAGGTGGAAAATAAAGGTCTGCGGATCAGGCGTTTCCCAGCTTTCCGCCAGGTCGGGCTCGGCTTGCAGGCTGGGCGTGATGGTCACGAGGCCCGAATAGATCAGGTCGGCGGCACGGAATGCTGTGGTATCGCGGGTCAGGCGCGCATCAAGCGTGCCGGCATCCACATCCACGCCCACCACCAGCGTGTCGGCGTCCTGCGCGACCGCCACACCCAGCGGCATAAAGCTCAGTGCCACAATGGCGCTGGTCGTCAATAAAAACTGCTTCATTCTTTTCTCCCTCAGTCGTGTCTAATCTGTTGGCGGTACGATCTATTTGGCGCGCGCAACGGGCTGCCGCTCCGGCGCCCCATGGGGCTCGTTTCCGGCGATTTTGTTCTGGCGCAACTCGGCCAGGCACGGCACGAGCACGCTTTCCAACGCTCCCTGGTCGGGCGCATGCCGGAATTCGAAACACGGCTTGCCCGGTCCCACCAAATCGATCACGTGATCGGCCCCCGAGGCATAAATCACCGCATCGCACTGCGCGATTGTCTCGGAAATGTCCGCCGCTGCCGACCAGGTCACCTTGATGTCGGCAATGTGGGGCGCAAACTCGCGCACGCTGGGCCGCATGATCGCGATATATTCGGGGAAATAGGTGACCGCAGCCACCCGCATGCGCGGATCGAGCCCGGCCAGCGCCTGCCGCGTTTTCTCCGATGGAATGAACCGCAACCCCAGCAGGCGCGCCGCCGGAACCAGCGCACGCACTTCGGCTTCGCGATTAACGAAGGTCAGCACCAGGTCGGCATCGAGCGCAACGCGGCGCGCGTCCTCGGACACTTTGAGCGTATCCAGCGTCAGGATCTGCACCTGGTCGGTGGCGCCCAGCACCGGCTTGATCTGGGCCACATAGTCCCGCCCCGGCTCTTCAAAGATCGCCACGAACACCAGCCGCAACCCTGTCTTGGGCTTACGCAGCTGCGATTGCGCATTGATCATCGACACCAGTGCCATGGGGGAAACGCCAAGCTTTTCGGCCTTGCTGATCAGGATCTCGATATCGGCGCGCAGCGCGCTTACCGGCAGGTCACCGCCCGCACTGGTCTTTTTCGGATCACGAGCAGAAAACGCCCCGAGCCCCTGGCGCATCTCGACAAGCCCTGCGTCGCGGAGCCGCTGATACACCTGGCTCACTGTCATCGGGGCAATGCCCAGTTCCGCAGCGAGCTGGCGCACCGACTGCAGCTTGCTGCCATAGGGGATCCCGCCAAAGGCCAGCGCATAGGTCAAAAGCCCATGCAGCTGCGTGCCGACCGGGACTGGCAGCGACTTGTCTATGCTGGATGCGTCGATACGGAACATGTGTACTATCCAAGCGATACACCCAGACCGTATCAACTCTCTCCCGAAACACAATGGGGCCGCACGTTTTTTATCCACAGCAACTTAATGCCTAGTCGCTAAGCAAAGCTTTGCGCTTGCACCGGCTGATTTTCGGTGTTCTCTAAGCTTCAACGCGCGCCGCCAGTCGGCTGCGTGTTGGACTCCGAACCCGCGGGCGCGAAAAGGGTGTACTAATGGAATATGTCAATCTCGGCCGATCCGGCCTCAAAATCTCTCGTCTGGCCTTGGGCTGCATGACCTTTGGCTCCCCCAGCTGGGCCCCTTGGGTCCTCGACGAGGAGAATTCCCGCCCCATCATCGCCCGTGCACTCGAACTCGGGATCAATTTCTTCGATACCGCCGACATGTATTCCCTGGGCGCCAGCGAGGAAGTGCTGGGCCGCGCCCTCGCCGATCACCCCCGCCACAAGCTGGTGCTCGCGAGCAAGCTCTACAATCCCATGAGCCAGGACCCCAATGACCGGGGCCTGTCGCGCAAGCACATCTTCGAATCGGTGGATGGGAGCCTGCGCCGCCTCGGCACCGATTACATCGACCTCTACCAGTTGCACCGCTTCGACTACGAAACGCCGCTCGAGGAAACGCTCGACGCCCTCAACGATCTCGTCCGCGTCGGCAAGGTGCGCTATCTCGGCGCCTCCTCCATGCATGCCTGGCAGTTCATGAAGGCCCTGGGCCTGCAGCGCCAGCACGGCTGGGCGCAGTTCATCTCCATGCAGCCGCACTACAATCTGATCTATCGCGAGGAAGAGCGCGAAATGCTGCCCCTCTGCCGCTCCGAAGGGGTCGGCGTCATTCCCTGGAGCCCGCTGGCCCGCGGCGTTCTGGCCGGCAAGCGCGGCGAAGACGGCAAGGGCAGCACCCGCGCCCAAACCGACCGCACCGCCACCGCACTCTATGAGGCGACCAAGGCGCAGGACGATCAGGTCGCGGCTGCCGTCAAGGCCGTCGCCGAACGGCACAACTGCCCCATGGCGCAGGTTGCCTATGCCTGGGTGGCGAGCCGCCCCGGCATCACGGCTCCGATCATCGGCGTGTCGCGCCTCACCCAGTTCGACGATGCGGTGGCCGCGCTCAGCCTCAAGCTGACCGACCAGGATATTGCCGAACTCGAAGCGCCCTACCGGCCCAAGCCCGTGGCCGGCCACCAGTAGCGCCATCCTATTTGCCGAGGACTGACCCAATGAAACTTGGACGCGAACTGGCCGAACTGACCGCCGGCCTTGATGCGCTTTACCGCAGCCACAACACCGCTGCTGGCTTTCTGGATCGCGAGGGGCTGATCCCGGTTGCGGTCGCCGATGTGGCGCCCCGCCCCTTGCGCGATTACGCCGAAGCGCGCGCCGCGCTCGAAGCGCTGCAGGCGCGCATTCCCGCCCAGGCAGAAAGCGATCTGCGCCGCGACTACCTGCTGGAAATGATCGATTCGCTCCTCGCCCTGGTGACCACCTTCGAGGGGGCGCCCATTTCCTTTGCGGATCGGGTGCGCCGCCAGATCCGGGTCGAAACCACCAAGGTGCCACCCGCGATCATCGAGGCCTATCGGGACACGATCCGCGACAAGCTGATCGAGATTGGTCAGTGGACCGGCGACATTTCAGCCGATGTGCGTCGCTGGGAAGCCTCGGTTCGCGTCCCGGCCGACCAGGTCATCGACACCATGCGCGAGCTGACCAAGGTGGTGCGCGAGCGGGTCAGCGCCCGCATGTATGATTTCCGCCATGAATGGATCGAGCCCCAGGAGCTGCGCGATGTGCCCTTCTCGGCCTATTGCGACTTTCCCGCGCGCAAGCAGTATCTCAACCTCGACCATCCCTACACGACCTATGCGCTCAAGCACCTGGCCTGCCACGAAGCCTTTCCCGGACATCTCGTGCACCTCGCCCTGCGCCAGCAATATGTGGCCGAAGGCACCATGCCGCTCGATGGAGCGCAGGTCGTTACCAGCTCGGCCAGCAGCGCGCTCTTCGAGGGCATCGCCGACAACGGCCTCTTCTTCATCGATTGGGTGGAAACCCCCGAGGACGAACTGGCCGTCGCCCTCCAGCGCATGCGCGCCGCCCTGCGCTGCAATGCCGCCTGGATGCTGCACAACGACAACATGTCGGCCGATCTGATCGCGCCGATTATGGCCGAACAGAGCTTTGAGGAGCTTCACGCCATCAAGTCCAAATTGCGCTTCCTGCGCCATGGACTGCGCGCACCCTTTGTTTATTCCTATTGGTGCGGCGACATGGCGGTGCACGACCTTTGGAAGACTGTCCCGAAGGAACGCCACGCCGAGTTCTGGGCCTATCTCTACGGCAACATGCATACGCCAACCACACTGGCGCGGTACTGGAAGTCCTGAACCACCCGATCCTGACCACCGGCAAGCCTCCCATTGCCGATGGTCATCACCGCTGCATTTATTCCAACCTGACCGAGGCCGGTCCGGTCTCGGTCACCAGGCGCTCCGCCCCTCCGTGCCCTATTCCGCCTGGTCCTTCACCGCCTCCATCGACACATGCGTGCTGGTATGGGCCACATGGGGCAGGCTGCTGATGCGCTCGCCCAGCACTTCGCGATAATCGGCGATATCCTTGGTGCGCACCTTGAGCAGGTAATCAAAGCTCGAGGCGATCATATGCGCCTGCTCCACTTCGGGAATGGCGCGCACTGCCTTGTTGAAGGCGTTGAGCGCCGCCTTGCGCGTATCACTGAGCTTGACCTCCACAAAAGCCACATGCGGCAAGCCCATCCGGTCCGGATTGATCACCGCGCGATAGCCCAGGATGTACTTGGCATCCTCCAGCCGCTTGATCCGCGCCTGGCACGGCGTCTTGCTCAAATTCACCCGCCGGCTCAACTCGGCCACGCTGATCCGGCCGTTCTGCGCCAGCTCGTGCAGGATGCGACGGTCGATCGGGTCCAATGCGTCGTGATCGGCAAGGTTCACAGGCGTTTCTCCTAGAAGCTGCTCCAACTATATTGCATTAGGCCGGATCCAGCCACCATATCGGGCGAAATGCCTTTAGGCGCAGCATTATCTTCTACCTGCCTTCCGGCCGAGATACTCGACCGGGAAGGGTTGCCCTGGAGCCCCCCAATTGTCTGAAATCGCTGCTGCCCGCCAAACTCTTCACGCCCGTAATCTGGCCGACGAGACTGCTCTCGTTGGGCAGCTGATTGCCGATACCGGCCTGTCCCCTGCCGAGCGCAGCGCGATCTCGGCGCAGGCCGAAAAGCTGGTGACGACCGTGCGCACCGGCAATCGCCTTGGCCTCATGGAATCCTTCCTCGCCGAATATGGTCTCGCCACCGACGAGGGCGTGGCCCTGATGTCGCTGGCCGAAGCGCTGCTGCGCGTCCCCGACGCCGAAACCGTTGATGCCCTCATCCACGACAAGGTAGGCGGCTCCGACTGGGCCAGCCATTTCGGCGGCTCCTCCAACCAGCTCGTCAACTTCTCCTCCTGGGCCCTCAGCCTCACCGCCGATGTGCTGGGCGACCCGGAAGTCGGGCCCAAGAATGCGCTCCATCGTGCCGTCGCGCGCCTGGGCGAACCGGTGATCCGTACTGCCGTCGGCCAGGCCATGCGGCTCCTCGGCTCCCAGTTCGTCTTTGGCCGCACCATCGACGAAGCCATCACCAATGCCCGCAAGCCCGAGGCGCTGGGCTACCGCTATTCCTATGACATGCTGGGCGAAGCCGCCCGCACCTCCGCCGATGCCGAGCGGTATGCGGAAGCGTATAGCCGCGCCATCGCCACCCTCGCCCCCCGCTGCACCGCCCCGTCCGTGCGCGACAATCCCGGCATTTCGGTCAAGCTTTCGGCCCTTCACCCCCGCTACGAGTTCGCGCAGCGCGAGAGGGTGATGAGCGAACTGGTTGCCACGACTCGGCAATTGGCGCTCGCCGCCCGGGCCGCCAATATGGGCTTCAACATCGATGCCGAGGAAGCCGACCGGCTCGATCTGTCGCTCGACATCATCGCCGAAGTGCTCGCCACGCCCGAATTGGCCGGCTGGGACGGCTTTGGCGTCGTGGTCCAGGCCTATGGCAAGCGCGTCCTGCCCCTCATCGATTGGCTCGATGCCACCGCCCGTTCGCTCGATCGCCGCATCATGGTGCGCCTCGTAAAGGGCGCCTATTGGGACGCCGAAATCAAGCGCGCCCAGGTGCTGGGGCTCGATGGCTATCCCGTCTTCACCCGCAAGGCCGCGACCGATGTCAGCTACATCGCCGCCGCCCGCAAGCTCCTTGCGGCCGAGGCGATCTACCCGCAATTTGCCACCCACAACGCCCACACGGCCGCCGCGGTCCTCCATCTCGCCGCACAAGCCGGCAAGCCCAAGGACAGCTTCGAGTTCCAGCGCCTTCATGGCATGGGCGAGCGCCTCCACGAAGTGCTGCGCACCGCCCACGGCACCCGCACCCGCATCTATGCCCCGGTCGGCGCCCACAAGGACCTGCTCGCCTATCTCGTCCGCCGCCTGCTCGAAAACGGCGCCAACGGCTCCTTTGTCTACCAGATCGCCGACGAGAACATCCCGGCCGCTGTGGTCGCCGAGGACCCCATCGCCAAGCTTCTCGCTTTGGGCGACGCCATCCCCAATCCGGCCATCCCCGCCCCGGCCAATATCTTTGCGCCCCGCCGCAACTCGGCCGGGCTCGATCTCACCGACCCCGTCGCCTTCCCGGCCGCCGAGGCCGCGCGCAACGCCTTTGCCACCACCCAATGGCACGCCCACGCCCTGACCGCGCTCGCCAACGATCCCGCCTCGGGCGCGCAGGCGCAAACCCTCACCAACCCCGCCAAGCCAGCCGACATTCTGGGCACCGTGGTCGACGCCCTCCCGCACGAGATCGAAGGCGCTATCGCCGCAGCCACCCACTCCGGCTGGTCCAAGGAGCCCGTCGCCCGCCGCGCCGACCTCTTGCGCGCCGTTGCCGATCTCTACGAAGCCAACCGCGCCGAGTTCTTCGCCCTCCTTACCCGTGAAGCCGGCAAGACCTGGGCCGACGCCGTGGCGGAGGTCCGCGAAGCCGTCGACTTCCTGCGCTACTATGCCCGCGGCGCCGAACGGCAAACCCTTGGCGCGCCGTGCGGCCCCTTCACCGCCATCTCGCCCTGGAACTTCCCCCTCGCCATCTTCACCGGCCAGATCGCGGCCGCGCTGGTGGCCGGCAATCCGGTGCTGGCCAAGCCCGCGCCCCAGACCCCGCTGATCGCCTTCCGCGCGGTCCAGCTGATGCACGAAGCCGGCATTCCCCGCGACGCCATCCAGCTCCTCACCGGCGCCGGTGAAGTCGGCACCGCGCTCACCTCCCACCCCGCCATTGCCGGCGTCGTCTTCACCGGCTCCATCGCCACCGCCCGCCGGATCGATGGGGCCATGGCCGCCAATCTGGCGCCCACCGCACCCCTCATCGCCGAAACCGGCGGCCTTAACGCCATGATCGTCGACTCCACCGCCCTGCCCGAACAGGCCGTGCGCGACATCATCGCGTCCGCCTTCCAGTCCGCCGGCCAGCGCTGCTCGGCCCTGCGCGTGCTTTACGTGCAGGAAGAAGCGGCCGAGCGGACCCTCGAAATGCTCAAGGGCGCCATGGACGAGCTGACTCTCGGCGATCCCTGGCACCTCAGCACCGATATCGGCCCCGTCATCGATGAGGCCGCCCGCAGCAAGATCGAGGCACATATCGAGAGCTTTGCGCGCTCGGGCAATCTCATCCACCGCCTGCCGACCCCAGCGGGCGGCACCTTTGTCGCCCCCGCCGTGCTGCGCGTGTCCGGCATCGAGGCGCTGGCCGAAGAGATCTTTGGCCCCGTGCTCCATGTCGCGACCTTCAAGGCCACTGAGCTCGACGCCGTCATCGCCGCCATCAACCGCTCGGGCTATGGCCTCACCTTTGGCCTCCACACCCGCATTTCCTCGCGGGTGCGTCTCGTGTCCAGCGCCGTCCAGGCCGGCAATATCTATGTCAACCGCAACCAGATCGGCGCCGTAGTCGGCTCGCAGCCCTTTGGCGGCGAGGGCCTTTCGGGCACCGGCCCCAAGGCGGGCGGCCCGCATTATCTGCCCCGCTTCACCATCGGTGCTCCCGAGGGCAAGACCATGCCCCTCCCCCTGCCCGGCCCCACCGGGGAGTCCAACGTCATGCATGTGAGCCCGCGCGGCACCGTGCTCTGCCTTGGCCCCACCCCGGCCGATCAGCAGGCCCAGGCCAATCTGGCCGCCACGCTCGGCAACACCGCCCTTCTGGCCGAACTCGACCTCGACGTGCTCCAGCACGCCCAGACCTTTGATGCGGTGGCTTATTTCGGCGCGGACAGCCAGCTCGGCGCCATCCGCCAGGCCCTGAGCCAGCGCAGCGGCCCCATCCTGCCGCTCGTAACCAGCAAGGACGACGCCCTGCGCCTCGTCGTGGAACGCCATGTCTGCATCGACACCACAGCCGCCGGCGGCAACGCCACCCTGATGGCCCAGGCCGGCTAGCCAAGCCGGCTAACCGCCCCAACAAAAAAAACCCGCTGGCAGCACCAGCGGGCTTTTCTTTAGCCTTATGCGACCGCCGCGGTCGCCACGAACTCGACCTTGTAGCCGGGGTCCGCCAACAGCGCCTGCACGCAGGCCCGCGTCGGCTTCTGCTCGGGGTCGATCCAGCTGTCGTAGACGCTGTTCATCCCAGCGAAGTCACCGATATCGGCCAGATACACCGCCATGGTCAGCAGCTGCGCCTTGCTGCTCCCCGCCTCCGCCAGCAACCGCTCCACTGCCGCCAGCGCCTGCTGCGTTTGCCCCAGGATATCGAGGCTCGTATCCTCGGCCACCTGCCCCGCCAGATACACGACGCCGCCATGCACCACGGCCTGGCTCATGCGCTTGCCCATTTCCATTCGCTTGATCATGCGATCTCCTCGGCGCCCAGGCGCTCCATCACCAATTCCGCCCCCGCCAGATCTTCGAGGGCATGCCCCGCCGATTTGAACAGGGTGATATCCTCCGGCGCCCGCCGCCAGCGCGGCGCTTCGCCCAGCAGTTCGGCCAGCTCGGTTACGTCAGCTGCATCCAGCACACCAGCCGCGAGCGGCTGGGCGATGTCGCCGGTTTCGGTTTTTGTGTGCGGCACGTCGACCACCACCCGCGCCTTGCGCACCAGGGCATCATCGCTTTCGCGCATGTCGCGGCGGAACCCGCCGACGAGGTCGATATGCGTGCCCGGCCGCACCTGGTCGCCCAAAATGATGGGCTCGCGCGCCAGCGTCGCCGCTGAAACGATCTGCGCCTGCCCCACGGCCTCGGCCAGTTCCCCGGCCGCGCTCGCGGCAATCCCGCGCGCATGGAGGCTCGCGGCCAGCGCCTCGGCCTTTTCCACATTGCGCCCCCAGATCAGCACCCGCTTGGGCCGCAACACCGCCCAATAGGCCTCCGCCAGTGCTTCGGCGACGCTCCCCGTCCCCACCACAAGGAGGGTTTCGGGCTCGGGACTAGCCAGCACCGAAGCGGCCAGCACCGATGCTGCGGCCGTGCGCCGCGTGGTCAGCGCGTGCCCGTCGATCGTGCCCAGCGGCTCGCCGCTCGCGGCATCGAGCACCATATAGATCGCCCGCAGCGCCCCGCCCGGCCGGTTGCCCAGCTCGGGCAAGACCGTCACGAGCTTGACCCCGATCAGCTTTCCCGGCCGCACGGCCGGCATCACCAGCAGCGTGCCCGCAGTTTGCCCCGGCGCCGCCTCGATCGGCACGGCCTGCCGGCTCGGCGCCGTGGGTGGCGCTAAAAACGCCTCGCGCAGTTTTGCCACCAGCGATGGATAATCCAGCAACCGCTCGACCGTAGCCGCGTCGATCACCTTGAGTGCGGTTGTCCCCGCCATCAGTAGATGACCTTGTCGGTCGCAGGATCGATCAGGTGCATGCTGTCCATGTCGACGGTGAGGGCAATCGTTTGCTTGGGCGCGGCCTGAAAGGAAGGCGCCACCCGCGCGCAGACATTGTCCGTGCCCACCCGCATATAGAGGAGCGTCTCGGCCCCCAGCGGCTCCACCAGATCCACGGTCCCGCTGAGCGCGGCGGTGTTCGGGCGGTCATGCACATTGCTGAAGGCTTCGGGCCGCAGCCCCAGCACCACGTCGCGCCCGGCAAATGGCGCATAGGCATCCCGTCGCGAAGCGGGCACGGCGAGCCGCTGCTCGCCCGGCAGCTGCACGAACAGCCCGTCGCCCTCGCCCACCAGCCGGCCATTGAGGAAGTTCATTGCCGGCGAGCCGATAAAGCCCGCCACGAACCGGCTCACCGGCTTGTTGTAGAGTTCCTGGGGCGGCCCCGCCTGCTCGATGATGCCATTATTCATCACCACCACCCGGTCGGCCATGGTCATGGCCTCGATCTGGTCATGGGTCACATAAACCGTGGTGGTCGGGATCTGCTGGTGCAGCCGCTTGATCTCGGTACGCATCTGCACGCGCAGCTTGGCGTCGAGGTTGCTCAGCGGCTCGTCGAACAGAAACACTTTGGGGTTGCGCACAATGGCGCGTCCCATGGCCACGCGCTGGCGCTGCCCGCCCGACAGCATGCGCGGCTTGCGTTTGAGCAGTGGCTCGATCTCGAGCACCCGCGCGGCTTCCGCCACTCGCGCCGCCACTTCCGCCTTGGGCATGCGTCGTTGTCGCAAGCCAAAGGCGATGTTGTCGTAAACCGTCATATGCGGATAAAGCGCATAGTTCTGGAACACCATGGCGATGTCGCGTCGCCCCGGCTCGACATCGTTGATGGTCTTGTCGTCGATGCGGATCTCGCCACCCGAAATGGTTTCGAGCCCCGCGATCATGCGCAGTGTCGTGGATTTACCGCAACCCGAGGGTCCCACCAGCGCCACGAACTCGCTGTCGGCGATTTCGAGATCGATGCCCCGGACGGCCTGAAAGGTCTGGTATGACTTGGTCAGGTTGCGGATCGAAAGATGGGCCATGTCGGCTCCTTCCTGTGAGAGCTTAGGCGCGAGCCAGCAGCATGTTGGACGCCAGCCAGAAGGGCGGCAGGCAGAGCGGGGTCGAGGACATCGGCAGGATGGCATCGTGAATGGCGACCCCGAGCTCGTCGCGCATAAAGGCGCGGCGCTGCTCGATGCGCGTATAAACCTGCGGATGGCGCGTCCGGAGCTCTTCGCGCAGCTTGGCATCGGCAAAGGTCACCGCATCTTCGCAGTTGAGCGCCCAGCCATTGGGCATCGGCACCGGGATCACGTCGATCTGGAAGGGCATGCCCGAAGCGATACGGCTTTGCGAGCCCGGCCGCACCGGCGAGTTCAGCCATTCGTCATGGCCCGTCAGGTGCCCGGGATTGAGCGCTGAACCCAGGCCGCCGCGCGCCAGCGCGCCGGTCACCGCATCGTGGATTTCGCCACCGGTGACCCCGAGATCGGCTGTTTCATACCAGGTGATCAGGCCTTCGAAATAGCTCTTGGCAGTGGCGAGGAACGCCTCGTCATGGTCGGTCACGAGCCCGGCGCGCGACGCGAGCCCACCCCAAAAGCTCACCGCGGCCGAAATGCCGTTGCCCTTGCCGATGATGCGCCCGGTTGGGCTCGAGAGACCGATCACCGGCCCCGAAGCATCGCTGGTGGTCAGCATTGGGTGGCAGTTCATCGGCTCGCCGGCATAGCCCATGCGGCTCGCCGCCAGCAATTCGCTGTCCCCGGCCTGGATGCCGGTCACCATGCGCCACACTGCCGCCGAAGCGCGCGCCGCGCCCCATTCATAGGCGGCGATCTGGTCGGCATCCACCACCGAGCGCAGGCCTTCGGTTTCATGCATCAGCACCGGGGTGGCTTCTGCCGGGCTCTGCCCGGTGATGCGCTTGAGCAGGATCGGCAGGTAAGCGGGCACGAACAGGCCCGGCTCCTCGCCGTCCCATTCCGCCCCTTCGAAATACTTCCAGCCGACAACCCCCACGCTGTCACCGCTCTTGATCCCGCATTCGCGCAGCACCGCCTCGACACTCGGACGGCGCGAGCGGTCCTGGGCCAAGAGGCTCATCGACTGGGCCAGCATCACCTGCTTGCCCGGCAGCGGGGAAATGGCGGTATAGCTTTCATCCTCATTGCCCACGACGAAGATGCGCTGCTCCCCCGGGCCGAGGAGCAAGAGGGCCTCCTCGAAGCGCGGATCAAAGCCCGACATGAACATGATGTTGGCGTTGTGCTCGCGGTCGGCATAGATCACGAGCCAATCATGGCCGGCACGCCGATAGGCCTCGTTGCACCGCGCCGCATAGGTCGTGCCCGGAATGGCGGGCTGCTGCAGGGGAACCTCAATGGCCGGCGCGGCAATGGAACGAAGGGCAATGGTCATCAATAAAGGTCCTTTCAGCTCGCCGCAGATTCTGCGGCAGATGGGTCGGCAGCGCTGGGCGCATGCCAGAGCGGCGCCTTGGCGCCCGAAAAATTGGTGCAGCCTTCCAGCGCCAGGGCGACCCCGCCCAGCGGCACATTGTTGGTGCTGAGGCTCGAGAATTCGATCCGGCAATCCTGCAGCGCTGCGGGCAGCGCCAGCTCCTCGACGGCGTGGATCATCGAGTTGCGGATAAAGGGCGCCAGCCGCGCCAGACTCCCCCCGAGGATCACCCGCGGCGGATCGAAGATATTGATGAGGTTGGACACCCCGATCCCGAGATAACTGCCCATTTCAGCCAGCACATGCAGCGCCAGCTCGTTGCCCGCTTCGGCGAGGTTGAGCAGCTCGGCGGTCGAGGACACCTGCACCCCGTCCTGCTGCAGCCGCTGCGCCAGCGCGAAATCCGACACATAGGCCGACAGGCACCCGGTATTGCCGCAGCGGCACAGCCGCCCATTGGGCACGATCTTGGTGTGGCCGAACTCGCCGGCATAGCCGCCATGGCCCCGAAACAGCGCGCCATCGAGAAACAGGCCCGCGCCCACGCCCGAGGAGCTGTCGAGATAGATGAAGGTCTCGTCCTCGGCGGCGCTGCCGAACAGATATTCGGCCATCGCATCGGCATTGCAGTTGTTGTCGATGTAGAGCGACGCCTCGACGGCATTGTCGAGCAGGCTGCGCAATTCGAGGTCGCGCCATCCCAGGTTGGGCGAATGGGCGAGGTGCCCGTCGCGCCCCACCAGGCCCGGCACCGACACCCCCACGGCGCGCACTTCGTTCATGCTGCGACCGATGCTGGCCACCAGCTCGCCAATTCCGGCGCGCAATTCGGCGGCGAGTTCGGAGCGATGCGGCAGCGTGCGCGTCACCTGTCCCAGCGGCGCCCCGTCGAGCCCCGTTACCACATAGCTGATCTCACCGGGCACGGGATGCACCCCGACCAGCAGGCCCCCATTGGCCGAGATCGAAATGCGCTCCCCAGGCCGCCCGCGCCCCTTGCCCGCGACCTTGGTGGCGCGCTCGATCAGACCAATGGCCTCGAAATCCTTGAGGATCGCCGACACTGTCGACTTGTCCGTCTCGGCCTTGTCGGCGATCTCGCGCTGCGAGGCATTGGGATTGAGCCGGATCGCATGGAAGATGCGCGAGGCATGGATCTGGCGAACAACAGATGGATGCATGAGCTAGTCCCTCTCGGGCGGGCGTGGCGAGGCAGCCGGGCAATGGGTCATCATTTCGACGAGCCACCCAACAGGCCCCGCGTGAATGCCTTCTGGAACAGCAGGAACGCAATCATCATGGGAACGATCGAAATGATCGTCGCCGCCATCATCGGGCCGTCATCCACGTCGAGCCCGCCGATCATGGCATAAAGGCTGACCGGCGCCGGGCTGTTCTGCCCGCTGGTGAGGGTCAGCCCGAAGAACAGATCGTTCCAGGCCGACCGGCTCTGCACGATGGCGATCGCCGCCAGCCCCGACACCGATGCCGGCAGCAGGATCTTGAAGAAATACCCCGCCGGCCCGCAGCCATCGAGCTGCGCCGCCTCGAACATCGAGCGGGGCACCGTCGCAAAATAGTTGCGCATGAAAAAGGTCACGAAGGGCAGCCCATAGGCGGTGTGGACCAGCCACATCCCCGGAATGGTGTTGTAGAGCCCGAGCGAACGCATGATCATGAACAGCGGGATCTGCACGGCCTGATAGGGCACGAGCATCCCGGCGAGGATCAGCAGGTAAACGACGCGCCCGCCCGGAATATTGACCTGCGACAGGGGATACGCCGCGAGCGAGCCCACAAACACCGACAGCACGACCGAGGGGATGGTGATCAGGAAACTGTTCCACACCGAGCGCCCGATCCGCTCCCAGCCCTCGGCATAGTTCTGCCAATAGATTTCGCTGGGCAATTGCAGCGAATAGGGGATTTCGGCCGGGCTCTTGAGGCTGGCATTGAACGCCATCAAGAGCGGCGTCAGATAGAGGATCGCCAGCACGACGAGGATGAAATAGCGCAGCCCGGTGGAAAGCGCAGGGCGACGGACGGCAAAGGCGCTCATTCGCGCACCTCCTCGACCTGGGTGGACATGTAATAAACATAGGGCATCACCACGATGGCCGCGAGCACCAGCAGCAGCACCGCGATCGCCGCGCCCTGCCCCATCTGGAAGCGCGAGAACGAGGTCTCGTACATATCGACGGCCAGCACATAGCTCGATTCAAACGGCCCGCCCTGGGTCATCGACCAGACGATATCGAAGACGCGCATGGAATCGACGCCCGCAATCCCCAGCACCACGACGGTCGAGGGCAGCAGCAGCGGCAGCTTGATCTTGGTGAGGATCGTCCAGGGCGACGCCCCATCGATCCGCGCCGCCTCGATATATTCGGTGGGCAGGTTCCGCAGCCCGGCAAAGTAGATGAGGAAGGTGAACCCGCTCCACGCCCAAAGCGAGGCCGCCATGATCGAATAGGTCACGATCTGCGGGTCGCCGAGCCAGTTCTGATTCCACTCCGACAGTCCCAGACTGTTGAGTATGGTCGAGAACAGCCCCGTCGTCGGCCGATACAGCCACCGCCAGGCCGACGCCACCGCCACGGTCGTGATGGTGAAGGGCAAAAAGAAGATGGTCCGGAAAATATAGGCGCCCTTGACGTCGCTATCGAGCAAAAGCGCCAGCCCGAGCCCCACGATCGTGGGCAACACCAGGAAATAGATCAGCCACTGGAAATTGTTGAACAGCGCATGCATGGTACGCGGCTGGTTGAGGATCTGCTGGAAGTTCGCCAGCCCAACCCATTGCCGCTCCACCGACATTCCGTCCCACGAATGCAGCGACAGCCAGATCGTATCGATCACCGGGTAAATGAAGGCGGCGATAAACAACGCGATCGGACCCAGCAAGAACAGCGCATAAACCAGGTTGCGCCTGGCTCTGAAATCAAGTCCGCCCATGACTGGCCCCTTCCTGCATTCCCAACCCGGCGCCCGCGCGCGCCGGACGATCGGCCCCCGCCGCGGCGGGGGCCTTGTGTCATCACCAGGCGTAGAACAGCTTCTGGTCGGCCATGGAGAGGCGCATCTGCTCGAGCATCGCGAGTGAAGTCTCGAGCCCTTCGGGGGTCGGATTGGCCGCGTATTTCTCGATCTCGGTGCCAATCGCCATGCGGTAATCCACCGGCAACAGGATCATGAGGCTCGGCAGTGCCATGGTGGCGAACCGCTCCGCTTCGCGCTTGCCGATCACGTCATAGATGTCGGTGGACACTTCCACATTGGGCGCGAGCGAGCCCTTGGGCTGGTTGAACGCGGTTTGCGCTTCCACCGACACCACCGAGCGCACGAACTGCTTGCCCTGCTCCTGCAGGTCGCCCTTGAGCACCACCACCGTATCGGTCTGGAAGATCGACTGGTCCTCGGTGCCCGGCGCAACAAAGAAGTCGTAATCCTCGCCCGGCGTCCAGCCGCGGCCCTTCATATAGCCAGAAATCCAGTTGCCGGCCTGATACATGCCGATCTCGCCGCGCATCAGCTGGTCCGACGAGTCAGCCCAGGCCGCTGCCGTCCAGTTGGGCGCATAATGCTCGGCATAATTCTCGCGGAAGATCTCGAAGGCTTCGCGCATTTCGGGACCGGTCCAGGACAGCTCCCCGCGGGCAAACTGCCAATAGCCCTCTTCGCCCACAACGCTCAGCAGCGGCGCATAGAAGTTGTAAAAGCTCCAGGGCCAGCCCGCCGAATTGCCCAGGCACGCCACATTGTTGGCCTCGAGCGTTTCGCAGACCGTGTTCCACTCTTCCCAGGTCGTGGGCGGGGTCAGGTTGAGTTTTTCGAACACCGCCTTGTTGTAGAACACGTCATTGACGATGCTCAGCGAAATCGGCAGCGCCGTATGCACGCCACCAAAGGTGATGATGCGGCGCAGCCCTTCGGGGAAAATCTCGTCGCCCCGGATATCCTGCCACACATCCTCGATGTCGAGAATGCGGCCCGAATTGGCCACCTGGGTTAGGTCGTAACCCGAGTTGAATTGGTAGGCCATGGGCGGGGTGCCCCCCATCAGCGACACCTGCACCTGCTGGCGCAAGCCCTGGGTATGGCCCGGGATCACCCGCTCGGTGACCGGGGCGTCCGGGTTCTGCTTGTTGATCTCGGCGATCATGGCTTTGACGCCATCATACTCGCCGCCAACGCCCATATAGTGCCAGAACTCGGGCACCTGCTGGGCCGAAGCGGGCGCGCTGCCGGCCGCGACCGACAGCGCGAGGAGGGATACGGCAAGAAACTTGGATCTGCTGGACATGGGTTAAACCTTTTGCTGGCCGGTCGTGACATCCAAAAACTGCGCACCCCATAATTTGTTGGAGTGTAGGATTATTGATTGACCGGCTAAGCGTGGCTGTCAATCGGGCCTGCTTGCTTTTAGTGCAATTTTTCTGCTGCTACAAAACTAGCCACCGCCAGAGCACCAGAGTCGGTATCGCGTGGAAACCGGCCAAAACGCCCGCTGATCCTGGTAAAAACCAGTAAATCTCGCCTCCATCGCTGGGGTAAATCCGCCCCGCCTGCACCTGAACCCTCGCCTGCCCTGTGGAAAATCCGTGCCGGGAAACCTCAAAGAACGGTTTGACATCTCCCTAAAATAGGTTTGATTATCAAAAGAAATAAACTTGGAGCTGCGGAACGCTGATCCGCAGCAGCGCGGAGAGTACGGCATGGCCTATACCTCGACCCATTGGGGCGTGTACGAGGCAAAGAACACCGGCGGCACGGTGGAACTGACCCCGGCTCCCTGGGACCGCGACCCCTCCCCCCTCAGCCGCTCCCTCACCTCCGGCCGCGATGCGGCCGCCCGCATCCGCCGTCCCGCCATCCGCGCCGGCTTCCTCAAATCGGGCGCCGCTTCGCGCGAGGGCCGCGGGCGCGAGCCCTTTGTGGAAGTGCCCTGGGACGAAGCCTTCGACATCACGGCGCACCACATCGCCCGCGTGCGCGAGCAATATGGCAATGAGAGTTTTTACGGCGGCTCCTATGGCTGGTCGAGCGCCGGCCGCTTCCACCACGCCCAAAGCCAGTTCAACCGCTTCTTTCGCCTCACCGGCGGCTATGTCGACAGCGTCGACAGCTATTCCCTCGCCGCCGCGCGCGTGATCCTGCCCCATGTGGTCGCGCCTTGGGGCGAGCTGTCCCAGGGCCATACCGATTGGAACAATCTGGCCGAGCATACCGAACTCTTCATCGCCTTCGGTGGCCTGCCCGCCAAGAACACCCAGGTCAATCCGGGTGGCGCGAGCGACCATGTGGTGCGCGAAGCGCTGCGCCGCATGGCGGCCGGCAAAACCCAGTTCGTCAATGTCAGCCCCAGCCGCTCCGACCTGACCGATGCCGAGGGCTGCGAATGGCTGCCGATCCGGCCTGGCTCCGACACTGCCCTGATGCTCGCGCTCGCCTATGTGCTGATCGCCGAAGACCTGCACGACCGGGCTTTCATCGAAAGCCACAGCGTCGGCTTCGAGCAGCTGCGCGATTACCTCTTTGGCGCCGCCGACAACCAGCACAAGACCCCCGCCTGGGCCGCCCCGCTCTGCGACATCCCTGCCGACACCATCACCGCGCTCGCCCGCCGCATGGCCAAGGGGCGCACCATGATCAATGTCGCCTGGTCGCTCCAGCGCGCCGAAAATGGTGAATTGCCCTATTGGATGGCCGTCAACCTTGCCGTGCTGCTGGGCCAGATCGGCCTGCCCGGCGGCGGCTTTGGCGTTGGCTATGCCTGCATGCAAAGCGTCGGCTCAGGCCGCTTCCCCTTTTCGGGCCCCCGCCTGCCCCAGGGCACCAACCCGGTCACCACCTTCATCCCCGTGGCCCGCGTCTCCGACATGCTGCTCAATCCCGGTGGGTCCTTCACCTATGATGGCGGCAGCTTCACCTATCCCGATATCAAGCTGGTTTACTGGTGCGGCGGCAACATCTTCCACCACCACCAGGACCTCAACAAGCTGATCGAGGCCTGGCGCCGCCCCGAAGTGACCATCATCAATGAGAGCTTCTGGACACCGCACGCCAAGTTCTCCGATATCGTCTTGCCCGCCACGACGACGCTTGAGCGCAACGATATCGGCAGCGCCTCGCTCGACCGCTTCATGGTCGCCATGAAGCGCGTTGCCGATCCCGTCGGCGAAGCCAGGGACGACTACGATATCTTCAGCGGCATTGCCGAGCGCCTCGGCTTTGCCGAGCAACTGCGCGAAGGCCGCACCGCCGAGCAATGGCTCGAAGTGCTCTACGAGGAATGCCGCCCCCGCGCCGAGGTCTTCGGCATCACCCTGCCGCCCTTCGATCAGTTCTGGGAAGAGGGGCTCTTTGATCTGCCCGCCCCCGAGCAGGATACGATCATGCTCGAAAGCTTCCGCAAGGATCCCGAGGATTTCCCCCTCAACACGCCCTCGGGCCTCATCGAGCTGACCTCGACCAAGATCGCGGGCTTCCACCTGCCCGATTTTCCGGCCACCCCGGAATGGCGTGAACCGCGCGAATGGCTTGGCGCCCCGCGCGCCGAGACCTATCCCCTCCATCTCCTCTCCAACCAGCCCAGCACACGCCTCCATAGCCAGTACGATCATGGCGTCGTCAGCCGCGAATCCAAGATCAACGGCCGCGAACCTCTCACCATGAACCTCGCCGATGCCACCACGCGCGGCCTTGCCCATGGTGATGTGGTGCGCGTCTTCAATGATCGCGGCGCTTTCCTTGCCGGTCTCGTCGTCAGCGACGCCATCCGCCCCGGCGTCGTCCAGATCGCCACCGGCGCCTGGTATGATCCGCTGGTTCCCGGCGAGATCGGCACCCTCGACAAGCATGGCAACCCCAATGCCGTCACCCAGGATATCGGCGCCTCGAGCTTGAGCCAGGGCTGCGCCGCCCAAAGCGCGCTGGTGCAGGTAGAGCGCTTTACGGGCGAGTTGCCGCCCATTACCGCTTTCCAGCCCCCGCAATTCGTCGCCAAGGAGCCTTAGCCCATGCGCTTTTCCGCCTGCCTCGAAATGCTGTTTGTTCCCGAAACCGCCGATTTCACCGCCCGCATCGCCCTGGCCCGGTCAGCCGGCTTTGATCTGGTGGAATTCTGGCGCTGGACCAACAAGGATCTCGATGCGGTGGAAGCGGCGCTGCGCAAGCATGGGGTTGCGCTCTCGGGCATCGTCGCCGAACCCATGATCCCGCTGACCGATCCCACGCGCCACGCCGAGTTTCTCCTCGGGCTCGAGGACAGCATCGCCACCGCCCAGCGCTTGGGCGCGCCGCTTCTCATTGCCCAGGCCGGCAACGAGATCGATAGCCTCACTCGGGCCGAACAGCACGACGCCATCGTCACTGTGCTACGCCGCGCCGCTCCCCTGCTGGAGCGCGCCAACATCATTCTGGCGCTCGAGCCGCTCAACACCTTGGTGGATCACGCCGGCTATTTCCTCCATTCCACGGTTGAAGGGCTCGATATCGTCGATGCCGTTGGCAGCCGCCATGTGCGCCTCCTCTATGACATCTACCATTCGGCCGTGATGGGCGAGAACATCGCCAGTGTGCTCGACGGCCGGCTCGATCGCATCGCTCACGTCCACCTCGCCGACGCCCCCGGCCGCAACGAGCCCGGCAGCGGCGAGATGGATTGGCAGGGCAAGCTCGATTGGCTGGGGCGCGCCGGCTACGATGGCCCCGTCGGCCTCGAGTTCCGCCCTACCGGTCCGACGGTCGACGCGCTCGAACTCGTGCTTTCCCGCTAACCCTCCCTCATCTCGGACCCTTCTTTACCCATGGACTACACCACCCTCCCCCTCGACGCCGGAGCCATCCTTGCAGGCGTGCGCCCATGGGTCGAATGCGAAAGCCCCTCCTGGGATGCCGCCGCCGTCAATCGCATGATGGATCTGGCCGCCACGCACATGCAGAGCATGGGCGCGACCCTCGAGCGCTTCCCCGGCGACAAGGGCTTTGGCGATTGCCTTTATGCTGATTTCAATCCCGAGGACCCGCGCCCGGGCATCCTCCTCCTCGGCCATCTCGATACCGTCCATCCTATCGGCACCCTCGCCGGCCCGCTCAGCTGGCGCCAGGACGGCAACAAGGCCTATGGCCCCGGCCTTTACGACATGAAGAGCGGCAACTATCTCGCCCTCGAAGTGCTGCGCCTGCTGCGCGAAGGCGGCGCCAATTCCCACCTGCCCGTCCGCATGCTCCTCGTGTCGGACGAAGAATCGGGCAGCCCTTTCAGCCGCCCGCTGATCGAGCACATCGCCCGCGACCAGCGCTTTGTGCTCGTTGTTGAAGGCGGTGACACCAGCGGCAACCTCGCCGTCGGCCGCTATCCCGTCGCGCGCTTCCGCATCCGCACCTATGGCAAATCTAGCCATGCCCTGATCGAACCCGGCATCGGCGTTTCTGCCCTCTCTGGCCTCGCCCGCATCGTGCCGCGCGTCGAAGCCCTGGCCCAGCCCGGCCGCTCGCTCACCGTCAACTATATCCAGGCCGGCCAGCACGTCGCCATCATCCCCACCGAAGGCACGATCGGCCTCGTCTCCACCGCCAAGACCCTCGACCTGCTTGAAGACGTCTACCACCAGCTCGTGCGCATCGTTCAAGAAGAGATGGGCGAGCGCGGCGAAGTCATCCGCTTCTCCAACCGCCCGCTCTGGACCCCGACCGCCGCCGACCACGCGCTTTGGCAGCAAGCCCGCACCCTCGCCGACCCGCTCGACCTTCCATTCGGTCACGACATGATGTTCGGCGGCTCGGATGGCAACATCACCGGCGCGCTCGGTGTCCCCACCCTCGATTGTCTCGGACCACTGGGAGCCGATGCGCACCAATTGACCGAGCACATCCTGCTCGATTCCGTTGTCCCGCGCGGCCGCCTGCTCGCCGGCCTGCTGCTCACCCTCCAATAGCAGTCTAGGCCGTTCAGAACCCGTTCATCTTCATGGCAATAACGTGACTAGGAGCCCCTTTCGCCGACTCTCGACACTGGCAAGTTTCGCGCTAATATAGTTTCTGACCATGTTGCGACGACACGATCGAGCGTCATGCGACACCGTGTTGTCCAAAACTAGCCGCGAGTAAACATGGCCCACGACTTCCAGCAAGACGTTGATGCTGTTCAAAGAATTGGCGCCGTCCCCACCATCCTCGACGTCGTTTGCCGCGCCACCGGCATGGGCTTTGCCGCCGTCGCCCGCGTTACGGAAGACCGCTGGGTTGCTTGCCAGGTCCTTGACAATATTGGCTTTGGCCTTCCCGCGGGTGGTGAACTCAAGGTAGAAACGACGCTCTGCCACGAAATCCGCCAGCACCGGCAAGTCATAGCGATCGACAATGTTGCGGAAGATCCGGTTTATTCTTCCCACCACACACCGCAGATCTATGGCCTCAAGAGCTATATCTCTGTGCCCATTACCATGGCTGATGGCCGGTTCTTCGGAACACTTTGCGCCATCCATCCTGAACCGGCGCAGGTCAACAACCCCCAGGTGATCGGCACGCTCACCCTTTTTGCCGAGCTTCTCGCCTATCACCTTGAAGCCGAAGACAAACTCGCCGCCGCCGAAACCCGCGCCACCGATCAGCAAGCCAACTCCGACCTGCGCGAACAATTCATCGCCGTGCTCGGCCACGACCTGCGCAACCCCCTCGCCGCCATCGACGGCGGCGCCAATATCCTGCTGCGCGAAGGCGCCTGGACCGAAAAAACCCCGGTCATCCTCCGCCTGATGAAAAACAGCGTCACCCGCATGAGTGGCCTGATCGACAATGTTCTCGACCTCGCCCGCAGCCGTTTGGGCGGGGGAATCTCGCTTGATCTCGATGCCGATCGGCCGCTAAAACCGACGCTGGAACAAGTAGTTGACGAAATCCGCGCCGCCAATCCGGCTCGCGTCATCGAAGCCGAAATCGACCTGCCCCGGTCAGCCAAGGTCGACCACAGCCGCATCGCCCAGATGTTCTCCAACCTGCTCGGCAACGCCATTACCCACGGCGCCGACGACCAGCCGATCCACGTTCAGGTCAAACTGGAAGACGAAGCCACCCTCGCGCTATCGGTCATCAACGCCAGCGAACCCATCCCTCCCGAGATGATGGAGCACTTGTTCAAGGCCTTCCACCGCGGCCAGGTGCGCAGCAATGCCGAGGGCCTCGGCTTGGGGCTCTACATCGCCGCCCAGATCGCCGAAGCCCATGGCGGCAAGATCGACGTCCATTCCGATGCAGAAGCCACCCGCTTCACCTTCCGCATGCCCCTGAACTAAGGCCTTGAATCGCTTCAGCTAATGGAATAACCGCCATCGACCACCAGGGTTGAGCCGGTGACAAAGCCCGCCGCCGGCGAGCACAGATACAGCACCGCATTGGCCACGTCCTCGGGCCGGCCCCACCGCCCCATCGGCGTGCGCGCGAGGATCGGGTCCGAACGTGCAGGATCATCGCGCAGCGCCTGCGTCAGGGGCGTCGCGATCCAGCCCGGCGCTACGGCATTGACGCGGATGCCATCCTTGGCAAAGGCGATGGCGAGCGACTTGGTCAGCTGATTGACGCCACCCTTGCTCGCCGCATAGCCCGGCACCAATCCCCCGCCGAAAAACGACAGCATGGAAGCAAGGTTGACGATGCTCCCCTGCCCCGATGCTTGGAGCAGAGGCTGGGCGGCCGAGCACATGCGCATGGTGCCGTTGAGATTAACGTCCAGCACCTGCTCGAACACGGCCGGATCCAGCTCCTCGCCCCGCCGGATCATCCCGGCGCAATTGACCAGAATGTCGAGCGCCGGCAGCTTGCCCACCAGTTCTCCGATCGCCGCGGCATCGCGCACATCGAGCAGGCCCAGTTCCGCTGCGGCAAAATCCACGTCGCCCCCCAGCGCATCGATCTCGCGCTGCGCCACGCCCGTCGCAGTGACGTGGGCACCCGAAAGCACAAACGCCCGCGCCACGGCGGCGCCGATCCCCGAAGTGCCGCCAGTCACCAGCACCCGCTTGCCCGCGTACCAGCCGCGGGCCCAGTCGTAATTCACGGTCTCAGCGGACGAACTGATCGACATAGTCCGCTCCCAACCCGATTTTCTCGTAATGGGCGCGGCACATGTCGATCTTGGTGAACACGTCCTCGTAGCCGACATGCTGGTTGTTCTCGTCGAGATACACCATCGAGCCAGTGATGTTGAAGAAGGTGATCATCTCCTCCACATCCTCGGGCACCAAGAGCGTGTGGATCTCGCCGGGCGGCTCAAACACATAAGAGCCGGTCTCGGCCACCCAGTCATGCTCGCGATAATGCCAGCGCCCCTTGATCACATAGCCATGCACCGGGTTGGGATGCAGGTGCCGCGACAGTACCCCTGAGCGGCGCACCCGCAACAGATTGCACCACTGCCCCACCAAGGTATTGAGCATCAGCGGCCGAAACCACACGCCTTGCGCCTGCGGCACCCACACCCGCTCATCATCGGGCACCGCCTTGACCGCAATCTCGGGCGGCGCTAGGGGATGGGCTGAACCGTTCATGACGCTGTACATTGCTAGGCTTTCCTCCACGCAGGCGCGTTTGGCGCCCGCAAAAACTTGGGTGTTGTCTAGACCCGATCCCGGGGCCTTAAGCGGATTGGGTGACTGCACCATCGGCCATGGCCGCTTCCAGAATGGCGCGATAGTCCTCGGCCGACGCCTCCCGTGGATTGGTGGGATGGCTGTGATCGGCGAGTGCCCGCTCGATGACCCAATCAAACTGGTCACGGCTAAGCCCCATCTGCGCGAGCCCCGTCGGCAGACCAAATGAGCGATTTAGCGTCTCGAGCGTATCGGCAAGATCTTCATCTGGGCCGAGCCCCATTGCCGCTTTGAGCCGCTCGAGCTTGTCGGCCACAGCAGGCGCGTTGAACCGGACCACGAGCGGCATCAGGATGGCATTCAGTGTGCCATGATGAAGTTTGAGATCCTTCAATCCGCCTAGAGCGTGGCTCAGTGAATGCACTGCCCCCAAGCCCTTCTGGAACGAGAGCCCGCCATGCAGCGCCCCAAGCATCATCTCGGTGCGCGCCCCGATATCTGCCCCATTGGCAAAGGCCAGCGGCAGATTGCGCCATACCCGCCCCGCCCCGTCGAGCGCGATGGCCTCGGCTGTTGGATTGAAGCGCGGAGAAAAGAACGTTTCGATGCAGTGGGACAATGCATCGAGCCCCGTCGCCGCCGTCAGGTAAGGCGGCAGCCCCAGCGTCAGCTCGGGGTCGCAAATGGCGCGACGCGGGATCAGATGCGGGCTGATGATCCCGAGCTTGCGGCCATCCTCCAGCGTCAGCAGCGCCGCGCGCCCCACTTCAGCGCCTGTGCCGGCGGTGGTGGGAATGGCGATGGTTGGCGCCACCGCGGGGGTGATCCGCTCCAGCCCGCCATAAATCGCCGCATATTGCTCCAGACTACCTGGATGGGTCGCGAGCAGCGCCACGCCCTTGGCCAGATCGATGGGCGACCCCCCGCCCAGCGCCACCACGCCGTTGCAATTGCCGGCGCGGTACGCCACCAGCGCCGCATCGACTGCGCCTTCGGTGGGGTTGGACGGCGTATCAAGAAACACTGCGCTCCCCTCTGGCAGTAAGCTCTCCACTCGCGCCAGCAGCCCGGACGCGGCGATACCGCGATCCGACACGAGCAGCGGCCGGGTGATCTTGAGATCGGCCAAAGCGGCTGGCAGCGAAGCCAGCTCCCCCGCCCCGAAATCAATCGTCGTCAGATAAGCAATACGTGCCATGCTAGTGTCCTACTCTGCCGGCAGGGTCTTGCCCACGCATGCTCTTAACGGTGTCGCGCCAGCTCTGCCAAACCTTCATCCACAGTCCTCCCATGGCGACGTTGCGCCCTCTCGAACCGCTTGGCGGCCGAACCTCGCTAATGGTCGATCTCGAAGGCCTTTTGTCAACCACGCAGCGCCTGCTTCAACAGCGCTTGGCGGCGGCGCGGCCTGCCGCTATCACTGGCACCACGTTGCAGGCGCGACGGGCCGGTCGCAGCCCTCGCTTCGCGCCAGCCCGGAACCAAGGCCAAGGAGAGAGCCGTTGAAGAAGATTCGTTGGGGCATTTTGTCGACGGCTAATATCGGCATGGAAAAGGTGACGCCCGCCATCATGCGCTCGGCCCATTCGGAAGTGGTGGCCATCGCTTCGCGTGACCTCGGCAAGGCGCAGGCTGCCGCGGCAAAGCTGGGTATTCCCACGGCTTATGGCTCTTACGAGGAGCTTTTTGCCGATCCCGACATCGACGCGATCTACAACCCGCTGCCCAATCACCTCCATGTCCCTATGACCCTGGCTGCCGCCCAGGCGGGCAAGCATGTGCTCTGCGAAAAGCCCATTGCTCTCTCGGCTGCCGAGGCCGAACAGCTGCGCCAGATCCCATCCGACCGCATCGTGCTCGAAGCCTTCATGATCCGCTTTCATCCGCAATGGCTGCGGGCACGCGAGATCATCCGCTCGGGCGAACTGGGCGAGGTGCGCGCCATCAATGCAGTTTTCACCTACTTCAACGCCGACCCCGCCAATGTGCGCAACCAGGCCGATATCGGCGGCGGCGGCATCATGGATATCGGCTGCTATCCAGTCACGACCGGCCGCTTCCTGTTTGAGGCCGAACCGCAGCGGGTCGTGTCCCTCGTCGAGCGCGATCCGCAATTCGGCACCGACCGCCTGGCCAGCGTCCTGATGGATTTCGGCGGTGGCCGGCAGCTCAACTTCATCTGCTCGACCCAGCTCACCGGTGAGCAGAGCGTTCAGGTGCTGGGCACGAAGGCAAAGCTCGAGATCATCATCCCCTATAACGCTCCCGCCAATGAGCGGACCGCAATCACGGTCGACACTGGCGCGCCATTTGATGGCTCCCTCGCCCGGCGTGAAATCCTGCCCGCCTGCGATCAATATACCGAGCAGGCCGAAGCCTTCGCCCTTGCCGTGCTTGGCGAACAGCCCCTGCCCTGGGGAGTTGAGGACGCAATCAGCTCGATGAAAGTGCTCGATGCCATTTTTGCCAGCGAGAAATCGGGCGGCTGGGCCACGGTCTAACCCCTTGCCCTTGCCCTTGCCCTTGCTCTGGCGCCGCCCACCGGCGCCAGAGCATGCTTACACCTCAGCTTGGCCTGGCAGCCGGCACAAACGGGCGGAGCCGGTGCCCATCGGGATCTTCGGCGACAAAGGTGAAGCCGAACGGCATCTCGACGGGCTCCTGAAGGATCGTCAGGCCCAGCGCCTGCCAATCGCGGTAGGTTGCCAGCATGGTTTCCCGGCTTTCCTCGGTGAAGGATATCTCGCTGCCGCCCACCGGCTTTGGCGCCGGCTGGATCTGGTCTTTGGCCCAAAGCCCGATCTTCATGCCGTTGGGCAGCACAAACAACGCAAATCCCGGCCGGTTCTGCACCGGCGCGACGCCCAGCAGCTTCTGGTACAGCTCGGCGCTCGCTTCGGTGTCGGCAACCGCCAGCAACAGATAATTCAACACACGCATCGTCTAGCTCCTTTGTGGCTGGAGCCAGACCTACGGCACCGGACTGTCAGTTTGCGGCAGGGTCGGGGTGGCGGATTCCTTCGCGCTCTCGCCACTGCTTGAGAAGCGCCGCGCGCCGGGCCGCGTATCGCTCGGGCAGCACGTCGAGCCGCGTGATCCGATCCAGCCGGAATGCCCGGAAATCCTGCCGCAACTCGCACCAGGCCAGCACCACCCGCACATGCTCGAAGAAGGCCACGGCGAAGGGCCAAACGACGCGCTCGGAGCCCGCGCCATCGCCTTTGTCATAGGCAAGTGCGAGCTTGTTCTGGCCCCGAATAGCGGCACGGATCGCTCCCAGATCCACAATAGTAGGCACCACATCGCTGCGCGCGACGAGGAGGCTCGTCGCTTCCACAGTATCGCGGATGGAGTCAGGCAAGACGGCGCTGACTTTACTTAAAAGGCTCGCCGCCGCCGCGCTCAGCCTCGGGTCCTCGCGACGCTGCTCCACCCAGCGCGACCCGAGCACCAGCGCCTCGATCTCCTCCACCGAAAACATCAGCGGCGGCAAGGTAAAGCCGGGCCGCAGCACATAACCGAGCCCGGGCTCACCACGGATATCGGCCCCCTGCGCCTGCAGTGTCGCGATATCACGATACAGAGTGCGGATCGAAATACGGAGTTCCTGTGCCAACTGCTCACCCGCAACGGGGCTGCGCCGATTGCGCAGCAATTGCAGCAGATCAAGCAGGCGTTCGGTGCGGGACATCGGCATCCGGACTTGGGTTCAACCAGGACCACTTCCTAGCATATCCCGCCCTCACTGACAGCAGCACCGCGCCCCTGCTCCGCAGGGCTAACCCGCTACCAGTCCGGGGCTGCGCACCAGCCGCCCATCGGGACGCTCGAGCAACTTGCCCCTGTCGCTGAGAGCCTTCTGGCTTAGCTCCATTAAGTCCCGGGCCGGTTCGAGCTGCCCGTCACCCGCATCGGCGGGATCGAGCACCGAGGCCTTGAGCAGCCGTGAATAGGGATGCTCGGGTGCATCCAGCACCACTCGGGCTGGCCCCATTTCGACCACCATGCCCTTTTGCATGATGATCAGGCGGTCCGAAATATAATAGGCCGTTGCAAGGTCGTGGGTGATGTAGATCACCGACACCCGCAAGTCGTCCCGCAAGGAGCGCAGCAGGTTGACGATCGACATGCGCAGCGACGCGTCCACCATGCTGACGGGCTCGTCGGCGATCAGCAGTGCCGGATTGGGGATCAGCGCCCGCGCGATTGCCGCCCGCTGCAACTGTCCCCCGCTCAACTCATGGGGGAACCGGCCTCGCACTTCCGCAAGGCTCAGCCCGACCTTTTGCAGCGCCTCGTCCATAGCGGCATCGATCTCCCCACGCTGCCTCAACCCAAGGAACTGCCGCGCCGTGGACTCGAGGTAACGATCGACCCGCTTGAGCGGGTTAAACGCTTCGAACGGGTTTTGGAACACGGGCTGCACCTTGGCCATGAAGGCCTGCCGCTCGGCCCGGCTCACATGATGGCTGATCGTCTTGCCGCGAAAGCGGATTTCCCCGCTCGTGGGGGTTTCCAGCCCCAGGATCATGCGAGCCAGCGTGGTTTTGCCCGATCCGCTTTCCCCGATCACGGTAAAGATCTCGGGCGTGTCGAGCGCGAGCGAAAAACTGGCATCCTGAACCGCATCGACCATTTTGCGGCCAAACAGTCCGCCCATCGCATAGCGCTTGCTGACATGGCTGACGTCGAGAAGATCGCTCATGCCGGCTCCCTTAGCTTGACGGCTGGCGCGACGAGCGGCTCCACATCGCGCCAGCGCCAGCAAGCTGTGCGGTGGTCGGGCGCGACCGTTTCCAGGGGTGGCGCCTCCTGCCGGCATTTGTCCACCGCCAAAGGACAGCGCGGATTGAACCGGCACCCAGACGGCGGCTCCGCCAGATTGGGCGGCCTCCCCTCGAGCGCTGGCCGCTGCACCGTGTCGCCGATGCGTGGCAGGCTTGCCACCAGATGGGCGGTATAGGGGTGCTTGGGTTGGAAGAACATCTCCCGGGTCGGCCCCTCTTCCACGAGCCGCCCGGCATAGATGATCCCGACACGATCAGCGACATTGGCATGAACGCTCATGTCATGCGTCACGAACACCACGGAAGAGCCCATCTCCTGCTGGATTTCCCGGATCAGCCCGAGCACTTCCTTTTGCACAACCACATCGAGTGCCGTGGTCGGCTCGTCGGCGATGATGAACTGCGGGTGGCACACTGTCGCCAACCCGATGGTAACCCGCTGGCGCATCCCGCCCGATAATTCATGTGGGTAAGCATTGAGCACCTCGGGCCCGAGCTTCAGGCGCCCCAGATGCGTCACCACCCGCTCGCGCAACTCGTCGCCCTTGAGGCCCAGCGGACGGGCGGCGTAATCATCGAAGATCTTGCCGATCCGGCGCACTGGGTTAAGCACGCTCATCGAGCCCTGCATGATATAGGACAGATACCGCCAGCGGATCGCCTCAATCTGCGCCTTATCGGCACTCGCCACATCTACGGTGAGCCCATCGAAGTCATAGCGCACCACCCCCTCGATGATGCGCAGCGGCGGCCGGATCGCCGCCGCCAGCACCTTGATGAAGCTGGTCTTGCCCGAAGAGCTTTCCCCCGCAATGCCATAAACCTCGTTGCGGCGTACGCTCATGGTGATGTCGTCCACCGCCCGGACCTCCCGGCGCACGCCGAAATAGTTCATCTGGTAATAGGCCTTGAGCCCCCGAACGGTGAGCAGGTCCTCGCTCATGGCTAAGCTCCCATCCGCCGCAGCCGGCTGCGCGGATCGATATATTCGTTGAGGGACACGGCTAGCAGGAAGAGCCCAATGAAGGTGATGACGATCAGCACCACCGGGATCACCAGCCACCACCAGGTGCCCACCACCATCGCCGAATGGTTGTTGGCCCAATACAGCGTCGTGCCAACGGTGGGGATGTTGATATTAGTGAACCCCAGCACCGCCAGCGTCACCTCCATTCCGATCGACCAGATCATGTTGGCCATCGCAGTCGCAAAGATGATCGGCATGACATAAGGCAGGTGTTCCTGCAGCAAGATCTTGGGTGTCGACATCCCTGAATAGCGGGCATGGCGGGTAAATTCGCGATGTTTGAGGCTCAGCGTCACCGAGCGGATCAGCCGCGCATCATAGGCCCAGCCCAGCACCGCCATGACGGCGGCCAGGGTGTAGGTATTGAGCCCCGAGCGCATCACGAAGTAAAACAGCACCAGCACCGGAAAGGACGGCACCGCCACGAAGATGTCGTTGATGAACATCAGCACGCGGTCGACCCACCCCCCAAGATAGCCTGACAGCAGCCCCACGGTAATCGAGATCACTCGCGAGATCGCCGCCACGATCAACCCGAAAGTCAGCGTGTTGCGAAAGGCGAAGCTGAGGTTCCAGAACATGTCCTGCCCGCGCGAATTGGTGCCGAACCAATATTGGGCCGAAGGCGGCTGGTCCGGGATAGCCAGATAGATCTGGGTGGGATCGACCGGGGAGAAAAAGCTCAGGCAGGCATAAAGAACGATGATCCCCACCAGCACCAGACCAATGGCAAATTCGATGTTGTAGCGGATGAGGTCGCGCAGCACGGCAAACATGGCTGGCTACTCCGCTTTTACGCGTGGATCGAGCACGGGATACAAGAGATCGACAGCAAGGATCGCGATCCCCACCGCCGCGATCGACACCGACGATACCGCCAGCACCAGGCCATAGTCGCCGCCATTGACCGCATCGATCAGCAGCGAGCCCAGCCCGGGATAATTGAACACCTCCTCGGTGATCACAGTGCCCGAAAATATTCCGCCCAGGCTCATCGCCAACCCCGTCAACTGCGGGATCATGGCATTGCGCAGAACATAGGAGCTCACGATACGTCCCGGCCGCACGCCGGCGAGTTCGGCATAGGTGACATAGTCCTCGGTCACCACATTGGACACCAGCGCCCGCATGCCCAAAAACCAGGTACCAATTCCCACCAGGACCAGCGAGGTCGCGGGCAAGATGGCATGCTGGAGCACCGAAAAGGCGAATTCCCAGCTCCAGCCCATCCGGACATTCATGGCAAAGCCGCCTGAAATGGGCAGCACCGGCCACACGAACCCGAAGATGATGAGGAGGATAAACGCCACGATATAATACGGGATCGGCTGCAGCCCCATGGTCAGGATACCGAACGCCTTGAGGAAGCGGTTGTTCTGATAGTAACCAGCCAGGCCCCCTAGCAGATTGCCTACGACCCAGGTGATGATCACCGTTACGGCCAGCAGGCCCGCCGTCCAGGGCAAGGCGCGCATAACCAGGTCCATGGCGGGCGTAGGAAAGGCGATCAGCGAAGGCCCCAGATCACCCTGGAGCAGGCGCCCCCAGAAGCTGAAAAACTGCGTTATCAGCGGCGCGTCGGTGCCGTAAAGCTCCGTCAGCGCCGCCCGGAGTTCGGCAATGGCATCAGGCCGGAAACCCGAGCGCGCCGTGATGCGATCAACTGCCTGGTCCACCGGATTGACCGGCGACAAATGGGTGATAAAAAAACTCGCCGAAATGCCGGCCGCGATCACCCCGATCAGCTGCAAAATGCGTTTAAGCACGAAGGATAGGTAGCCGGTCATAGGCGGATCTCTTGCTGAAGGTCCCGCCGCTCCCTCCAATTAATGGAAGCAAGGTTTGGCACGGTCCCGGTTCAAGCCGACAATTCGCTGCGGGCCGGACGGCGGGCGTAAACCCGCCGTCGGCATGGTTGAGCGCAGGGTGTCAGTTGCCCGCCACGGGCTTTAACTGGGTCAGGATGTAGCGCGAGTTCGCCCAGTTGTTGACCGGGTTGGCATAGGGGTTCTCCGAATTGGGATAGCCCGTCCAATAGCGCTCCGACACCACCGAGAACACGTTGTAACTCATCAGCGGGATGATGGGCATTTCGTCCACCATCAGCCGGACGAACTCCTGTCCGTATTCCACATTCTTGGGATCGTTGAAGTCGATGACGCGGATCTTTTCGATGATCTCATCGAGCCGCGGATCGCTCCAGCGCTGCCAGTTGCGGGCGGGCTGCACTTCGCCCGGGGGCGCAACGAACTGTGAGTGCCAGCTGTCAAGGAAGTAAGACAGGTCGGGGTGGCCGCCCCAGCTTTCCACGCTCCACCAGATATAGCTGTCGTAGCGGCCAGCATTGCGCAGATCAGCATGGTCGGACGCCACCTGCAGTTCCACCTGCACCCCATTCTGGTTCCAGTTTTGGGCGACCATGGTGCCGGCGCGATTGATCACGCCATCGGACGGGATCAGCAGGGTAAAGGCAAAGGGTTGCCCATCCGGCATCATCCACTGGTTGCCGTTGCGGGTGAACCCGGCTGCTTCCAGCAGCTCGGTTGCCGCCTGCACATCCTGCTTCCACCAGCCATAGCCAAAGGCGTTGCGGATGGCCCCCTCATCGGTCGGCACCTGGTCACCATATTGCGGGCGAACCATTTCAGCGATCTGCAAGCCGACATTGGGATCATAGGGCTGGATGGTACGGCTGCCGGTATCGAGCTGATAATCGATCAGCCATTGCTGCATCGGCCCATGATAGTCCTGCGGATGGGTGCCGGTGGGCGGAATGGCGATCGGCGACAGCGTTGCTGCGCCCCGATAGCTGGCCATGGAGATTGCCCGTGCGTCCAGCAACAGTGCCAGGGCCCAGCGCACGCGTTTGTCCTGGAACTTCTCGTTTTGCGTGTTGAAGATCACGCTGGGCAGCGTCGGGTCTGGATGGGCATAGGGGAAGCCCGGGAACCAGCCCTTGGCATACTGGTCTTCGGCGATGATGGAGAAGGTGCCTTCGGGCGAAAGATCGTGGATCATGTCGAGATTGCCATTTCGCATCTCGATCAGCCGGTTATCGATATTGATATTGTTGCGGTACACGACGTGTTCGGGCGTGGGTTCGCCCACGAGGCCCAGCGTTGTGTTCTGCCAATCCTCGCGCTTGTCCCAGATATACCAGGTGCCATTGGGATCAAAGCTGTTGAGGGTATAAGCACCTAGCGTCACGGGTGGGTTGAAGTCGAATTCGAGCACATTGTCGACTTGGCTGAACACATGCTCGGGCATGATCCAGGCCCCGTTCCATCGCACTGAAAAGACAGAGTGGAAGCGCGAATTGGGTGCTTTGAGCGTGAACTTGACGGTGTAGGGGTCAATCGCCTCGACTGTTTCCACCTGGGTGGAGAATGCGCCGCTCCACACCATGCCGGGCGTGTTCTTCTGCGTCTCGACCGTGAACACCACGTCGTCGGCGTTGAAATCCTCGCCGTCGCTCCATTTGATGCCCTCGCGCAGCCGCACGGTCATCTCGGTGAAGTCGTCATTATATTCGGCCGGCCCGGTAGCGAGCGTGTTGTAGATGGCACCATCCAGACCCGTATCCGGATCGATGAACCACAACGTGTCCATTGCCAGCTGCTGTAGACCCGTGCTGAGCCCGCCTCCGGCATTCACCCAGATGTTGAACCAACCGGGATTCCGGATAGTTGCTTCCGGGTTTTGCAGGATCAAGGTCTCGTTACGCGGAAAGTCGTTGAGCGGTGGCGCGGCGGGCGCTGCGTCCTGCGCCGTGGCTAAACTGCCCACCGCAAGGGACGCAAAAGCAACCGACGCCAGAAGCGTCTTCCAGTTTCGCATAATCTCCTCCCAAAGGGGCGTTCCTCAACAGCCCCAACCTTCATGCTATATTAAGAGTAACTCCTGTCAACCATTTGCCCGATACATACCCGCAAACCTGATACTAACCGCGGGCGACGCTGACCCGCACCATCTGATAGGAATGCGGCGGAAGGCTCACACTCAACTTGTCCTCCCCCGCAACTGCGCCCTGCCCTTGTCTTGGGGCTACATTATCCGGGTTTGCTGCAGTGTTGACGGCGTTGAGATCGTCGTGGGTCATCACCTGGTGCTCGAGCACCCTTGCATCGCGGTAGCCTTGCAAGGACAGCTCGACGTCGAGTTCCTCCTCGCCGTTGCGGTTGACGATGAAGAAAGTGAGCGTGCCCTCGGCCTCGTTTTCCACCCCGGCCACATCGAGATAGGGGATTTCCCCAATCAGTTCGACTTCGTAGCTGGGGCAGCGAGCGACGAGGTTAAGCGCCCGGCCCCGTCCGAACATGGATGCGAAATAGAGCGGATAATAGGTGGTCTGCTTCCAGGATCTGCCGCCCGGCTCAGTCATGATCGGAGCAATAACATTGACCAGCTGGGCAATGCAGGCGAGCTTGACCACGTCGGACTTGCGGATAAAAGTGTTGAGGCAACACCCGACCTGCAGCACATCCTCAAAATTATAGATGTCTTCCAGCAGCGCTGGCGCATGCGGCCAGCCATGCTTGCCGTCAAGGATCGCCCGGTCCTGCTTGCGCGAATGATACCAGACATTCCACTCATCAAACGCGATCGTCACCTGGCGCTTGCTGCGCTTCTTGGCCTTCACATAGTCGATCGTGGCGGCAACCGTGCTGATATAGGCCTCGAGCTTGACATTGTGCGCGAGGTAGCCCGGCGTGTGCTTGTCGTAATTGGACGAATACATATGCAACGAGATGTGGTCGACCGTTTCATAGGTGTGCTCCAGCACTACCCGTTCCCACTCGGGATAAGTCGGCATGTTGGAGTGCGATGAACCGCAGGCGATGAGTTCGAGCGAACTGTCAAAAGCGCGGAGCGCCTTGGCCGTTTCACTGGCCAGCCGCCCATATTCGTCCGCTGTTTTGTGGCCGATCTGCCAAGGCCCGTCCATCTCATTGCCCAGGCACCACATCTTGACGTCCCAAGGGTCCGCCCGTCCGTTCTTCTTGCGCAGATCCCCCCAATAGCTGCCCGTCGGCCCGTTCACGTATTCAACGAAATTACGCGCTTCCTCGAGCCCGCGCGAACCCAGATTGACTGCCAGCATCATCTGGGTGCCAACCGTCTCGCACCAGTCGGCAAATTCGTGAATGCCGACCTGGTTACTCTCCGAAGTGTGCCAGGCCAAGTCCAGCCGCGTGGGTCGTTGCTCCCGAGGGCCGATCCCGTCTTCCCAGTTATAGGCGGAAACGAAATTACCCCCGGGATAGCGCACCATCGGCACATCGAGCGCCCGGACCAGCTCGGCCACATCGGCCCGCATGCCGTTCTTGTCAGCGGTTGGATGATCGGGCTCATAGATGCCCGAATAAATGGCCCGGCCAAGATGCTCGAGAAACGCTCCGTAGATTCGATTGTCGATTTCGGAAATCACATAGTCCCGGTTGGCAATAACGCTGGCGCGCACAACTCTCTCCCTCTTGTGCCGATTGTCTGATTTGTATCAGAACTTTCGGTTACTAGAGCCAAGAAGCGGTCCCGCGTCAACCGGGAAGCGGCGCGCTAGCGCAAAATCAACCGCAGCACGATGTCCTGGTCATAATTGCCAAAGCCGCGCCCGAAGATATTCATGCCACCGGGATGATGGGCGCTTTCCTCGACGCCAATCCGCACGCGAATGGAATGGTGCGAAGTCAGGTCGAGGTCATCCAGCGTTACTGGCGAGATCCGCAGCCCATCGACAAACGTGCCTTCCGCCGAGGTTCGCCAGGTCTTGAGCTTGCCGTATTGGCTGCCCTTGAGCTTCCACCATTGCGGCGTATAAACCCCGCGCTTGTCGCCGAAATCGCCGGGACTGGTCCAGGTGCCCACCGCCTTGCCGTTAAGCGCTAAGGTAATGTCGGAGGGCCAATCGGCCGACGTGCCAGGCACTTCCGAGGACAGCTCAAGCGAAATCTCGATCGCTTCAACTTCTCCTCGCGTCAGCTTGGAATTGTTGGGAAACTGGTATTCCACATACCCGCGCGTCAGCCACAACAGCCCCGCTTTCATCCGGTCTGGATCAAGAAATGTATCGGGTACATCGAGGAGCCCGATCACCCCCTCGCTTGAGCAAATTCCACAAGGCGCGGTCACCTCGAACCCCGTATAAAGCCCCAGCGGCATGGATACTTCGATGGTCTTGTCGCTGATCTGCGCCGAGGGCTCCTTGAAGCGGATCAGCACTTCCTCAAAGGTCGAACGGCAAATCTTCTGGCTGCCCTTGCGCGCCTTTTGCGCCTCGGTTGCGATCAACCCCGCTTCCTCGAGGATCTGCACATTGGTCGACACCGTTGATTGCGGCAGCTCCAGCCGGGCCGCAATTTCGTTGACGTTGAGCGCTCCCCCTTGCAAGATCTTGAGGATCTGCGCCCGCACCGGCGAAGCCAGCCCCCGGATCACGGCCATATCCTCCTGGGGATCAACGACGAGGAAATTTCCGGCCATGGCAGGCGCTCACTGTAGCAACGATATCAAGAATGTTGATATAGCCTAGCCGCGCCAACCGTAAAGCCAAATCCTTCCCGCGCCCCCCTCTAGCGCGTCGCCCAAAGCAGCCCTCGCCGCAGGAAACCGCCGCCTTTATCTGGAATGACATTGCTGCGGTGGAAATGCTCGAGGGCCTTTACGGGCCCGGAAGCCCGCTCCCACCCGGCTTTTCCATTATCGGCTTCGATGATCTGCCCATCGCCGGCATGGCTACCCCCCGCCTGAGCACCGCGCGGGTGGATCGCGAAGCGATCGGTCGGGGCGCGGTACGGCTTACCCTGCAACCATTGGTAATGAAGAAAACCCCTCGCCGACCGGCACTTATGTGGTCGAAAACGCCACAGCCATGCCGGGCTACACCTACAACCCGAAGATCAACTTTCAGCAGGGCGAGAATACCGAAGTTCTGACGATACCCCCCGGACCAAATGGGCCAGTAGGATCGGTGTGGATCGGCCTATCAAAGCCATCCTTCGGTATCCATGGCACCCCTGAGCCGTCGATGATCGACAAGACCGGCTCGCATGGTTGCATTCGCCTGACCAACTGGGATGCTGAGGAACTTGCAGCGATGATCGCTCCGGGTGTGACCGTGGACTTCCTGTAAGCTCCGACAACTGCATGTTGACACCGACTATTCGCGCCATGCGAGCCTCAGGTATAAACCTCGAGGTGACACATGGCCCGCATCGGGTACGCTCGCGTTAGCAGCATTGACCAAGACTTAGATATTCAACTCGCCAAGCTCACAGCGGAAGGCTGCGAAATCATTCGGTCCGAGAAGGCGTCAGGTGGCAGTCGGGAGGGGCGGGCTGAACTTGAAACGGTCATTCAGTTCCTGCGCCCCGGCGATGAACTGGTCGTTGCTCGCCTTGACCGACTGGGCCGCGACACCCGTGACGTGCTGAACCTGATCCACGAGTGTGAGCAGCGGCACGCGTTCGTTACTGTGCTGGACCCGCACGTTTCCACTCGTGGCGAGATGGGGCACCTTGTACTTACCGTGCTCGGCATGGTCGCGCAAATGGAGCGACGCTTCATCAAAGAACGTCAGCGCGAGGGCATTCAACAGGCAAAAGCGTTGGGTCGTTATACCGGGGGCAAGCGTCGGCTCGACCGTGCATTGGTTCTGCGCCTTCGCGCTGAGGGGCTTGGGCCATCCGACATAGCGCAGCGCGTTGGCTGCTCCCGAATGCAGGTTTACCGGATAATGGAAGCGGACGAGAGCTGATCGCACGGAGAATAATCAAAGTTGATCGAGCACTTGGGAAACATGGTGGGTTCGCGGCGTTACCGCAGGACCTAACCCGAGGTGCCTAGTGGCCGAGCACGATGTAGCTGAACTTGAAGGGGACTTGCCGTCTGCTGCCGCTGGCACCGCCCTACCTGACCGAAAAGAACTTGCCTCAGTGGCGTTTGAACGAACACGCACGCCGATGGTGATCACCGATGCGCGGCAGCCAGACTACCCCATAGTTTTGGCAAACAAGGCATTTCTGGAGCTAACGGGGTACAGCGCGGACGAGGTGTTAGGACGCAACTGCCGATTTTTGCAGGGTGAAGGTTCGTCACCAGCGGCTGTTGCTGAAATCCGCTCTGCCTTGCGAGCTGGCCGCGAGGTGGACGTTGAGATTCTGAACTACCGCAAAGATGGATCTTCGTTCTGGAACCAACTTAACCTCAGCCCTGTGTACGACGAGGCTGGTCAACTACTTTATCACTTCGGGTCTCAGATCGACCAAACCAAGTACCGTCAGGTGCAAGCTCTGGAAGCCTCTGAGCATCGGCTGTTGATGGAAGTGGACCACCGCGCCAAAAACGTACTGGCTCTGGTGGATAGCATAGTCCGGCTAAGCCGCTGCGATGACGCTGTTCGGTATTCCGCCGCCATCCAGCAGCGGGTGCAATCCCTCTCACGCACTCACGCCCTGCTTGCTGAGCACAATTGGCGGGCGATGCGTCTTGGGGAGGTCATCAAACGGCAATTGCAGACACTTGCCGAGCGGCAAGTCAGCCTAGAAGGCCCCGAGCTCGAAATTGATCCGCTTACAGTGCAGCCGCTTGGCCTTGTGGTTCATGAGCTAGCCATGAACGCGGCTCAGCACGGCTCCCTTACTAATCCGAAGGGCCATGTATCTGTTCATTGGAAGCATATGCCCAACGAGCACGGCTTTTCGATCCAGTGGGCGGAGTCGGGTGGACCTCCTGTGCATGAACCAGCGGGCTCGGGGTTCGGCCTCGTTATCGCCGACGGAATAGTTCGACGGCAGCTTTTAGGTAAAATCAGGCGTAGCTGGAAGCCTGCGGGACTAGTGGCAACCATTCAAGTGCCTGAGCTGCAAAGCACATGTAATCGTCGGTGAACAAGGTACTTGCCACGTGCCTTCTGGCGATCACGACCGGCGCGGCCACAGGCGGCGGCGGGCCTCGCGCGCAAGTTGCCGAGTGGCTTTCCCCGAAGTCTGAGCGCACCTGACCTCTGTATCATCAGGGTTTAGGCGTGAGAAATCTTCGTAACATGCAAGCGGACACCGCGCTGATGTTACTGCTTCATCAACGTGGCTGTTACGTCACCTGACGGTATACCTTGTGGTGACAGGTAGCCACAGTGCCCCCTACCCTTTCGACCGAATCGGGGCCGTGAGCAGACTGACAGCTTTGAAGACATGCGGGCAGGTAGTGCCGCTGCACCTGCCCGGCCATCATGGCATCGCTGCGCTCACCCACCCGGTTTTTGCGGGTGTCCAGCTCAAATCATCCGTTATCCTCAAGTTGCAAAGTTCAAAAGAAACCGTTGCCATCGTTGGCAGCTGCCTTTTTCACTTCAACTAAGAATGCCTTAACTAAGCGTTTGAGCGGTTCATGGCGCGTATAAAGCGTTGCAGCTTTTACCGTTACGCTGGGTGTTAGTGGTCTGAAGTCCAAATCATATCGCTGACGGCCTATTGCTGTCAGACTATCAACTATAGCCACGCCGATCCCCGCTTCAGCAAGCACGCAAGCGACACTGCTATAAGCTACTTCTGCCACTATATTATATTGGTGCTCGGGCGTTAAAAAATACTCCTCCAGAAGTAGGCTGAAACGACTAGCAGGTTCGTAAGCAATAACTGGGTGTTTCAGAAGATCTCTTGCGCTGACCGACAGGTGGTTCGAGAACGGATGCCCTGGGGCAAAGGTGCAAACCATTTGCCCCACGCCAAGGGTTTCTATGACTAGTTCGTCCATTATCGGTGGCGCCAATGCAAACCCGATATCGGCCGTCCGCGTCTGGAGTCCCTCGATGACACTGCTGACATCCTTTGTTTCAAGGGAAATACGAACACCTGGCCGATCAACAAGGAACGTTTTGAGGGCCATCGGCAGAAGGGCACTAGTGAATGGCGGGGTTGCCATGATCCGAATTTCTCCGGATTCGGTGCGTTCCAATGCTCGAATTTTTTGAGAGAAAACTCGATACAGAGAGAAAATCGCTTCCGAGTCGTCGAAGATTTCCTCCGCCTCAGATGTCGGGACCAGTCGGTTCCCGAGTCGCTGAAACAGCGCAAACCCCACCTGAGTTTCCATCTGCTTGATAGCGTTACTGACCGCGGGTTGGGATATGCGAAGCGTCCTAGCTGCGCCTAAGGTTGTTCTTTGCCGCATAACTTCACGAAAAGTCTCGAGCTGCCTCAATGTGAGCAATCCAAAGTTCCTTTGCACATAAGATAGGCGGGATAGCTTCGCCTTATAGCAGGCTGCTTATTTTTTATAACAGGTTATATTGCCAGGCTGTTGTGGTCGGTGCTCAACTCGCGAAATGGCGTCGGATGAGAGCTGGCAATGACGCGCTCTAACCCACTGCCAACACAACTGCCGGAGTGGCGCTATGCAGAAACGCTTCCTATTACCTGTACTTGTAACTTCGCTGCTATGCAGTGTCACACCAGCATTCGCCGAAACTCTACGATGGTCCTCGCAGGGAGATATCGTAACATTCGATCCGTATGCACATACGGAAAGCTTTACTTCGAATGTTCAGCATCATGTCTACGACCCCTTGGTGCGCCGCTCCGACACCTTGTCGATCGAGCCGGCTCTGGCGGTTTCCTGGGAAGTGCTGGAGCCTACGCGCTGGCAGTTCAAGCTGCGCGAAGGCGTAAGCTTTCACAACGGCAACCCATTCAACGCCGACGACGTCGTGGCATCGGTCGAGCGGCTGCTGCATCCTGACGCACGGGCCCGCGGCAATCTGAGTGCCGTCGTGTCGATTGAAAAGGTCGACGACTACACGGTCGATTTCATTCTTGCCGGGCCCTACCCGCTGCTGCTCAACGATCTGTCGGGCATCTTCATGATGGACAAGGAATGGCTCGAGGAAAACGACGCCATGACACCGGGCAATATCACCACCGGCGTCACCAATTTTGCCACAACGCATGCGAACGGCACAGGCCCGTTCATTCTTGAAAGCTATAGCCCCGATGTCGGCACCGACATGGTGGTCAACGAAAACTGGTGGGACGAGCCGCGCCATAATCTGACGCGCATCGAGTTCCGGCCCATTACCTCGGACGCGACGCGCGTTGCGGCACTGCTTTCGGGCGAGCTCGACATGATCGCGCCGGTTCCACTGCAGGACGTCGGCCGCATCGAAGCATCCGAGGGCTTCAAGGTGATCGAAGAGCCATCATTGCGGCTGATCTTCTTGGGCCTGAACCATACTGACGAACTGCACGCCATGCCAGGAGAGCCCAACCCGCTCAAGGATGTGCGCGTGCGCCAGGCCCTGTGGCATGCCATGGACCTCGACAGCATCCAGCAGCGCATCATGCGGGGCAAGTCACGCACGGTCGGGCTCTTGGTTGCCCCACCCGTAACGGGATATGCCGAGGACCTCGACGTTCCATTGGCCTTCGATGTCGACAAGGCCAAGGCTCTGCTCGCGGAAGCCGGTTACGCCGAGGGCTTTTCCACAAACCTCGATTGCTCCAACGACCGATACATTAATGATGAGCAGATCTGCATCGCCATTGCCTCGATGTGGGAGCGCGCTGGCATAACGGTCAACCTGAACACGGAAAGCCGTTCAACCTACTTCCCCAAGGTCGATAACGGCGAAACCGATATCTACATCATCGGCTGGGCGACGCTTCCGGCAATGGATGGGTTTAGCATTTTGCGCGCCATGTTTGAAACGCGCAGCGATGTTGGCGGCGGGAACAACCCTAATGGTCTGTCCGATCCGAAGTTGGACGAGTTGACAGCCTCTGCTGCTATCGAACTGGACGAGCCAACTCGCGTTGGCATGCTTACGGAAGCGCTTAAGATTGCTCATGATGAGGCCTACTTCCTGCCCATTCACCAGCAGCCGGTGTCCTGGGCAATGAAGGCCAATGTTGATGTGCCCCAGTTCCCGGATGAATACGTCCGGCTCTGGTTCGCGACCGTTAACTAGTTGCACAAGCCTAGAAAGGCCCCCTCATGATCAGGATCCTGATGTCTCGCCTGTTTCAGGCTCTCCTGGTCATGCTGGCCGTAACAGCAATTGCCTTCTTGATGTTTCGATACGTCGGCGATCCGGTGTCGATCATGTCGCGCGAAGATGCGACGCAGGCTGAAGAAGAGCAGTTGCGTGTCGCCCTAGGCCTCGATCAGCCGGTTCTGGTGCAATACGGCCAGTTTCTAGGGCGGGTCGTCAGCGGTGATCTGGGCGTCAGCTATCGCAATCAGCGCGAAGTCTCCGCGCTGATCGCCGAAAAGGCCTCGGCGACACTCGAACTGGTGTTGATCGCCACGACCCTGTCGCTGATCGTGGGCATACCGCTTGGCGTGTTGTGCGCTTTGCGGCCCAACGGGCTAATTTCTCGGCTGGTGCAGAGTGTCTCGCTGGTGGGCATTTCCATGCCTACTTTCGTCACCGGCATCATGCTGATCCTGATCTTCTCGGTGACACTACGCTGGCTGCCTTCGTTCGGGCGCGGCGAAACTGTCGCCATTGGCTGGTGGACCACGGGTTTCCTCACAGCCAGCGGTTGGCGCGCGCTGGTTTTGCCGGCCATCACCCTGGCGCTGTATTCCGTGACCTTGATCATGCGGCTGGTTCGCTCCGAGATGATCGACGTGCTGGCGACGGACTATATTCGCTATGCCCGCGCCCGGGGCCTGCCGAAATACTACACCAATTTCAAATTGGCCCTGCGCAACGCGCTCATGCCCGTCATTACGGTCACCGGCCTGCAAATCGGCTCACTGATCGCCTTCGCCATCGTCACGGAAACCGTTTTCCAATGGCCAGGCTTGGGGCTGTTGTTCATGCAGGCCATCACCTTCGTCGATATTCCGGTGATGACGGCCTACCTCCTTCTGGTTGGCGCGATGTTCGTCGGCATCAACACCATCGTCGACCTGCTCTACGCCATCGTTGACCCGCGCTTGCGCACGAGGAGAGCCTAATCATGGCATCACTTGCGACGAGGCTTCGCCGAGCGGTTCCCGCTCATGTGCTGATCGCCATGGCCGTAGCCATTATCGTTATACTCGCCGCTCTGCTGGCGCCCTGGATGTCGCCCAGCGACCCGACCGATACCGCAAGCTATAATCTGATGGACTCTGAAATTCCGCCGCTGTTCACCGGCCAGGGCGACCCGCGCTTCGTTCTGGGAACGGACAATCAGGGCCGCGATCTGCTGTCGGCCATTCTGTACGGCGCCCGCACCTCGATAGCGATTGGCATAGGAGCGGTTGTACTGTCGGCCTCTGTCGGGGTCACTCTGGGGCTGATAGCCGGGTTCGTCGGTGGCCGCGTTGATGCCGCCATCATGCGCGTCGCCGATGTCTTCCTGAGTTTGCCCACGATTTTGCTGGCGTTGTTGGTTGCCGGTATCGCGCGGGCGATTATTCCAGCATCCCAAAGCGATACCTGGGCGCCGCTCGTGTTGATCGTCGCCATCGGCATTAACGAATGGGTGCAGTATGCGCGCACCGTGCGCGCAGCAACGATGGTCGAGTCGTCGCGCGATTATGTGCGGGCGGTCAAGGTTATCGGCCTGCCGACGCGGACGATCCTGTTTCGTCATATCCTGCCCAATGTCATCGGGCCGATCCTCGTGATCTCCACGATCAACCTGGCTGCGGCCGTCCTGACGGAAGCGACTTTGTCATTCCTGGGCGTCGGCATGCCGCCCTCCTACCCATCGCTTGGGACACTGATCCGGATCGGCAATGAGTTTGTCTTCTCGGGCATCTGGTGGATCACGGTGTTTCCGGCATTGACCCTGGTCAGTCTGGTTCTCGCAACCAACGTCGTCGGCGATTGGCTGCGTGACTTGTTCAATCCCAAACTGGGAGGCCGCTCATGACCGCGCCGGCGCTAGCGATCGAAGGGCTCACGGTTCAATACCCCGCGCTGGACCAACCGCACTTTATCGCGGTCAAGAATCTGTCGCTGACCATCGCTCCGGGAGAAATCCATGCCCTCGTCGGCGAGTCGGGCGCCGGCAAGTCCACGGTCGGCAATGCTGTGATGGGTTTGATCGATGCGCCAGGCGAGATTGCCGCTGGCACGATCTGGGTGGCGGGCAAACAGATAGACGCTAAGACCGGCCGCGCCGAGGGCATTCAGCGGGGCCGCGATATCGGGGCGATCTTTCAAGATCCGATGACAAGCCTCAACCCGCTTTTCACGATCGAAAGCCAGTTAACCGAAACGATGCGCTTTCATCTGGGCCTGAGCCAGAACGCGGCTCGCGATAGAGCGCTCGAATTGATGCGCGCCGTCGAGATTCCCGATCCTGAACGACGTCTGCGCCATTATCCCCACCAGCTATCGGGTGGACAGCGCCAGCGCATCGTCATCGCGGCGGCCTTGTCCTGCAATCCCAGTTTGCTGGTCGCCGATGAGCCGACGACCGCTCTCGATGTTTCGGTGCAGGCAACGATTCTCAAGTTGATCCGCAACCTAGCAACCGTGCGCCAGTTGGGCGTGCTGCTAGTCACGCACAACATGGGCGTCGTCGCTCAAATCGCGGACCGGGTGACGATCATGTATCGCGGCGAGGTTGTGGAAACCGGTCCGGTGCCCGATGTCCTTTCCGCACCCAAGGCCGAATACGCGCGCGCCTTGATCAGCGCTGTGCCCAGGCTCGACCGGCGCCTCGAGCGGTTTCATGTTACCAATGAGCAATCCGACATCGAGCGGACCGCGCAGGCCAAAATCACGCGCGTCCGAGCCGCTACGACGACGGCGACCAGGCGCAAGGACCTCATCGAGGTCAATCATCTATCCGTTCACTTCCGCGGCGGCGGCTGGCGACGAACCCCGGCCTTCAAGGCCGTCGACGATGTCAGTTTTACCGTTCGCCGCGGCGAAATATTCGGCATTGTCGGCGAGTCAGGCAGCGGGAAGTCCACTCTAGCCAACGTATTGTCCGGCCTGTTGCAGCAGACTGACGGCACTGTTGCCTATAATGGCGACGCCATCCTGCAACTGCGCAGCACCGCCGTGCGCCGGGCGATCCAGATGATCTTTCAGGACCCCTACTCCTCGCTCAATTCACGCATGCGCGTCAGTTCAGCCATTAGCGAGCCGATCCTTTTCCACAAACTGGCTCCGGGACAACGTGAAGCCAATGCCGATGCCGAAACACTGATCGAAGCCGTGGGGCTTCCGGTAAAGATGGGCGAGCGGTTCCCTCACGCTTTTTCCGGCGGTCAGCGTCAACGCATCTCGATCGCCCGGGCCCTGGCCAGCCAACCCCAACTGCTGGTGTGCGACGAGCCCACCTCGGCGCTCGACGTATCAGTGCAGGCACGCGTCTTGAACCTGCTCAAGGACCTGCGCGAAACCGCAGATCTCACCATTTTGTTCATCAGCCACGATCTGTCGGTGGTGCGCCAGATGTGTGATCGGGTCGCCGTCATGCAAGCGGGTAAGATTGTCGAGCTTGCCGATAGCGAAACCCTGTTCACCGATCCCCAGCATGCCTACACCCGCCAGCTTTTGTCGCTGATCCCATCTCTCGACATTTTGACGCCTGCCCAGTTTGAAACTGCCGGAGTATAATTTCATGGCCGATCTTATTATCACCAACGCCGTCATCGTCACCGTCGATCCAGATCGACGGGTCATCAGCGATGGCGCCATTGCGATCAAAGGGGACCGGATCATCGATATAGGCACTGCTGATGAAATCGCCGCGCGCCATACGGCGGGCGAGATTATCGATGGCGCCGGCATGGCCGTCATTCCCGGTCTCATCGACGTGCATGCCCATGCAGGCCACGGCTTGATCAAAACCATGGCCAGCGGCAATTCTGCCGAATGGTACAATGCCTGCTTGCAGGCCTACACCGTTGGGTCAACGCCCGAATTCTGGCGTGCTGAAGCTCAACTGGCGGCGCTCGAGCGCGTGCGGTTTGGGGTGACGACCGGCGTATCGCTGCTCGGGGGTGGAGATTCAATCATGCGGACCGACGAAGCGGCTTACGGAGACGCCCACTGCGACGGGGTCCTCGAGGTCGGGACGCGCTCTGTGGTTGCCGTGGGTACCACGCGCCCACCCCATCCGCTCACCTATGGGCGCTGGTCCGACATGGAGCAGGAACAGTTTCCAATCGAGTTCGACCAGCAGTTGCAAACATCCACGGCGCTGATCGACCGTTGGCATGGCACGCATGGCCGTCGCATCAATATAGCGCTTCTGACCCCGACGCTGCGGGCGGAGCATGTCGATACGCTGGGTGCCGAAAATATCGAACGCGCGCGTGAACAGGCGAAAATCGTGCGCCAACTCAGCCGTGACCGTGGGCTCGTCTTCACCCAGGATGGCCACAAGCGCGGCAGCGTTGCCTATGCACATGAACTCGGGCTCCTGGGCCCAGACGCGTTGCTGTCGCACTCGACGGGGCTGACGGAAGAAGAGATCCGCATCTGTGCGGACACGGATACGCGCATTGCCCATAACCCGAGCGCCATTGCGTCGGTTTATGATCGCTGTCCAGCGACTGAATTGATGGAAGCAGGCGTCATCGTGGCTCTGGGTTCGGATGCCACAGCCCCGGATCGGTCAGGCGACATGTTCCGTCACATGCAGCAGGCGATGCATTATCATCGCACGTTCCACAAGGATCCCAGCTGGCTGCCGCCCGGGAAGACTTTGGAAATGTGCACCATCGACGGCGCGACGGCGCTCGGCATGGCCGACGATCTCGGTTCCATCGAAGTGGGGAAGAAAGCAGATCTGACTTTAGTCGATCTACGCCGACCCCACCTCTATCCGGCCAATATGCCCGTGTCGCGGATCGTCTGCTTTGCCAACGGCAATGACGTGCACACGGTCATTGTCGACGGCAAGATCCTAATGCGAGATCGCAAGGTGACCACCGTCGATGAAGACAAGGTGCTGGATGCAGCTCAACGCGAAACCGATCTGATGCTGAAGCGCACCGGGTTAGAGCATCTCCTCGATACGCCCGATACTTTTTGGAGGTCGTTGCGCATGAACGCCGACGCCTGAACGAGCCGAAAGCTCGAAATTCTATCCGTTAACCAGCAGTAGGCCATGGGCGAACGGGGCACATTAATCCGCTCGCGCCACTCCTCTAAGTTGTAGTGTACGAGTTCGCTCGCACCACTCTTTCACGCGTTCCACCCCCGAAGGCGCATCTTGGCATCCATACTGGTTATCAATCCGAACAGCTCCTCGTCTGTGACGCGCTCGATGGAAAACGGCCTCGGTCTTGTGACGAGCTGCACGGATCATTCCATTGACTGCGTCGAACTCCACAAGTCGCCGCCTGGCATCGAGACCGATGAGCATGTGGACATGGTCGTGCCCAACATTCTCGAAAGGGTTGCCCGGAGCGACGCAGACGCCTACGTGCTGAGCTGCTTTTCAGATCCGGGCATCGCCGCAGTTCGAGCGGCTACTAGCAAGCCCGTGATTGGCATCGCCGAAGCCGCCTATCTTGCCGCTCTCGGTCTCGGCCAGCGCTTTGGCATCGTCTCGCTCGGCCCGTCGTCCATAGGCAGGCACCTGCGCTATTTGCAGCATCTACAACTCGATGGGCGCCTGGCCGGCGACCGCTCCATCGATATGACCATTCCCCAACTCATGGCCAGCGATGTTGTCGACATTGTCGTGCGCACCGGCATCAAGTTGCGCGACCAAGACGGCGCTCAAGTCGTGATCCTCGGGTGCGCGGGGTTGGGCAACTACCGCGCCAGCCTGGAAGATGCGCTGGGCCTTCCGGTTGTCGATCCGGTGCAGGCTGGCGTCGCGCTCGCCGTCACGACCCTCGATCTTCAATATCGCACAAAGGCCCGCTGACATGGACGAGGTGATCCAAGGCACAATTGTTACTCCGACTGGTCCGATCGAGCACGGCTGGCTGGCCATTGCCGGCGGCAAGATCGCCGCGATCGGCGAGGGCAAGGCTCCAGTGGCAGACCGCGTGCATGATGCGGGCACCGCTCTGGTTATCCCCGGGGTCATTGACGGCCAGACCCATGCCGGCAGCTATGGTGGGCTGCCCGGTATCGCCTCGACCACCCGCTCGGCCGTAGCAGGTGGCGTCACCACCATCGTCGACATGCCCTATGACAATCCGACCCCGCTCAACACCATGGAGCGGCTGGAGCAGAAAAAAGCGGCGATTGCCGAGCATGCGCACGCCAACGTGGCGCTCTATGGCACGGTGATGCCCGGCCAGGACATGGCTCAGGTTCTGCCGCTGATCGAAGGGGGTGTCGTCGCCTTCAAGATTTCAGGCTTCGAGTCGAGCCCGACGCGCTTTCCCCGCATTGCCGCCGATCAATTGCTCGATCTGTTCGAAGCCCTCGCGTCCACCAATGTGCCACTCGGGATTCACAACGAAGACCAGGAAATCGTCCATGCCCGCATCGCTAAGGCGCGGGCAGCGGGCGAAAACGGCATCGAAGCGCATTCATCGAGCCGTCCTTTGGCTGCGGAGCAGGCGTCCACAGCGCATTTTCTCGAACTGGGCGCCCTAAGCAACGCCCATGCGCATATCGTGCATCTCACTTCCTCGCGCGGCTTTCAACTTGTGGAGAACTATCGTCGAGATGGATTCCGTTCTACGGGCGAGCTCTGTGTCCACTACCTCTGGTTCGACCCATCGATCGACAGCGCTCTCGGTGCCCGCATGAAGGTCAATCCACCCATCCGTCCGGGCCAGATAGAGGCGCTTTGGGACGATGTGGTTGCTGGCCGTGTCGCCTTTGTCAGTTCCGATCATTCCAGCTGGCCGATCGACAACAAGTTCACGCCCTCGATCTTCGACGCTGGTGCCGGCGTGCCTGGTCTTGAAACCCTTCTGCACGCCTTTTACACCGGCGCCGCCACTCGCCAGCTCGATGCCCTGCGGCTGACCGTCGAGCAACTGGCCGAGCGACCGGCAAAATTCTTTGGCCTCTGGCCGCAAAAGGGCGTTCTGCAACCCGGTTCCGATGCCGATATTGCCATCCTCGCCCTTGAGCCGCAGGTATGGGATGAAACCATAGCCCATGACGCGCTCAACTGGAGCCCCTTCCATGGCCGGCAATTCGATTGCCGCGTCGCCCGCACCTATGTGGGCGGCAGGCTGGCTTGGGATGGTTCTGCCATTGTCAACACACCCGGCGACGGCAAATACGCGCCTCGTCTGGCTTCCCATTGGTTCCAATAACAGGCTTATCCAATGCCTCTGATTAACACCGACACCAACGGCGTATTCGTTATTGCCGTCACGCCGTTCACCGAGACCATGGCGATCGACCATGCAAGCATCGATAGCGTCACCGATTTTTACTTCGAAAAGGGCGCCGGCGGGCTGACCATTCTGGGCATCATGGGCGAAGCTCCCAAGCTGACCCAGAGCGAGGCGCTCGATGTGACGCGCCGCACCCTGGCCCGCGCTGCAGGCAAGCCCATCATCGTCGGCGTCTCGGCGCCCGGTTTGGCGGCCATTGAGGAATTGACCAAGGCCGTCATGGATTTGGGCGCTTCCGGTGTCATGGTCGCTCCGCCCGGATCGCTCAAGACCGACGATCAGATCTTTGGCTATTACCAGAACGTGGTTGCCGCCATCGGCACCGACGTGCCGCTCGTGCTGCAGGATTTCCCACTGGTCACTGGCATTCACGTCAGCTCGTCCCTGTTGGGCCGCATCGTCGAGGACATGCCCTCCATCGTCATGCTCAAGCACGAGGACTGGCCCGGCCTTGCCAAGATTTCCGATATCCGCAATGCCGAGGCCAAGGGACGCCGGCGCCTGTCGATCCTGTGCGGGAATGGCGGCGTGTTCCTGCCCGAAGAAATGGAGCGCGGCGCTGATGGCGCGATGACCGGATTCGCCTACCCCGAGATGATGGTCGACGTGGTTCGTCTGGTCCGCAACGGCGAGATGGAACGCGCACAGGACATTTTCGACGCCTATTTACCGCTGGTACGCTACGAACAGCAGCCGGGCCTCGGTCTTGCAGTTCGCAAGCATACTCTGGCCCAGCGCGGCGCTATCGCCAGCGCCACGCAACGACGCCCAGGCGCAGTGCTCGCACCCAAGGCCGTAGCTGAAGTCGAACGCCTCGCCCTGCGCCAGGCGCGCAAACTGAAGGAACTTGCCTGATGGATTTTGGTCTTAACGGAAAACGCGCACTGGTTTTGGGTGGCAGTCGCGGCCTTGGCGCTGCCAGCGCTGCAGCGCTTGCCGCCGAAGGCGTCACCGTCCTGGTGGCAGCGCGCTCTGGCGACTATGCGGTGGATCTCGCCGACGTCAGCTCAGTGCAGCAGCTGATCGAGCGGGTCAAGGTCGAAGGTGGCGTCGACATCCTCGTCAACAACAGCGGCGGTCCCAAGGCTGGCCCCGCCCAGGGCCAAGCCAGCCAGGATTGGCTCGCGGCCTTCCAGTCGATGGCCACTTCGCTCTACGCCATTACCGATGCCCTGCTGCCGCAGATGATCGAGCGGCAGTGGGGCCGCGTCATCACCGTGGGCTCGTCGGGCGTTGTTGCTCCCATCGCGGGGCTGGCACTGTCCAACGCCGTGCGTGGAGCAATCGCCGGCTGGTCCAAGACCCTGGCAAGCGAGGTCGCCAAGCACGGCGTCACCGTCAACATGGTGCTGCCCGGCCGCATCGATACCGATCGCTTGCGTGAACTCGACGAGGGCAAAGCCAGCCGCACCGGCGCAAGCCTAAGCGCCGTGCAGCAAGCCTCGCGCAACGAAATCCCCGTTGGCCGGTATGGCGAAGCCAGTGAGTTTGGGGCCGTGGTTGCGTTCCTCGCCAGCCAGCAGGCCAGCTACATCACCGGCAGCATGCTCCGCGTCGATGGCGGCATGATCAAGGGCCTCTAAGGTTGGACTACGAATTCGACGCCATCCCCGATCTTCCCAGCGGCCGCAGCAAACGACGCTAAGCCCCGGACGTGCTACCGATGTAGGTTGGGGCATGGATTGCTCAGCAGCTGTTAGTAGTGTCCAGTCGCAACGAGATATCCAAGGCTGCTAGGACGCAGCGACGATTCTTTCGTCCTCACGCGAACCATGGGCTTGAGGTGCCGGTGGCTATCTCTTGATGACAGCCGCTCGGTCCGCCCGCTGCCCCGCGGCAGAATGGCAGCTTTCAGGGAACCGTAGAGGCTACCGAAACGTCTGGGATGGGGCGCGTTCCTGCCGGACTGCTTGCGACCCCATTCTGCCGTTCACGCTCTTCGTTCCGCGGCCTGAAAGCCGACGTCAGTGCCTTGCCGAGAAGTAGCGCGTTGCTGCAGCTCAGCCGCGATCCAGCCACCAGTCATTTTGCTGATCGTCCGAGATGACGGCGGTACGCCATGGTCTGGACCGACGGACGATACCTCTTCAGCTCCGACATGAGGGCCTATAGGCTCTTTTATCGCCAGGTAGACCGATGAAGGGGTGGGCGCCGTGCGTCGCCCAGCGCCCTAGAAACAAGCGGTGGGAGTAGCGCTTCATTGTGGTCGACCTTTGTGGTTCCGCCAGTCGTATATCTGGGTGAATGGAATTAGGCCGTTCGCTTTGCTTTGTTCCAGAGCTAGCAGCGTACGGTCTTCCCGCCCCGTTATCGACATCTGGACCCGGAGCGGACCTGCAGCGCTTATAATACTGCCAAAGCCCAGCGTCCGTTCCTCAACGCTGCGCCAGTCGGATTGGGCCACTGCTATCAGGAGTGTACCACAAACAGTCCCACCAGCACGGCTGCCCAGTGCGTCGCGGCCGCGGCCACGACGTGGCCGTGCCAGATGGCTTTGGCGAACTGCAGGCGCTTGTTGGCGTAAAAGAGAACACCGGCTGAATAGAAAGCGCCGCCAAGTGCCAGGAGCCACAGCACCACCGCGGAGGTTATCTCCGCAAGGGGGACCGCTGCGATGGCGCCGATCCAGGCCAGGCCCAGGTAGATGGGCACCCAGACCTTCTGGCTGATCGGCGGCAGGAAGATCTTGCCGGCAATTCCCACGCCGGCCAGCACCCACAGGGTCGTGGTCAGCGACCAGGCCCAGGCTCCGGACAGCAAATACGCGGTGAACGGCGTATAAGTGGCTGCGATCATCAGGAAGATGCCGACATGGTCGAGCCGGCGCAGCACGGGCTTCCATTCAGCCGGCGCGAAGTTGTACGCTGTGGAGAACCCGAACATGCATACCGCGCTAAGCGAATAGATCGCGATGACCGCAAGCCTGCCAGGGGCTGGATCCTGGATGCCCATGCAAAGCAGGATGGCGCCGCCAAGGAGGGCGAGGCCGAGACCCAGCAAATGTACAAACAGATCCGCGGAGCGCGCCTGAACGCTGGGATAATGCGGGCGGGCTTCCGGACGGCCTCGGTTTGTGTTTTCCATTTGCCGTATATAGGAGGCGGGGCACGCGGGTGCTACAGAATGCGTAACAAAACGATCGCACCTTTTAACCAACTGACCGACGCTCAGTCTGCCAGGCGGGCGGGATCGATTCTTAGGGTGACGATGAGACCATCTTCCTCCCATGCATAGTGGATGGACCCGCGTAGCGCATTGGTGATGCTGCGCTCGACGAGTTTGGTGCCGTACCCTTTTGGGACGCTGGTCGGTACCACCTCGGGACCTCCTCGCTCCGTCCAGACCACCGTTACCGCTTCGTCTCTGGCCGAGCAGGAAACATCGATCATACCGGTCGATGATGAGAGCGCGCCGTACTTGAGGGAGTTCGTTGCCAGTTCGTGCACGATCAATGCGAGTGTGGTCGTTGCACTTTCGCCCACGATCATGCGAGGCACCGAGACTCGGATGCGCCCACTGAAGGCCCCTAGGTCGTCGTAGGGCGCGAGCAGCACGGAAAGCAGATCGCCGAGCAAAGCTGCCGCGGCGTCGGTCTGACCGGGCAATGGACGAACAAGATCATGGGCTCGGTCCAGGGCTGTCAGTCGCTGCGTCAGCTCACGCGCCATGTCGGTGACGGTGGACGTGGATCGGGAGGTGATCGCAGTCAGACCGGTGGCAATGGCCAGCAGGTTCTTGACGCGATGACTCATTTCGCCGGCAAGGAGTTCTCGTCCTTCTTCGGCCTGTTTGCGGCCCGTCACATCCAGAAAAACACCGAACATGAGGCGCTCGACGATACCCTCATCGTCCCCCTTGCCACGGGCCGAGATCCAGCGAAGCTCCTCACCAACCATGATGCGGAAATCGATCTCATAGGGGCCGAGTATTGCCCGTGTAGCGGTGAAGGCAGCTCGGACCCGATCCCGGTCAGCAGGGTGGATATGGGCGGATAGATCCTCGAACGTGACCTGGGCGCCCCGCCCCAAACCCCATAGATCGTAGGCCTGATCGTCCATGGTGAGCGCGTCGCTATCAACGTTCCACGACCAGAGGGCAATTCCAGCAGCGTCTACAGCGCGTGCGAGATTCTTAGCATTCCGCAGGAGCGAACTCGACTTCTCGACGGCTTCACTCATATTGCTTCTGACACCTTCAGGGCCCAACTCAGTTCGCGCGTTCTAAGGGATAGGCAGCATCATCGTAAAGAGCTCGAATCGGAGCGCCCCCGAAACGCTGCTCATTGACCTCGAGACGCGATCCAGCCCGTGCGCCTGAAATGGAAGCGTGGCGTATGCCCAACCGGGTGGCGTATGCCCAACTGGAATGTCAAAAGCGCGAAGGTGCCGGGTGCCTCGAGCAGTGGAGGGCACGATAGGGTCAAATTGGCCCGACGGGGAACTAAACCAGGTTTGAATTGGTCGCAGAAACCTTGCCGTCGCGCCGGCGTCCGGCTCATAGTGACCCAGGGAACGAACTACCTCCAGCGCGGATTGGTTCTGTTTCAGATGAGGTCAGCCATGCCCAATTCTCCGAAGGACACAGAGAAGAAGAAACCCGATCCCGCCCTCGCCGACGTCGAGCCTGGTAGCGATGCCGATGCGACCCCGGTTGAGGAGCCAGCCAAGCCGCCTCCCAATCCAAACAAGAAACCCTCGGATCCGTAGCTAGGGCTGGCGCCTGGCCACGTGCACCCGAGCACCGCGTTCGCGTACGCTGTTGAGAATGTCCTGTTCTTCGCTACTTCGCAGCGGTTTCACGATAGAACGCCTCATGGATACGAAGAAATTCACCTCGTCAAAGCTGGTTTTGCTACAGGCTTTCCGTCTAGACGAGGCGGGCAAGATGGTGCCGGCGTTCGCGCCACGTAAGATGCGGGATGAATCAGCAGCGTACAACGCCGCCGAGCAGCTGGTGCGATCCTATCTGGCGGTGATTGCGTGGACACAACCGACACACGCTGCCGGTGGTGAGGTGGCGGAGCGAACCATCGTATTCCGCCACGGCGACCTGCCAGAAGTGAACTAATTGAGCCCTAACCCCCACAGCTGGTGGCTGACTTAGATTTTGTGACGAGGGAGAAATAGGCCCTTGAGCCGGAAGTACCGAGTTGTGGATTGTGCCCCGGCTGAGGGTGCCGCCACGGAGTTCATCCAGAGTGTGGGCTCACCTGAGGAAGCAGCTCGGCTGTCCCTTGGCCTGGATCTGCGCCGGAACGGCGTCCCGGCGCAAAACGTTCATCGGAACTTTAGCGGGGGTTCGTGTTGGATGAACACCCTGCGGCAAGTGAAGCTCCCGCTTCACAGTAGCCGTGGCCGCACCAGAGGCGCTCAGGCGGCAGGTGGTTACCATGTACGCCGCACCCTGCGGTAAGCAGACTGATCCGACGTGCAATTGGTCACTTGCTGATGGTAAGCCGCCAGTCCGCAGGCCACCGCGTAGCAGCCAAGCCAGGTTCAACAAACAGATTGTCCGGAGCAGCGCTGCGCAAGTCAGCAACAGCTTGAGGCAGGCGAGAGAAAAGCCCACAGGCGGTCAGATTTGTTATGTCGCAACTAGCTGTCCAGCGTCGATCGGACTTTAGCCAGCATCGCCTGCACTGTGTATGGCTTGGAAAGCAGGACCACTCCCGGATCAAGCCGACCGTGGTGAACAATGGCGTTTCGGGTGTATCCGGTGGTGAAAAGAACCCTGATACCTGGGACAGCTTCGCGCGCTGCGTTGGCCAAGTGGCGACCGTTCATCCCATTGGGCAACACAACGTCGGTGAAAAGCAGACCGGTTGTGGGGTGAGCGCGAAGGCGTTCAAGCGCTTCATGTCCGTCACCCGCTTCGATCACGTGGTACCCGTGGTCTCTCAACGCTTCGACGCAAAACGCCCTTAGGGCCGGCTCGTCCTCGCAGACCAGGATGGACTCATGTCCACCCAGATTGATAGCCGTATCCATCACTGGACGAGCATCTTCCGATACTTGAGCGCGCGGGAGGTAGAGCTTGACCGTCGTGCCGTTGCCTAACTCGCTGTAAATGCGGATGTGCCCGCCTGACTGGCGCGCGAAGCCATAGACCTGGCTGAGTCCCAAGCCCGTTCCCTTGCCCACTTCCTTGGTCGTGAAGAACGGCTCGAAGACCCTGGACAGTGTGTCCTTGTCCATTCCCGTACCGGTGTCGGAGACCGCGACTAAAACGTACTGGCCTGGCGGGATCGGCTCATCAAACGGTGCTAGGTAGCTCTCATCGAGATAGATGTTGCTGGTCTCAATAGTCAGCCTCCCACCAGAAGGCATAGCATCGCGAGCGTTCACCGCCAGGTTGACAAGGGCGTTGGAGAGCTCCGACACATCAACCAGTGCCGGCCACAAACCAGCATATTCAACCGACTCCAATGCGATTGTTTCACCGAGGGTTCGCTGGAGCAGGTCTGACGTCTCTCGAATGAGCTGTGTGATGTTGAGAGGCTTTGGGTCCAGGGGCTGCCGCCGCGAGAATGCGAGGAGGCGTGCTGTAAGCGATGCCGCTCGTTGCGCTCCGAGCATCGCCATCTTTTGTGCGCGTTCGATCCTTCTACGTGGTTCGTCTTCGGCGAGCTGCAAAGCATACCGTCCGACGGTATCCAGCCCGCCCATGATGACCGTCAAAAGATTGTTGAAGTCGTGCGCCACGCCCCCGGTGAGCTGGCCAATGGCTTCCATCTTCTGCGCCTGCCGAAGCTTTTCTTCCGCTTCGATCCTTTGGGCGAGTGCTTCTGCTACTCGATGCTCGAGATCGCGATTGAGATCTGCAAGAGCAGCGTTGGCTCGCTCCAGATCGCCTCTGGCCTGGAGCAGTTCACGCTCATATCGACGCCTATCAGTAGCATTGAACAGCGAAATTCGCAGGGATTGGACATTGCCGTCAACGTCTCGACTTTCCCTGGCGTTCACCAGCACAGGCATGATGCCCCCGCTTGGTATGGCCAGATCAAGCGCCACCTCGTTGAAGTACCCTTGCATGCGCAGCAACGGCGCAAAGTGCGTTTCGTAATAGATCTTGCCTGCGATATTGAGCAGGTCCTGGAAGCGTCTGCCGATTAGCTCATCGGCAGGCGTGCCAATCCATTCTGCCAACGTCGTATTGACCCGCTCGATACGGCCGCCCTCTCCAGCCACGATATATCCGCACGGAGCATGGTCGAAGAAGTCGATATATTCGGCAAGCTGACGCTCATCCGGATAGTGCAGGATTTCAGACAAAGGCGCGGATCGCCTTTATGGTCTCTGCAGGAGCACTCAGATTTGGACAGTGACCCGTTGCCTTGAGAACCACCAGTTGGCTGTTCGGGATTTTGGCGTGCACGTACTCTCCCACTTCCTGCGGCGCAATCACGTCTTCGCTGCACTGGAGTATCAGCGTACGAGTGGTCAGGCCGTCGAGATCAGCGCGGTTGTCGGAAGTAAATGTGGTACGGGCGAAGTGCTTGGCGATTTCTGGATCTGTACGGCAGAAGCTGTTGGTCAACTCTTCACCAAGTTCGGGCCTTTCGGAGTTCCCCATAATGGTGGGTGCCATCGCTTGGGACCAGCCCATGTGGTTGGAATCGAGAAATGCTAGGAGTTCTTCGATTTGTTCGGCTGCAAAGCCACCAACGTATCCATCGTCGTTAATGTATCGCGGGGACGGCCCCACCATCACCAGATTAGCAAACAGCTCAGGCCGCTGCTTGGCCGCGAGTGCGCCGATCATGCTGCTTACGGAGTGACCAACGAAAGTTACGTCTTCAAGGTCAAGTTCGTCGCAGATGTCCAGAACGTCCTGAGCATACCCGCTGAGGTGAGCGTACTTGTCGCGGGAATAGGCCGAGAGATCGGAACCACCGGCACCCACATGATCGAATAGGACGATTCTAAAATCGTTTTCGAACTCGGGAGCCACGAACCGCCACATGTTCTGATCACAGCCGAAGCCATGTGCGAACATGATGGGCCGCTTACCTGACCCTCTAACCGACACGTTGTTTCGAGTGAGTGCGGACACGTGCAACCTCCAGCACCTCTACTGATGCATCGTCCTGATAACAGGTAGGAGCTCCGTCGTCACCTGAGTGCTTCATGCACTTCTTTTGCTCCCAAGCAATCATCCGAACTGACCGAGGCGGGCTAAAGTAAACGGGGGAAGATCCGGTTGGGACGGCTCCAAAGCTCGCAATGCTGCGCTGACACGAAGCTGATGCTGGTTCGACACCTTAATATGCAAGCCGATGTGACTCAGGGCCGATCAAGACTGCACCGCAAGGGCTCCAATGGCAGAACCTCAGCGGTATGAAGCTTCAATGTTGCCATGCAACGGGCGCACCGAACGTCCGCTAACCCGAGCTATACGTCCTAAAGCCGCCGGTCTGAAACCCACCCCCGACGCCGCCGGTATCCTGGCGCCCAGAACCGTCAGTCTGGTGCCGAGCCCATCTCGGTCGTTCGACGGCCTGACATTATTCGTTGGAAGCGGACGTTCCCTCCCAGCAATTCAGCTGGTGAGTAGGCTAGTGCAACGCACGATCAGCTACTCAGGCGGTCAGTGCGTCAATCGCTGGTATGGGACTTTGACTCGTCAAAATGCTGGTTTCTGCCGGTGACGACGCATAACATCGACGGAGCGCTCCCAGACAGCATACATGTCTCCGGGTCTGAACAGAGTACCATCAAACGGGCCTGTTTTCTCTCGCAGGGGCCATAAGCCGGGCAAGGTCGGCGGGCAGTTCCACTAAAGAAAGCCACGTGTGCTCAAAGAGCAACGGGGCTTTCTCTACGACAGGGCGCAACTATCTTTCACTTGCGACCAGAACGATTGCAATCAGGGTGCGAGGTATTCGTTGACCGTCTCCCACGCCACCGTCTGCAGGAACTCCGCAACGTCTGGCTCGAAACCAGCGGTGTAAGTCACGCCAACTGGATTCTTCTTAAAAATTGCTGCGTAGGTAGTGAGGGCTGCTAGATAGGTTCCTTCCATTGTTGGGTGGCGGTTGTCAGCAGTGTACAGCGTTATGTCGGGTCGCTCTGCAACCGACCTGGCAAATGCCAACCCCGCCGGGATGACTAGCGCGTTATTTTCGTTCCCTATGCGGGTGTAGGCTTCGGCAAGTTGTTCTGTCATCTCCGGCTTGTCTAGATAGGCCCATGACATGAAAAATACGGGTTCAGCGTCGTTTTCTCGAACCGTTTCGGAGTGTTTTTTCGCGTACTCGTAGAATATGTCCTTTAGCTGCGGATGAACCGCACACTGGCTACAATCCATCATGACCGCCAAGTCGAACAGACGGCCCGGTTCGTTGAAAGTCACGACGTTGTCGCCACCGATTGTGTACCGGCCGATCGCATCAGGACGGAAGTAAGACTCGACGTCATGCCAGTCGAATCCGGAGCCACTGATTGTAACAAGTGACGATCGCAAATTATAATCAGGATCTGCGGATGCCATGATCCGCGAGATCATCCCGCTTACTCCATTGTTGAAGTAGAAAAAGCTGTTGCCGATATAAATTATCGACTCTGGACGCTCTACGCTCGAGCTTTGAACTGTCGGTTTGGTCTGAGCCGCACTCGGAAAAATGCCAATTGACAGGACAACTAGGGACGACAGGCCCGCCGCGACTAATTTCAGCATCCTATTCATAAGGTGAATTCTCTTCCCGTTAGGTTGAATATATTTTGCATCGGGTCGGCCCCCAAATCTGAATGACGATCAGGCAGAGGTTCCTCCTCCCAGTGGGGGCTTACATAGGAAGTGTCAGCGTTGAGTATTTGCTTCATTCGTCAAGTGGCCGTCGGCCAGCCCAAAGCCGCTCCCTAACGTAAATGGTGTACGAACTGGTTAGTTAAGTCAATGAGGGTTCCGGTCAGTCCTTGTGATGTCCAATCGAGCGGTATCGGTGGGCCGGACCAGAGGCTGGAAGACCTCTCTCTGGTGCAGTGCTTCGGGTGGACCTCCGATTTCACCAAGAAGCACAAGAGCAGATTGACATAAACTAACTAGTTCGTACATTCGAGTGCGGTCAGATCCTCTGCATCGCTCACCAGCGTCGCTAAGAGCTCAATGAACTATGAAGAGCAAAGAAACGGCCCGCTGGATTTCCTGAGGAGACGAAATTGAAATCGATGTCGACCCTATCAGTCTTTGCGGCTGCCTCGCTGGCCTTCATGGCTTCAGGTGCGGTGTTCGCGCAAGATGAGGGCAACGTTGCAGACCATTTCCGCGACGCTTATGCAGCGGCAGGAACTGACCACTACAACCTTTTCAACATGATCTGTCCCCGGATCGAAAACTCGAGCGCGGGCAAGATTGCAACGCCTGAAAATGCACGTTCGGAGTCTATCGAGCGCGCCATTCCGATGCAGGTTTTTGACAACCTCTATTACGTTGGCGAATATTCTTTTTGGGAAAGCTCAGCATCGGCCTGGGTGGTGGATACGGGCGAAGGGCTTGTCCTTATCGATGCGCTCTATCCGGACTCGGGGCACTTGATTGAAAGCGGCCTAGAGACGCTTGGCCTCGATCCCAAGGACATCAAATACATCGTCATCGGCCATGGTCACGCCGACCATTACGGCGCTGCGCGCGAGTTGCAGGACAAGTACGGCGCTGAGGTTTTGATGGCGGAGCCCGAGTGGGAGTTTATGAGTAACGGTCGCGGGGAGCCTGACACCAAGCCCGTCAAGGACCAGGTCATTGAAGACGGCCAAGAACTGACCTTGGGCAACACGACGTTCCGCTTCTACATCACCCCTGGTCATACACCGGGCACGGTGTCGACCATTTTCAACGTCCAGGGTGACGATGGCGAACACGTTGTTGCTCAGTGGGGCGGTACGGGCTTTGGCTTCGGCGGTGCTGAAGGGGATGAAAAGATCGAATGGTTCCGCACCTACGCAGCGTCCGCAGAACGTTTTGAATCTCTCGTGCGGGATCAAGGCGCGGACGTGATGATTGCCAACCACCCGGGCCTCGACAACACTTACGAAAAGCATGCCTTAAGCGAGACGAGCTCATCCAACCCATGGGTGATCGGCGTAGAGAAGGTGGCCAATTACATTCAGACCGCGCAGTCTTGTGCACTTGCCGGCGTTGCTGCCTATAAGTAGTCGACAACCTTAGATCGCGGCTTCCGCAATGTTGCCGCGATCCATGTTCGCCAATGGAAGTTCTGAACCTCGCACGACGTGAGCTACATCCGGCGCGGGACATGATGCGGTCATCCAAGGTCGGCAGATTCCTGCGCGACCGCATTCCTGGGCCGCAATGTCGAATTTTCCCAGACGTCTTCTTAAAGCCGACTGACAGCATACCACCCCAAAGGGGCGGTCCGGAGCCGAGCCGGAATGCCGCTCTCATCGCCGCAGGCGCTTGGCTGCGGCACCGTCGTCGCAAATGTGCAAGCGAACCTCCACCAGCTTGCTTCCAGCAAACAGAAACTGCTCGGCCAAATGGATTGTCCCGGCAGAACCGACCAGACCTGCGCGAATGGTGGCGAACACGATATCCCCATCACCGTACACTCCAAGCAGCTCAAAGCGATCGAAGTCATAGAACGCCCGCACCGCGGGATAGAACTTCTGAAACTCACCTAATCCCCGATATGTCCCCCCGAAGGGCAGGGACGCTGGTTCATGCATGATCAGGTCATCGTCGAAACGATCGGGGTAGTCCTCGAGGCGCCTCTTTGAACTGATCATTTCCTGGATGAACGCCTTGTTCTCGTCGGTTAAGCTCATATGGCAGCACTCCCGATTTCCGCCATCTCTGGCCGCTGTGTCGGCAAACTGAGTGATGCGGCGGGCACAAACAAGTACGCACAAGTTTGGCTGCGAGTACCATTCTTGAAAGTAATGCGATGCGCTGGAAGCGGTCTGAGCAGAGAACGGGATGCCCGATAGAGGCAACCCTTTCCGTTGTGGGCGGGGTGTGGAAGCCACTGATTTTCTATGCACTGCTGAGCGGACGACGTCGCTTTGGCGCACTTCACCATCTAGTCCCCGGATCGACACCGAGGATGCTGACGCTGCAGCTGCGAGAGTTGGAGCAGGACGGAGTCGTCGTCAGGACCGTCTTCGCCGAAGTTCCTTCCAGGGTCGAATACGAACTAAGCCCGCTGGGCCATTCCCTGGAGCCCGTCCTCGCCGGGCTGCATGAATGGGGGATCCTGTATCGTCGGCAACTGCAACCCCCGGAGGAGTAGCATCCATTTGCCAGGACCTGGCCGCCCGTTGTGCGGCTGGTCGGCTTATTGGGCTCGTGTGGGCACAGCAATGAGCTGTACCAGCGCCGCCGACAGTGACAGGAAAGTGCGTCTGAGCATTATGCCCTCCTCTTGCCTGATGAACGACTATCCGTGTCGTGAGCTGACCATGCGCGCCATGACGCCGGCGAAGCGAGGGTCAGCGTCCGCCCGGTCCATGCACGGGGGCGAACAGCAAGCCGGCCATGAATGTGAGATGGTTGATGAAAAACCCCACCTGCATCGGGTTCCCCTGCCAAGAGGGGCCCGTAGAATGCAAAGCCGAGGAACAGAACATAAAGGCCTGCCAACGCCGCCGCCTCCCGGAAAAAGGCACCTGTCAAGAAACCGAGGACAAGACCAAGCTGACGAGCAGGGCTTTTCCAAGCAGGGACAAAAATGGAGTGCAGAGCAGAGACTTCCGCCTGTGCCAGCGCACGTCTCACAAGGCCCGAGTATGCCGGGCCTTCTCATAGAGCGGCAGCTTCTGAAACGTGGCCCCCGGAATCTGCCAGTCCGCTACCCACCCGAGGCTGTGTGAAAACTCCTGATGATGCTATGATCTGGCACTGCTTCGGGGGCGCCGGATGGGACGTTTCGTTGAAGCTGTAGACCGTGACCAGGCGAGCTTTTTGCCGGCCTGCCTTGAGGATTATGTGGATCCAGACAATCCGGTTCGCATCATCGATGCTTTCGTCGATGAACTCGATCTTGCCGAACTCGGCTTCGCCCGCGTGCAGCCGGCGTCGACCGGCAGGCCCGGCTACGCACCGGGCACGATGCTCAAGCTCTATGTCTATGGCTATCTGCACCAGCTGACCTCGAGCCGGAAACTCGAGCGCGAGGCTGGCCGCAATATCGAGGTGATGTGGTTGACCGGCAAGCTGGCGCCGGACTTCAAGACCATAGCCGACTTCCGCCATGACAATGCCGGCACGATCCAGATCGCGTGTCAGCGCTTTGTTGCCATCTGCCGTGCTCTTGGTCTGATGGGTGGCAGCATGGTGGCCATTGACGGGTCACGCCTGCGGGCGGTGAACACCCACGAGAAGAACTACACCAAGGGCAAGCTGGCGCGCCGGAAGGGCCATGTCGAGGAGAGCATCGCACGCTATCTCGCCGAGCTTGAGCAAGCCGACAGTGTAGAAACTGGCCCGGCGACGCCACGCGTCGACCATCTGACCGAACGATTGGCCTCGCTGCGCGGGCGACTTGGGGAACTCGAGGAGATTGGCCGGCAACTGCAAGCCGCTCCCGATGAGCAGATCTCGCTTACCGATCCGGACGCGCGGGCCATGGCGACCGGCAGCGACCATCGTGGCGTCGTTGGCTACAACGTCCAGGCGGCAGTCGATACCAAACACCATATCGTCGTCGCCAATGTGGGGGTAGCCGCATGACCCGCGCCCACCCCCTTCACCGGATCGGCCTCGCCATTTTGGTGGCCGAACTGGCGCACGTGGTCCGAATGGACCGCGACGCAAATGTCCGGCGCCTCGCGACCTACCGTCTTCGCCTGCTGTACCCCGCTGTCAGGATGACGGACGAGAAGCTCGAGACCCACTTCGATAAGATCAACCGCGAGCTGCCGTCGCCGGATTTCCGTCTCGCGCATGCGCAGTGCGTCGACATCCTCCAGCACGCGCTGGAAAGCTATCCCGGGCCAGAGCTCGACGACGATGTTGCGGCATAGGGTTCAAGCCGGTAATGCTCCAGGGAATGATTTCCCGGGAGCGGACGGATGGCAGAACCCAAAGGCTTCGGCGGCATGAAGCCGCAACCTGTAGACGACGGCGGGCCGTCCCCGGAGAAGGAACGCTTCAGGGACGCCGTCTTCTACATATTCCCGGATAGCCAATCGTCGAGGCTGGCCCGGGCCTGCGGCGGTGTCGCCCAGCGCACGGCGCAGAAATGGATCTCGTGGTCGGTGGTGCCGCCCGACGACGTGCTGGAATATGTCTACTCCCAGGAAGAACGCCTGCGGCTGAACCAGTTCCCGCAGGCCTTCGAGCGGCTGATCGAGGAGCACGGCAAGGGCCTCGACGGCGAAGTGATCGCGGCGCAGGTATCGCGCTTCTACGAGCAGATGATGGCGTACAAGATCAGGTAATGGTTGGTTAAGGATCACGAGGGCCATCCGTAGACATCTGACGTAAGCCGTGCTTCATGGCGTGTCTCGCAATAACCGTTTGGCGGTAATTGCAACGCTTGAATGGGCGTTCAGATGACACCACCCAGCGCCCCTGCGGCGATCCCTCCCCTATTTCTGGCTGACCAGCGTACCTGGCTCAAGCGCGAGTCCGACATCCTGTCCGGCGCGGTGATCCCGCACGCGGGCGACCGCTGTGCGGGACACGGTTGCTTCCAGGACAGCGCGCTGCTTGATCTGCGCCAAGTCATTACGATCGAGCTGGCGCGCGACATGCTGCCCCGCGTCGCGCGCCAGGCGCTGGACATCGCGCATGACGTGCCGACGGCTGATAACTGCTGGACGGCATACCGGGAGACCTTGTTGACCGGTGATTTCAGCCGGCACCTGTTATTTCATGCGGCGATCAGGGGGCTGTCGGATGCGATCTCCACCTTGGCGATGGAGACGCTCGGATCGCGGCGGCCACACGAGCAGGTCGCATGGATACATCAAGCCGCGCTGGTCGTCGGGCTGATGTCGCTGCATCGCAATTTCCGCACGGACGACGGGCTCGAGGCGGAGGATACGGACGATGCACGGGGGCAAGGCTTCGCACGACTGCGGCAGCTTGGAACGCTGGCGAACAACCACGAGCTAGTTCGCGAGTGGCTGGAAAGCGAGCAAGAGGCGGGCAAGCAAGCGGCGACCGGCCTGGAAGCCGTGTTTGCGGAGATCGCCAAGCCGGTCCCGGAACCGGAGATTGCCGACGAGATCCCGTATGAGCGGGAGCCCGAGCGCGGGCTTGTCGTCATCGGCGACATGCCGACGAAGGACCCGAACAAGTTCCGCCAGGAATTGTTGACGCGGGTGAAGTCCATCGTCGGCAAGTCCTTGCCGCTTGTCGGCACGGAGCGGCTAGCGGAGGTACGGAACGCGGTGCTGGAAAGCCATCCGCATTGCGCGGACGTGATCGACCGCGTGCTGAATCCGCAAGTCGGGAAGCCATACTTTCATGGCAACTACTTGCTCGTGGGAAACCGTGGATCAGGCAAGTCGTCTTTGGCGCGGGCGATCGCGTCTGCCGTGGGTCTGCCGATCACTGTCATCAACGGCGCGACGGAGGCCGACGCCTCGTTCGGCGGCACCCCTTTCGCTTACGGGACTGCCGGCATCAGCAAGTCGCTGCAGCTCATCGCCCGGGGCGGCGTCGCCAATCCTGTCGTCGGCATCGACGAGCTGGAGAAGGCGGCGACGGGACGGACGAACGGCAATTTCTTGGACGCCTTGCTGTCGTTCACGGAACCCGGCACCGCTGCCGCTTATGAGGACCCCGCCCTGCAGGTGCCGGTAAACCTGTCGGCGGTCTCCTATTTCTGCACTGCAAATTCACTGGAGGGAATCCCGGAACCACTCCTGGACCGGCTTACCGTGATCCGCGTCCCCGATCCGACATGGCAGCACATCGGTTCGCTAACGCAGCGGATACTCGCCGACATCGCGACGAACCAAGGCCGCGATCCCAGGTGGGTGGCGGGACTAAGCCGGGACGAGTTGGAGATCATCAAGCAGGCGTGGCCGGGGGGATCGCTCCGAAGGCTACGGAAGGTCTTGGAGGTCTTCGTGGAAAACCGTGAACGCGCGATGGGGATGAACTGATGTATTTCGAAACCTGCGAATCCTTCCGTGACGTGCTTCTCCAGATCTCCGTGCACGACGACGACAGGCAGCTCCGGCATGCCGCCGATCGTTGCCGCCGTACCATGACGCATGCCGACCTGGCCGAGGTCGTCGCCCTGGCCGACGCGTCCCGCTACCGGCCAAGCTTGATGTCGGCCTATGCCGCGGTCATCGTGATGGAGGCCGCGTGATGGCCGACGATCTGGACCGGGCGCTTGCCCGCAGCGGCTACGTCTACGCAGTCGGGCAGGTGGTCCGCCTGGGCACCGATGCCGAGCGCCAGCTGGCTACCGCCGCCCTGGATAAGGCCGATCCGGAAACGATCCGTGCCCTGCTGGCGGTCGCTCCTGGCACTCCATGGCGGGACAATGTGATCGACGCGCTGGCGCAGATCGGCGTGATCGCTGCCGAGGAGATCATGCATGGCTGACGATATGGAATACCTCGCATTCGCGGCTGGCCTGGTCGACGAGTTCTCCGCGCAGGGCAAGCGCGTCCTGCCCGAGGGCACTCCCTTCCTCGTGCGTGGGGCGACACATTCCGATGCCGGCATCCGAATGCTCTACGACGTCGAACCCGGCGTCCTCGTGGGCGGCAAGCACGGACCGCCGGCGGAAGCCGTCCTTGAGCTGCTGGCGCGCACGTACCGCGTCCGCAGCCGCCGCGTGGACCGGATGACCTGGACGGTGCCGGCGCTGACGGACGCGTGGTGGGAGGCTGCCGCCACTCATTTTCCGATCCTGCGCGGCGGCGGCATGGAGTTCGATGCCGGCTGGGGCGACCTGTGCATTGCAATGGCTGACTGGCTGGCGGAGGCGGCACCGGAGCTCGAGCCCTTCAGGCAGACGAAGGAAAAGTTCGGCGAGTTGCGCTTGTATTACGGCCCCGGCGAGGGCCTGGCACAGCAGATCGTCGACAGCGCGGAGCTACTGTCGACGCGCATATGTGAAGTCTGCGGCGCGCCCGGGAAGCTGGGGAGTGTACGTGATTGGTATAAGACGACGTGTGAGGCGCACCGATGAGCAACCTACGCAAGGCTCGCCCAGGCGAGATCGACGCCATGCTACCCGACGACTTCGCCGGCGAAGTTCTCGGGATGTGCGATATCGCGTGGAGCGGGTGGGAAGCTGATTTCGCCGTCCTCCTCGTCCGCCATCCGGATGGCCGGAAAGAACTCGTCCGGCTCGGCGAGACTGGCATGATAAGTGGTCGGACAGAAGATATCCTGGCTGAACGTATCTCGGAATACCGGCGGCTGATCCTGCAGACAGAAGCGTTGCTTGACGCCTGGAACGGAGGCAAAGGTGAAATCCATGCGATGCTGGCGATGCAGGAGCTCGCCGCCGACCTGAGCCGCGCCACCGACGCCGTAGCGGTCCTCGCCGGCATCACGGCGTCCGAGATCGAGGCGCTCCTCGCCGGCATCCAGCTGATCGAGTCGCCGGCCAGGGGAACCGCGTACGAAATGGACTACAGGAGATCGCTGGTCGTCGGCCTCGAGGCGTTCAATCGCAAGGCGGTGGTCGGCCTTCTGGACGCTATCGACAGGATGGATATCGCCCGGCATCGACTACTGGAAGCGTTGTCGGCACCTCGCTGACAACTCACCTGCAGGTTGCGGGCGCGTCACGATAACACGCCCGCAACTTACCTTTTGCAGTCAGGTTTTCTCCCGGCGCTCCAGCAGCTTCCGGCCCGCCCGCGCTTGTAGAGCGTGCGCGGTTCGACGTGGTGCCATCGCTCCGCCGCGGCGTCGATGCCATGGCTCGTCACCAGCTTGGCCACGGCGATGGCTTTCGGGAGCGGGAATACGTGGGTCTGCCAGCCGTCGCGCGCGGGCATGGTCAGCGCTTCGGTGGTGGTGGCGGAGAGCCATCGCCACGACATGTCCGTGGCTGACCCGGGACCATCGCCTCGATCGGGACGATGTAGTCCTCGAGCTTGGCATCCCGCCAGAACGTGTAGCTGCCTTGGTCCCATACGTCGGACTTGGAGCCCGGAGGCGGCGGTGGATTGGGGTAGCGCGGCTTGGGCGAGATCACCTCGACCTGAGGGACGAGACCGAACCAACCCTTGCGGACACGGGTGCGACCGGTCAGGTGCTGGGCTGCGAGTTCGCGGTATGAGTGTGCAGTCATGGTCGTTTCCCTCTGGTTGCCCGGTAGCCCTTAAGCAGGCCGGCATGGATGTGCTGGATCGAGTAGGCCTCGAACTCGCTGGACGGCTCGCGCTCGCCGATGTGGTGGCACAGGTAGCGGAAGGCATGGACGGCCTCGTGCACCAGCATGCCGGGGTGATCGTACGGGCCCTCGCCCTCGGGGCTATCGTCCAGGGTAATCAGGATATGGTAGCCGGATTCCGCGTCCACCCAGCTGCAGCCGCCGGCAGTGGTCGGGTACGCCAGGTCGCACTTCATCTTCGACATGAAGCGATCCCATGCGGCTTTCGACGGGCAGAACCCAATCCGGCCCGGGAACCAGCTCGGAGGCAGCCACTGGATCTGGTCGGCGAGCTTGTCGGCCATGGGTCAGCTCCCGCTCTTGGTCGGTCCACGGACGCGGCGGGGCGGCACGGGGTTCGGGCTGTCGGGATAGAGCCTGGCGGCGATGGTGATGACGGTATCGCGGGCGTCGTTCATGCTGCCGATGGCCTCGCGCACGTCGGCGCGCAGTTCCCCGATCATGTCATGAGTGCTTGTGCGCACCTTCTCCAATTCCACGACACGGCGTCCGATCCCCCCGGCGATCCAGCTGGCGATCGGCGTCAAGCGAGTGAAGCAGCCGGAGCGGTACGAAGAAATCTAGATGGATGTATGCATCCCCCCGGGGGACACTGCAGTCACACACATCGTTGGAGAGACCGATGCAGCTGTTTACCCGTACCGCGAAAGCCCGTTGGGCCCTTGCCCGCAAGAATGCCGCCGAGATGATCGAGATCGGCCACACCATCGACGAGGCCAACCGGCACCTGGGTGCCGAGCGCGACTACGTTATCTGGTATGACCAGGCGTTGCTCGACGAAATGGCCCTTATGGCTTTCGAGCAGGGCAACATAGTCCACGGCATCCTTGAGGACCTGGTGGCCTAGCCGCACGCAATCCTGCACATCCTGCGTTCCGTGAAGAAATAGGTACATCATGCGCATCTGGACCATCAGCGACTTGCACACCGAATTCGGCCCCTGGCAGCCGCCTGCCATCCCGGACGCGGACGTGTGGGTCATCGCCGGCGACATCGCCAAAGGCGGCGTTCGCGCCGTCGAGTGGGCCCGCTACTACATCCGCCCGCACATGCCTGTCGTCACAGTCCTCGGGAATCATGAATTTTATGGCAGCAGCATCGAGCGCGAGGAGCGCCTGGCTGGCCAGTATGCCCCTCGCGCCGGCGTCACGCTGCTCGACGACGATGTGGAGGTCATCGACGGCACCAGGTTCGTCGGCTGCACGTTGTGGACTGATTTCGATCTCTATTCGAAGGGCAACGAGCAGCTGTTGGGCCGCTACATGGATATCGCCGAGCGCGGCATGAACGACTTCGCCCGCATCAAGCTGAAGGATTTCTCGACAATTCCTTTCGAGCCACAGCATGCGCGGGCGATGCACCAGCGCAGCCTCGAGTGGCTGGAGAGCACGCTGGCAACGCCGCACGACGGCGATACGGTGGTTGTGACCCACCACTGTCCCTCGCCCAAGTCCGTGCCGTCCAGGTTCTTCCAGGAGACGCTCACGCCGCCGTACGCCAGCGATCTCGACTGGCTGATCCAGAAATACCAGCCGTCGGCTTGGATCCATGGGCACACCCACGACAGCTTCGACTACACGATCGGCGAGACGCGGATCGTATGCAATCCGAAGGGGTATCCCGAGAAGCTGCCGAATAGGCAGTTCCGGAACGAGAACGCAGCGTTCGACCCGGCACTCGTGGTCGAGATCGGCGGGTACACGCCCAAGCCAGGAGGGCCGTGATGAAGCTTCAGATCGCAATCGCATGGGACGGCGACATCCACATCTGGCTCGGCCACGACATGCCCCCGGCTGTGAACATCGTCGACCTCGAGCTGGAGCGGGGCGACGGCATGTACGTCATCCCCGCTGATCGGGCCGGGCCGCTCCGCGAGCTGCTCGGCACCGGCGAAGTCGTCGGCCAGTCCGGCGCCCGCGACACCCGCCGGCTCGAGCGGATACTGGCGATGGCCGAGCGCCTGGCCGACGAGATCAGGGCGGAAGTCGACGGCGATCTGGACGATGACGACCAGCCCAAGCCGCCGGGGATGTGAGCCGTGTTAATTTCTGCAGCCACAATTGTGGAGCGAAAAATTAACAGCCCCCACTTGTGGTTCTCGCGGGGATCCGCGATCCTAAAAGCCTAGTCGCCAAGGTACGCCCGACAGTGAGCTCGACGAGGCGGCTTTACATAGACCGGATCTAGGCGGGTAAGCTGTCGGATAACTCGCCGACGCGATGGCCAACCGTAGACGCGGTGGACCGGTGGAAGCCCGGTCAGAGGTGGACATCCGCCGTTGTGCTGTCCACCTCACACATCATCCCTGCGGGGACGGGAAAAGGGTCGCTTCGGCGGCCCTTTTTGCTGCCTATAAGCGATGGCGCTGAACTGTTTCCATTTTGGAAATAGTTGGTGGAGCCTTCTCTCAGCGAAATCGGCCTGTTTCCCGGCCAAACCCCCGGCCTGCCTGGGAAAAATCAGTCAGCGAAGGTGGAGCCCTAGCAATCGGTAGCGTTCACCGCTCCAGTCAGAAAACTCCAGGGCAGCCGCCTTCAGCGCTCCGGGAGGAATGCCGTGCGCCGCCGCGAAGGCAAGCTGGCTATCGAGTGGGACCTCTCCGAAAAATGACGACACTTGCCCTGAGTACTGCTTGCCAGGCCGAGGTCGGTCAAGGCGTGCGCCAGTTCCGGCCCGGTCAGCTGCCGGGCGTAGGGCGCGTTCACTATCGACAGAACGTAGGCGAGATCGGACATGAGGATAGCCTAGCACGGGTGCCACTACGTGTTAACGATCAGGTAACGCGTAGTGGTTTCAGGCTCCGGCAATCGGTACATGGAAAGCGAAGCTAAGGGCAGTTAACTTCCAAACCTGCCGCCGTGGACCGCTCCGCCGTGCATGCACTTATTTATACCAGCTTCGGGACCCTGGTATAAATAAGTCCGCATGGCCGGTGGACTAAAATATACCCGGATCGCCGGATCGGGCGTGTTTCCGTCCATGAACATTTCTGCACCCAATCCGCCGAAGTGTGTGCAGAAATGTTCATGTCATCCCTTCGTCGGCGGCGCGCTGTAGAGCTCGTCCGCCAGAGCGGTGTCGTCCTCACACCCGCCAGCCGGCGCACCGTCAGCATCCCGACGTCGCTGTTGGTGGCATGCCGCTCCCGGGCACGCCAGAAGTCCGCAGACTGGCACCTGGGGCAACGCCCGCCGAACAGGTCGCGCACGAATGTCTCGGAGTGGTAGATCTCCAGCAGGTCGCTCGCCAGGTAGATGCGCGACCGCTTGCACAGCTGGCAGCTGCAGACGACGAACATGCCGTCGGGTTTTTTCCCATGCGGCAATGTAGAACACAACAGGAACATCGTTCAACGCCCCAGAGGGCACATCAGCTACTATTCACAGGAACCCGTTGATAACGAGCACGCAAGGGGAGGCGCGCGGATGATTCGGGCTTTATAGATAGGGGTGCCGACGAAGGGTGTGGCCGCCGGCAAGCAATGCCACACCCGCTCGCAGTAGTCTCGGCTGGCTGGGGCGACGGGCGGTTCGGACACATAATGGCCGGGCCGCCCACCCCGCGACAACACCATCGCGCAGCCCGACGCGAAAGCCAAGACCCTACGAAATAATGTCCACTGTCGATCCGTCCGCCGGCTCCGGCGGGCTGTGGAAAATCGTTAACCGTCGCACGTGATTGCTGTGGTTTGTCCCAGGTTTGTCCCAGCAGGTCCCCGGAACGAAAAAATCGCCGGTGTTTCCGACCCCATAAAGGGCGAAAACACCAACGATTTCAATGTGGTAGCGAAGCCCAGATTTGAACTGGGGACACACGGATTATGATTCCGCTGCTCTAACCAACTGAGCTACTCCGCCTCACGGCTCAGCCTCGATAAGGCCGATGCGCGAATACCTAGTTTTGGCGAGCGGCGCTGTCAAGTGTGTGACGCAACTGAGTTCTGCGCTGTTCTGACCCGCTCGATCGCGTCGCGCACCAAAACGAGGTCCGCCTCGAACTTGGCCCGCTTTTCTTCCTGGCGCTCCCGCTCGGGAATGCGCAGCAAATAGGAGGGATGATTGGTCACAAACAGCATCGTGCCATCATCCATGGTGATCGGCGCACCGCGCAGCCGTGAAATCGTTGCCGCTTTCCCCAACAGGCTCGACGCCGCCGTGGCGCCCAGCGCCACGATCACCTTGGGCTTAACGAACGCCCGCTCCAGATTGAGCCAGAATCGGCACGCCTCCACCTCGCCCCCATTGGGCTTTTGGTGGATGCGCCGCTTGCCGCGCGGCTCGAACTTGAAATGCTTGACTGCATTGGTGACATAGACCTGCTCGCGGTCGATCCCCACCTTTTCAATCGCGGCATCCAGCACCTTGCCCGCTGGCCCCACGAAGGGCTGCCCCGCCAGATCCTCCTGGTCGCCCGGCTGCTCGCCAACAAACATCACGTCGGCGGCTTCGGGTCCTTCCCCGAACACCGCTTGCGTTGCAAATTCGAACAGCGGGCAGCGCCGGCATTCCTGCACGGCCGCGCGTGCCTCGGCGAGCGAGGCGACCTCGCGCTCGCCATCCTGCACTGCCGGCACCTCGCTCGGGCGCCGCAGATGCCGCGCCGGTGGTTGGCTCGAAACGCGCTCGATCATTTCCCGCTCCGCTTCTCTGGCGCCCCGGATCAGGGGAGCAATGAGTTCGGCCTCCGGCAGGTTGCGCCAGTATTTCATGGGCATCTCCCCTTTCATCGCGCCGATCTTGAGCCGGGCAGGATTGAAGATGGAGGCGAAATAGGTCTTCCAGTCGCCCTCGACCGCATCGTCCTCGGGCACATCGCTTTTCTGCCCGCCCGGCCCGAACAACAGCTCCTGCCCGTCCCAAAAGGCGGAGCGGTAGGGCGTGATGATCGCCCAGATCATGCCGGCAAAGCGGCGCTCGAAAAACGGCGCCGTGCGTTCAAGGATAAAATGCTCGGGCTCAAACCAGGCGGCAAAGCGCTCGAGCCCGCTATCGTCGATAACAGCCTTGAAGCGCACAAAGGCCTTCATCTTGTGGCTGTCGCGCCGGACCGCCGAAGCCATCCCCGTCAGCCGCAGCAAATCGGGGTCGGAGGCCGCCGTCATCAGCCCGCGATCCTCCAGCAGGCGCCACAAGAAGCGATACAGCAGAGCAAACCGCTCGGGATCATTGTTGCAGATGGCCAACTGCCCCAGCTCGATAAAGGCGGGCGGCACGCTCCCGACCGCCCCTTCCCCGCTTGGCAGCATGGAATCGCCCGCTTCGAACAGCCCGTTCTCTTCCCCCGGCCCCCGCCAGATCACCTGCTCGGGCCGCACGCCCGCCAGCAACAACTGCCGCGCCTTGCCGCGCCATTCGGCAAAGTCGTTGCGCTCCTCCAGCCGCACCGAAATCATGCAAACAGGCTCAGCTGTTCGGGCTGCGGCGTCAGCTTGGCCTTGAGCTTTGCATCATCGGTCATGCCGCCCGGCGTCCAGTCCACCGCTTCGATGAACGGGCGCACCGCATCGATCGAGCCGACAATGCGCGCCACATCTTCAAGGCGCAAACTGTGGTGGCGCCGCGTCGTGATGATCCGCTCGATGCTCTTGGTCCCCAGCCCCGGCACCCGCAACAGCAGTTCGCGGTCGGCGCGGTTCACATTGACGGGAAAGCGCTCGCGATGCTTGAGCGCCCAGGCGAGCTTCGGGTCGATCGCCAGGTCCAGCAACCCACCCTCCCCGCCCGCCACGATCTCGGGCACGTCAAAGCCATAGAACCGGATTAGCCAATCGGCCTGGTAGAGCCGGTGCTCGCGCAGGAGCGGCGGCGCCTTGAGAGGCAGCTTGGCGCTGGAGTCGGGAATGGGCGAAAAGGCCGAGTAATAAACCCGCTTAAGCTTGTAGCCCGAATACAGCCCTGCCGCGCGCGTCAGGATGGCTTCGTCATTGGCGGCGTCGGCGCCCACGATCATCTGCGTGGATTGCCCCGCCGGCGCATATTTGGGCTTTTCGGCTTTGGTCTTTGGCTCAGGCGCGGCTTCCGCCAGCTTGCCGCGGATGCGCGCCATGGCCGTGCGGATCTCGCTCGGCTTTTTCTCCGGCGCCAGTGCCTCCAGCCCCAGATCGGTCGGCAGCTCGATATTGGTCGATAGCCGATCCGCCCAGCGCCCGGCCTCCGCCAGCAGTTCAGGTGCGGCATTGGGAATAACCTTGAGATGGATATAGCCGGCGAAGTGATGGTCCTCGCGCAGGCTGCGCGCCACCCGCACCATTTCTTCCATCGTGTAGTCGGGCGAGCGGATGATTCCCGAGGACAGGAACAGCCCCTCGATATAGTTGCGCTTGTAGAAGTCGAGGGTCAGTCCCACCACTTCCTCGACGGAAAAGCGCGCCCGCTGCACATTGGACGAGGAGCGGTTGATGCAGTAGCTGCATTCATAAATGCAGAAATTGGTGAGCAGCAGCTTGAGCAGCGAAATGCAGCGCCCGTCCGGCGCATAGGAGTGGCAAATGCCGTTTCCCTCGGTGGAGCCAATGCCGCCGCTGGCCTTGCTGTTGCGTTTCTCGGTGCCGCTGGAAGCGCAGGAGGCATCATATTTGGCGGCGTCCGACAACACGGCCAGCTTGCGCCGAAGGGTTAAAGCCGCCATCCACGTTCCTCATCTGTTCACGCCAGTCTTAACGCGCGAACCGAATAAAAGCACCGGCGAAAACCTGTTCTAGCCAGCTTGTGATCGCCTCCTCGCCCTGGAAACGATGGGGTTCCATTGTTCGCTCAGGCGCAACAACCCGTTATGGCGCCATGGGCTGACGGGATCGGGCAACTTCACCTATCTTGAGGGCAACGGCACCAAGGCTCGGCTGACGAGCATGTGCACTCCAAGGAGAACACCAATGGACCTTCAGCTTGGCGGCATCCACCACCTGACCGCAGTCACCGCCCAGGCGGCCAAGAACCTGCAGTTCTATACCCAGACGCTGGGCATGCGGCTGATCAAGAAGACCGTCAACCAGGACGACACCACTGCTTACCACCTGTTCTATGGTGACGGCGTGGCCTCGCCTGGCGCAGACCTGACCTTCTTTGATTTCGACGCCGCCCGCGAGCAGCGCGGCAACCACACTGTCAGCCGCACTGGCCTGCGCGTCGATAGCGAGGACAGCCTGCAATGGTGGAAAGAGCACCTGCAGGCGCAGGGCGTCGGCACCTCGGCCATCAAGGAACGCAACGGTCATACCTCGCTCGATTTCGAGGATTTCGAAGGCCAGCGCTTCCGCCTGGTGCTCGATCCCGCCAACAAGGTCGTGCCCTGGGCCAAGTCGCCCGTTCCTGCCGAGCGGCAGATCATCGGCCTTGGGCCGATCAGCCTTGCCGTGCCGCGCCTCGATCGCACCGAAGTGGTCCTGACGCAGGTGATGAACATGCGCAAGGTGCGCACCTATCCCGCTCGCGGGCGCAATGGGGAAACCCATGTGTTCGAGATGGGACCCGGAGGCCCCGCCGCCGAACTGCACGTGGTGGTTGACCCAAGTCTGCTCCCCGCACGGCCCGGTGCCGGCGGCGTGCACCATGTGGCCTTCCGCACGCCCGACCAGGACACGCTCCGGCAGTGGATCGCCCATGTCAACTCGTTCGGCATCCGCTCGAGCGGGGAAGTCGAGCGCTTCTACTTCACCTCGCTTTATTTCCGCGAGCCCAATGGCATTCTGTTCGAGATCGCGACGGACGTGCCCGGCTTTGCTGCTGACGAGCCCATGGAAACCTTGGGTGAAAGCCTGGCGCTCCCGCCCTTCCTCGAAAGCCGGCGGGCGAGCATCGAAGCGGGTCTCAAGCCCCTGGCCTAAGCCAACTGCAGCCCACAAGCTCTTCTCCCCGACTGGGGAGGAGAGCCTATCGGCGCGGCGCGTCACCAGGGCCTTAGCCAAAGCGCAGCGAAGGTGCTAAACCCGGCGCGCATCCCATGGGGTGCGCCCCCGTTGACCACTTTCAAAGGCAACTGCCATGCCCGTGCGAAAACTCAATTCCAGCCAGTGGGTGCTCGCCATTTTCATCGGGCTGGCCGTAATCACGGTGGCAGCGACGGTGTTCACCAATCTCGTGCAATGGCGCAACTACGACACGATCGAGGCCGAACAGAACATCGCCCCCGAAGACGCGATCCCCCTGCAAAAGGGCTTCACTGAGCCAGCGCCTGCCCCCGCCAACTAGGCGGCAAACACCGCCGGCACCGCTTCCGCGATGAACCCACCGCCCAGCACTTCGGACGTGGCGCTGTCATCGGCGTAGAACACGCAGGCCTGGCCGGGTGAAATGCCATATTCGCCGGCCACCAGCGTCACATAAACCGCGCCATCGCGCATCTGGATCACGGCCGGCTGCGGCCCGCGCGTCGAGCGCACCTTGACCTCAACCGGTGCACCATTGCCGGCTGCAGCTTCGGCCAGCGGCCGCGCCCCCAGCCAATTCACATCGCGCAACCGCACCGTATGGGTCTTGAGCGCCTCGCGCGGCCCCACAATGACGCGCCCGGTCTTGTGCTCGAGCTTGATCACATAAAGCGGCTCGGCGGCTGCCACGCCGAGGCCCTTGCGCTGCCCCACCGTATAATTGACGATTCCCGCATGGCGCCCCAGCACCCGGCCATCGAGATGGACGATCTCGCCTTGCGCCACCGCTTCGGGATGCATCTTGCGGATGATATCGGCATATTTGCCTTGCGGCACAAAGCAGATGTCCTGCGAATCGTGCTTGTCGGCAATCTCGAGCCCCATTTCGCGCGCGAGCTCGCGCACCGCAGCCTTGCTCATTCCCCCCAGCGGGAAGCGCAAAAAGTCGAGCTGCGCCTGGGTGGTCGCAAACAGGAAATAGGTCTGGTCACGGTCGCCATCGACCGGGCGGAACAGCTGCCGCCGCCCATCCTCGCCCAGCCGCGACTGCACATAATGGCCCGTCGCCAGCACATCGGCGCCAAGATCCTTGGCTACTTCCAGCAGGTCGACGAACTTGACCGACTGGTTGCAGGCAATGCAGGGCACCGGGGTTTCCCCCTGCTGATAGGCATTGGCGAACGGCGCAATCACCGAGCGCTGGAAGCGCTCTTCATAATCCAGCACGTAATGGGGAATATCGAGTGCCGCCGCCACCCGGCGGGCATCATGGATGTCCTGCCCGGCGCAGCACGCGCCTTTGCGATGGGTGGCCTCGCCATGATCATAAAGCTGGAGCGTCACCCCAACCACATCATAGCCCTGCCGAGCCAACAGGCCCGCCACAACCGAGGAATCCACGCCCCCCGACATCGCGACAACAACGCGCGTATCTTGCGGACGCTTGGCGATATCAAGCGAATTCAGCATCTTTCTTGCATCCGGTTGGGTTCAAGGGCCAGCGGACAACTGTCCCGCGCCTCTTAGCCCTTTCAGCAATGCGCTGCAACGCCGCCCGGCAGTTTTTGCCGCCCACCCAGCGCAATGCACCCTCCCGTCTCGAGCCATGCCTGCGCCTTCTGCGACACAGCTCAGCGCAAACAAGCACTTAGCCCAGCCCGGTCACTGGCAAGCTCCTTGCATGGCTGAGGGAGAGTAGTTGCAGGATTTTTCGGCAAAGTGGCATCCCATCTTACCCTTTCGGTCGCAACCGGTGCAGGCAACATCACGCGAAGCTTTGGCTCGCCCGCCGATGCCGACGCTGCACCCGCTTCGCCCTTTGACGCCTTTGCCAGCCTGCTCACCGGCGCGAATGCCGGCACCACGCCAGGCACCACATCGGCCTCGAGCTTCAACCTGAGCCTGGGCAAGGCGCTCGAAATCGGGCTCGAAACTGCGGGCGAAGCCGACATCGAAGCCGAAGATCTTGGGCTGGCTGTGGGAGCTGAAGCCGCTCTCGCTCCGGAACCGCCCGCCCTGCCGCAGCTGCTCGACAGCCTCGCCAATATCGCCCAAAGCCTTGCCGCCGGCCAGTCTCCCTCAGGCGACGACCTCGGTGCGGCCAGCACCGCTCTCAGCCGGCTCGCCGACCAGCTCGGCATCTCCCTCTCTACCCCCGCCCAGCCAGCGACCAGTGGCGAACCGGCCAGTGATTTTGCGCAACAGCTAGCCAATGCCCTCGCCCCGCTGGCCGACCAGCTTCTTGGCACCGATGCCGCCGAGGGCGGCCCCGAGCTGGGTCAAAAGCTCGCCGCACTGCTCGCCGGCCTCAAGCAAGCCGGTCCCGGCCTTGATCAGCAGGCCCTTGCCGCCGGCGCCGCCGCGCTCGAAGACGCCCTCGCCAAGCTGACCCGCGCCACCCCGGCCGCCCCTCCCGCCGATCCGGCTGCCCCGAGCACCAGCACTGCCGCGCCCCTCACCCCCACCGGCCCCACGGCACCGACGCTCGCGCAGCCCAGCATCGAGCCTGACCCGGCTCTCGGCACCGACACCCAGCCAACTGCCGAAACCGACGCCAAGCCCGTTCCCGCAACCGCCGAGCCCCCGCTCGATGCGGCTGCGGCCAAAAGCCTGCCCAGCGCGCTCAACCGGGCCGAAGTCGCCGCCGCCGCCCTCCGTCCCGTGCAGCCTGGCTACCAGACCACCCAGCAACAGCTCAACCTGCCCCAGCTCGCCTTTGAGCTGGTGCACCAGGCCAATGCCGGAAATTCGCGTTTCCAGATCCGCCTTGATCCGCCCGAGCTCGGCCGCATCGAGGTCAAGCTCGAATTCGATGCAGCGGGGCAGGTCAATGCCCGCCTCATCGTCGACAAGAGCGAAACCCTTGACCTGATGCAGCGCGATCAGCGCGGGCTGGAACGCGCCCTGCAGCAGGCCGGGCTCGATGCCAGCAAGACCAACCTCGAATTCTCCCTCCGGCAAAACCCATCCCCAGGCGACGGGCGCCAGGGCAATGGGCAGGAGCAGGAACGCCGAGGCTCGTTCGGTGGCGGCCCGAGCGGCGGCGATGCCGACCCGCTACCCCTTCCCAGCGTCAATCTTTACCGCGGCAGCCTTGCGGCTGGCGGCGTCAACATCATCGCCTGAGGAACAATCATGGCTGTTAATGGCATATCCGCAACCTCTGCCGCCGGTGCGATCAGCAACTCGCGCAACACCATTGCCGATAATTTCGACACCTTCCTCAACATCCTGACCACCCAGCTCAAGAACCAGAACCCGCTCGAGCCGCTGGATACCAACCAGTTCACCCAGCAACTGGTGCAGTTCACTGGCGTGGAACAGCAGCTCAAGACCAACGACTTCCTTGAAGCCATGATGATGGCCAGCCAAAGCGCCGGCAAAACCGACGCGGTCAACTATATCGGCAAGGAAGTCACCGTCGCCGGCACCTCCTCCGAGCTCAAGGGCGGCAAGGCTCTGTGGGGCTATGTCGCCTCGGGGGCCGTGCAGAACGCCAAGGTGAACATCAAGAACGCCGCCGGCAGCATCGTTTACTCCGAGAACGGCTCGCTTCCCGCGGGCAACGGCCAGTTCGCTTGGGACGGCAAGGGCTCCAACGGGCTAGCTCAACCTGCTGGGTTGTATTCCATCGAGATCACCGGTACCGATCTGAGCGGAAATACTGTCGGCATCACCACGGCGGCGGTCGGGATCGTGAACGCAGTGGACTTTTCGGGCACGGAGCCGCTGCTGACCATCGGCACCTCCAAATACCCCCTTTCTCAGGTCCGGGATGTGCGCACCCCCACGCCGGGCACCTGACCCGTCGCGACACGCTTTGCGTCCCGAATACCTTGATTTTCCTTCTAATTCTTAACCTGTTGTTCGTTTCCCCTTAGCTGAATTTTAAGTCAGCATCGCTACTCTGCCTTCCTATGGTCAGGTTGAGTAGAGAGTAAAATGACCGTACAGATGCGTCCTCGCGTTAAGTACGTTATCGGACCGGACGGAAGTCCGCTCACGATCGCAGATCTTCCCCCCGCCAATACGCGGAGGTGGGTCATTCGGCGAAAAGCCGAAGTTGTTGCTGCGGTGCGCGGTGGTCTGCTCAGCCTCGAAGAGGCCTGCGACCGCTACACACTCAGCGTCGACGAGTTCCTGAACTGGCAGGCTGCCATCGACAAGCATGGACTTGCCGGCCTGCGGACCACCTGGATCCAGCATTACCGCGAGGGCTGATCCGGTCCAAACCGATAACGAGCACCAAAGCCCGCCGGGTCCGCCCTGCGGGTTTTTTGTTTTCTTGGCACAAGGCCCGCAACCCGTCCCCCTAGGGCGTCTCCGCCCCCATCCATCTTGCCCCCGCCTCCCGGCCCAGCAACCGTTCATAATACTCTCGCACTGCTGCAAACACGGGCTTGTCCGCCTGCACGCTCATCCAGCGATGCACCGAAAGGCCCAGGCTCGCAGTGACGCAGTAATCTGCTCGGGATCATCATAGCCGGGCGTCTTGCGGATCAGCGCATTCACGGCATAGCCCCAGGGCGGATTAAGCTCGCTCGCCTGCCAGCCCAGCCATTGCAGCACCCGCGCCCGCTCCTGCAGCCTACTCGGTAGCAAGCGCCCGTCACCTGCCTTTTCCGCCAGATAGATCAGGATCGCGTTGCTTTCCCACAGCACGAATCCATCATCGATCAACACCGGGATCTGTCCATTAGGATTGAGCGCCAGGAACTCGGGCACCTTGGGATCGCGCAAGGGCAGGCCCCAATCCTCCCGCTCATAGGGGAGTCCCAACTCATCGGCCGCCCACAGGACCTTGCGCACATTGATGGACGTGACCCGCCCCAGCACTTTCAACACACTTGCTCTCCCGTCCGGCAATTTTTGCCCGCGCAACGGCTGGGCACCCACAAGTTAAGACAATGTTTACCAAACACTAGGTAATTTTTGCCGGGCGGCAGCTTTCATCGCCGGTGACGTGAACCTCGAGTACCGACTTGAATAACCTGACCCAGCTCATCAACCGCATTGGCCTGCCGCGCCTTGCTGCCATGGCCACCGTAGCGGTGCTGATGTTGGGCTTCTTCGCCTTCCTGATGATGCGCGCTTCAGCCCCCAACCTGGCGCCGCTTTACACCGGGCTGACGCTGGAAGATTCGTCCGCGATCACTACCGAACTGCAAACCCTCAATATCCCATTCGAGCTGCGTGGCGAAGGCGATACCATCCTCGTGCCGCGCGAGCAGATCACCAAGCTGCGCATGGATCTCGCCGGGGCCGGGCTGCCCACTCGCGGCCAGGTTGGCTACGAGATTTTCGACGAGCAGAACACGCTTGGCGCTACGAGCTTTGTGCAGAACATCAACAATGTTCGCGCGCTTGAAGGTGAACTCGCCCGCACCATCTCTTCGCTGGCCCGCATCAAGTCCGCCCGGGTTCACCTGGTTCTGCCCGAGCGCGAATTGTTCCGGCGCGAGCGCAAGGATCCTTCCGCCTCGATCGTCCTGTCCGTGCGCGGCGAACTGGCTGCCGGCGAAATCCGCGCCATCCAGCACCTCGTCGCCTCCGCCATCGAGGGTCTCTCGCCGACCCGCGTCTCCATTGTCGATGATGCCGGCACCCTCCTCGCCTCCGGCACCGGTGACAGCGCTCAGGGCGCCCTCGCCGGCGAAGCGGCCGAAAAAACCCTTGGCTACGAAAACCGCCTCCGTACGCGCCTCGAAGACATGCTCGCCAACATCGTTGGCGTTGGCCGTGCCCGCGTCGAAGTTGCGGCCGAGATGGACTTCAACCGCTCCACCACCACTTCGGAGACCTTTGACCCCGAAGGCCAGGTCGTCCGCTCCACCCAGCTGCGCGAGCAGGAGAACCAGTCCGGCGCCAATCAGAACCAGGTGACCATCGCCAACGAGTTGCCCGGCGCTTCCCAAACTGCCGCCGATGGCACGCTCGAGCAGGGCACCACGTCCGAAGAAGTCACCAACTACGAAATCTCCAAGACCACCCAGACTGCCGTCACCGAAGCGGGCAGCATCAAGCGCCTTTCCGTCGCTGTGGTGGTGGATGGCGTTTATGCCGATGATGGCGCGGGCAATCTGACCTACAGCCCCCGTTCGGCTGAAGAGATTGCCCAGGTGCTCACCCTAGTACGCTCCGCCGTGGGTTATTCGGAAAGCCGCGGCGACAGCGTCGACGTGGTCAACATGCAGTTTTCCGAACGGCCCGAGCTCAACCTGCCGGGCACCGACAGCGCCGCGGGTCTCCTCGACTTCACGCGCGACGACCTGATGAATGCAGCCGAAATGGCCGTGACCCTGCTGATCGCCCTGGCCCTCGTGTTCTTCGTGCTGCGCCCCCTGCTCAAGCGCGCCTTGGTCCCTGAACCCCAGCCTCTCGCCCTCCCCTCCGGTGCCGAACTGGGCGCACCCGTCGCGCTGGGCCCCGAAGGTCAGCTCGTGCCCATCGAAGCGCCCGAATCGGTTACCGGCGCGCCCGATTGGATGGCCAATGCCCGCACCTTGGGCGAAAGCCAGCTCCAGACGCTAAAGACCGTGGGTAGTCTGGTTCAAGAAAATCCCAAGCAGGCCGCACTGATCGTGCGCGACTGGCTGAGCAGCGCGGCATAACCCATGGCTCTGGTCTCCCAATCCCTCGACACCACCGACGCCATAGGTTCCATGGGCAAGCAGCTGGTGGTTGGCAACGATGCGCCACACCGCTCGCTGAGGGGCGACGAAAAGGCTGCAGCGCTTCTCCTCGCGCTCGGCCCCGATCACGGCAAGCCCATCTTCGATGAGCTCGACGAGGTCGAGATCCGCCAGCTCAGCCGCGCCATGGTGCGCCTCGGCCCGATCACCCAGGCCATGTTGGACGAGTTGATGGTGGAGTTTGTCACCAGCGTGTCGGCCAATGGCTCGCTATCGGGCAACACCGAAACCACCGAGCGCCTGCTGCTGTCCTTCCTCCCCTCCGATCGTGTCAGCTCCATCATGGAGGAAATCCGCGGTCCCGCCGGCCGCAATATGTGGGAAAAGCTCTCCAACGTTCAGGAAGACGTGCTCGCCGCCTATCTCAAGAACGAATATCCCCAGACCATCGCCGTGGTGCTGTCCAAGATCGCGCCTGAGCACGCCAGCAAGGTGCTCGCCGTTCTGCCCGAAGCACTCGCTATGGACGTGATCCAGCGCATGCTCGGGCTTGATCCCGTGCAAAAGGACATTCTCGAAAAGATCGAGAACACGCTGCGCACCGAATTCATGTCGACCCTGTCGCATACCAAGCGCCGCGACAGCCACGAGCAGATGGCCGAGATCTTCAATTCCTTCGACCGCCAGACCGAAGCCCGCTTCATCACCGGCCTCGAGGAAAACAGCCGCGAAGACGCCGAGCGCATCAAGTCACTGATGTTCACCTTCGAGGACCTGGCCAAGCTCGATGCTTCGGCGGCTCAAACTCTGCTGGCGCGCATGGACAAGGCCGAGCTGGCGCTCGCCCTCAAGGGCGCCAACGAAACGATGAAGGAATTTTTCTTCAAGAACATGTCCGCCCGCAGCGGCAAGCTCCTCAAGGATGACATGGAAGCGCTTGGCCCCGTGCGCCTCAAGGATGTCGATGAAGCCCAGGGCCGCATGGTCGCCACAGCCAAGGATTTGGCCGCTCAGGGTGAGATCATCATCCTCAAGGGCAAGTCCGACGAGCAGATGATCGCTTAGCACCATGGCCAGTCACGCTCGCTTCACCTTCGATCTCGACCTCGGCAAGCGCCCCAGTGCTGCCGCGGTCTCACCGCGCGCCGGAATGGCCGAAGACCTCGTGGCCCGCCTGGTCGCCGAAGCGCGCGAAGAGGGCTATGCCGAAGGCTTTGCCGCCGGCGCCCAGAACGCCGCCGCCATGGCCGCGCAAACCATCGCCGCTGCTGCCGCGACCCTTGCTACCCGCAGCGCCGAAATGGCCGCGGCCCTTGACGATGCGACCGCCAATAGCCGCCGCGAAGCGGTGGAACTGGCCGCCAGCATCGGCCGCAAGCTCGCCTTGCAACTCTTGGCCCGCGAACCCACCGCGGAGCTCGAGGGCCTCATCGCCGAATGCATGGCCAACCTCGAAGGCGTGCCGCACCTTGTGATCCGTTGCCACCCCGATATTGCTGATGGCGTGCGCGACATTGCCACCGCTCATATGACCACCTCCGGCTTTAGCGGCCGCCTGATCGTCATGGGCGATCCCGAACAGCGCTTGGGCGACGGCCGGCTCGAATGGGTCGATGGCGGCCTCGTGCGCGATCTTGATTCCATTTCCACCGACATCGACCGGCGCATCGCTGCCTATCTCGAGGGCGGCCACCCGCAGATCAGCCATGAGGAACCCCATTCATGAGCGCCCCCAACGACGGCGACAACATGAACTTTGAGGAAATGGCCGCCGCCAGCGGCATGGCTCGTGGTCCCGAAGCTCATCTCGAGCGCACCGCGGCCGACCTCGAAGCCGTCTTTGATGTTCCCGTGCGCATCTCGGTCGTCCTGGGCCGCACCAAGATGCCGGTGTCCCAATTGCTGCGCATGGATGTCGGCACCGTCATCGAACTCGACCGTCAGGTCGGCGAAGCCGTCGAGATCCTCGTCAATGACCGCCTCGTCGCTCGCGGCGAAATCGTGCTGGTCGAAAACCGGCTCGGCGTCACCATGACCGAAGTCATCAAGCCACAATAAGGGAGCACCGCCATGCGTCTACTCATCGTCGGAGCTCTCGAAGGCCAGCTCAGCACCGCCACCAAGATGGCCATGGATGGCGGCGCCAAGGTCGCACATGCCCCCTCGGTCGATATTGCCCTCGCGACGCTGCGCGCCGGCCGCGGAGCCGATCTGCTGCTGGTCGATGTGATGATGGACATCGCTCGGCTCATCGGCGGGCTGGAAGCCGAGCGCATCGCCGTGCCCGTTGTTGCCTGTGGCGTGGAAACCAATGCCGCGGCCGCGGTCAACGCCATCCGTGCCGGCGCCAAGGAATACATCCCCCTGCCCCCCGATGCCGAGCTGATTGCCGCCGTGATCGCCGCCGTCGCTCGGGATTCCTCCGAATTCCTGTTCCGCGACCCCGCCATGGCCCGCATCGTGAAAATGGCCGACCAGATCGCGGGCTCCGACGCTTCCATCCTCATCACCGGCGAGTCCGGCACCGGCAAGGAAGTGATCGCCAAATATGTTCATTCCCGCTCCAAGCGCGCTGGAAAACCCTTCATCTCGGTCAACTGCGCCGCCATCCCTGAGGCGCTCCTCGAAAGCGAGCTCTTTGGTCACGAGAAAGGCGCCTTTACCGGCGCCGTCGCCCGCCGCATCGGCAAGTTCGAGGAAGCCTCGGGCGGCACGCTCCTGCTCGATGAAATCTCCGAAATGGATGTGCGGCTGCAGGCCAAGCTGCTGCGCGCCATTCAGGAGCGCCTGATCGATCGCGTCGGCGGCGGCAAGCCGGTGGCCGTGGATATCCGCATCCTCGCCACCTCCAACCGCAACCTCGCCGACGCCGTGCGGGAAGGCTCCTTCCGCGAAGACCTACTGTTCCGCCTCAACGTGGTCAATCTCAAGCTCCCCGCCCTGCGGGACCGGCCGGGCGACATCATCGCCTTGTCCGAGCATTTTGTGGCCAAATACAGCAAGGCCAATGGCCTGCCGCCGCGCAGCCTCGCCGAGGATGCGCGCGACGCCCTGGTCCGCGCTCCTTGGCCGGGCAATGTCCGCGAACTCGAAAATACGCTGCACCGCGCTGTGCTGTTGTCCTCGGGCGAAAGCATCACCGCCGACGCCATCGTCCTGCCCGACGGCATGGGCCTGCATGAAGTGGCATCCGCGGGCTCCCTTTCGTCCCAGTTGGCGCAAACCGCCGAAGCCATGTCCCGTGCCCTTGTGGGCCGCACCGTGGCCGATGTGGAACGCGACCTGATCCTCGACACCCTCGATCACACGCTGGGCAACCGGACCCACGCCGCCAATATCCTTGGCATCTCCATCCGCACTCTGCGCAACAAGCTCAACCAATATTCCGATGAAGGCACTTTGGTGCCCGATCCCGGTGAACGCAGGGCCGTGGCATGATGGGCCCCGTGAGCCCCCTTGCGGGCAAGCCCGAACTCGCCTCGCGCGAGCCGTCGGCCTTGGCCCTGGCCATCATTGCCGCCCTGACCCTTGCTGTCAGCACCGATCAGCTCGGCACGGCGTCGGCGGCAGCCCAGGCCTGGGAAACTGCCCAAGCTTTTCCCGCTGAGCACGACACCATCCCGGACCAGGCCACCGCATGAGTGAGCTGCCCACCCTGCGCACCCGCCCGGCCTTCAAGCTGCCGACTGGCGCGGCCGTGCTCGATACTCTGCGCTCAGGCGATATTGCCCTTGCGACAGGGGTCATGGGCCTCATCGTCATTCTCATCGTGCCTATGCCGCCGCTCCTGCTCGATGGGCTGCTGGCAGTCTCGATCGTCTTTTCCGTGATGATCCTGATGACGGCACTCTTTATCCAGAAGCCGCTGGAATTCTCGTCTTTCCCGACGGTTCTGCTGATCGCCACCATGCTGCGGCTCGGCCTCAACCTTGCCACCACCCGCCTCATCCTGTCGGAAGGTCACACCGGCACCCACGCCGCCGGCCATGTCATCGAAGCCTTCGGCAACTTCGTGATGCGCGGCAATTTTATCATCGGCGTCGTGGTCTTTGCCATTCTGGTGCTGGTCAACTTCATTGTCATTACCAAGGGCTCGGGCCGCATCGCCGAAGTGGCGGCCCGCTTCAGCCTCGACGCCATGCCGGGCAAGCAAATGGCCATTGATGCCGATCTGTCGGCTGGCCTGATCGATGAAGCTACCGCCAAGGTGCGCCGCGCCGAACTCGAAGGCGAAAGCGCCTTTTTCGGCAACATGGACGGCGCCAGCAAATTCGTGCGCGGCGACGCCATTGCCGGCCTCATCATCACCTTCATCAACGTCGTTGCCGGCATGGTAATTGGCATGATGCAGGAAGGCCTTACCGTCCAGGAAGCGGGCAATGTTTATACCCTGCTGACCATCGGCGACGGTCTTGTCTCGCAGATCCCCGCCCTCATCGTGTCCACCGCCGCCGGCATTCTCGTGTCCAAATCTGGCGTCACGGGTTCCGCCGACAAAGCCCTTTCCGCCCAGTTCACCGGCTATCCGCGCGCCCTGGGCATGTCCGCCGCCGTGATGGGGCTCCTGGCCTTTCTGCCTGGCATGCCGGTCATTCCGTTCCTCGCCATCGCCGCGGGCGTCGGCTACCTGGCTTGGCGCTCCGCTGCGACCAAGAGCGAAAAGCAGGCCGATGCCACGCGCCTCGCCGCGCTGGCAAACCCGCCCCAGATCGGTAGCCCCGGCGGCCCCGCTCCTGAAGTGCCGATCACCGATAGCCTCAAGATCGACGAACTCAAGCTTGAGCTCGGCTATGGCCTGCTGTCGCTGGTCAAGGAAGACGAAAACGGCTCCGACCGTCTCACCGAACAGATCAAGGCGCTGCGTCGTCAGCTCGCGACCGAGCTGGGCTTTGTCATGCCGCCCGTGCGCATCCTCGACAACATGCAGCTCGAGCCCAATGACTACAAAGTGCGCATCAAGGAAGTGGAAGCTGGCCACGGCCAGATCTGGGCCAGCCAACTGATGGTGATGGACCCGATGGGCCGCTCTATCGACCTGCCCGGTCACCACACCACCGAGCCCACTTTCGGTCTGCCCGCCACCTGGATCGAGCCAGCTCTGCGCGACGAGGCCGAACTGCGCGGCCTGTCGATTATCGATCCCTCGACGGTGATCTCCACCCACCTGACCGAAGTGCTCAAGGCCAATGTCGCGGACCTGCTGAGCTACGCCAATGTGCAGTCACTCCTGTCCGGCCTGCCCAAGGAGCAGCAAAAGCTCGTCGAGGACATCGTCCCCGGCCTCATCACCGTGTCGGGCATCCAGCGCGTGCTACAGACTCTCCTCAACGAGCGCATCTCCATCCGCGACCTCTCGACCATCCTCGAAGGTGTCGCCGAAATCGCCGGCCCGGGTCGTTCCATGCAGATGATCGTCGAGCATGTCCGCTCGCGCCTCGCCCGTCAGCTCTGTGCCGCCAATCTCGGCCCCGATGGCAACCTGCCGCTCCTGACCCTGTCGCCCACCTGGGAGCGCGACTTTGCCGAAGCCATGATCGGCGAAGGCGACAACCGCCACCTCGCCATGGCCCCCTCGCGGCTGCAGCAGTTCATTGGCGCAATTCAAACCGCCTTCGAACGCGCCGCCCAGCAAGGGGAACTGCCAGTGCTGATCACCTCTCCCGGCATCCGCCCCCATGTGCGCTCCATCATCGAGCGTTTCCGCCCGCAGACCGTGGTGATGAGCCAGAACGAGGTGCATCCCCGCATCCGCCTTAAAACCATTGGCAGCGTTTGACCGGCCCCCTCCTCCAGCCTGCGGCAAGTGGTGGAACTGGCCACCCCGTTGATCATTGAGACCTGGCATATCTCCGGGGCATTCCATGAAGCTGTTCAACTGCGACCATTGCGGCAACACCATCTATTTCGAAAATGCCGTTTGCGAAGTTTGTGGCCATCAACTTGGCTATATCCCCGGCAAGAATGCCCTGGTCTCCCTGGTGCAGAACGACGGCGGCAACTGGACCTCGCCCGCCTTTCCCGATCAGCCCTATGTCTTCTGCACCAATGCCCAGCACGGCGCCTGCAACTGGCTGATCGAGGCCGCGCCCGGCGGGGATGTGTTCTGCGCCGCCTGCCGCCACAACGAAACCATCCCGCCGATTGAACAGCCGGAAAATCTGAGCCGCTGGCAAACCATCGAGCGGGCCAAAAAGCGCCTCTTCTATTCCCTGATCGAACTCGGCCTGCCGCTGCAAACGCGCGGGGAAGATCCCCAGCACGGCCTCGCCTTCCGCTTCCTGGCCGACGAGCCCGCCGGCAGCGCGCCCGTGATGACCGGCCACGAAAACGGCATCATCACCATCGCCCTCCTCGAAGCCGACGACGCTGAGCGCGAAAAGCGCCGTACCCAGATGGGCGAGCCCTATCGCACCCTGCTGGGCCATTTCCGTCACGAAATCGGCCACCACTATTGGGACCTGTTAGTCGACAACACCCCTGCCATCGAGCCCTTCCGCGCCCTCTTTGGTGACGACCGGGCCGATTATGGCGCGGCGCTGCAAACCTATTACGCCAATGGTGCCCCGCTCGGCTGGCCCCAGACCCATATTTCAGCCTATGCCACCTCCCATCCTTGGGAGGATTTTGCCGAAACCTGGGCTCATTATCTCCACATCACCGATACCGTGGAAATGGCCGCCGCCTTTGGTGTGCACGCCCGCCCCAAGGGTCAGGGCGAAAGCCTTGCCGTGGACGCCGATTTCAACCCGTATCGCCAGCAGGATTTCGCCACCATTGCCGATCACTGGGTGCCGCTCGCCCTGCTGCTCAACAATCTCAATCGCGCCATGGGCCACCCCGACGCCTATCCCTTCGTGCTCACCCCCGCCGTGGTCGAAAAGCTCGGCTTCGTGCATGATCTGGTGCATGGCCGCTTTGCGCAGTGACGCAGCCAGTTCCCAGCGGGGCCGACATGAGCTATGGCCCTGCTATGCAATCGCCTCTCACCATCCTGCCCGTCCCGGTCTTTTCCACCCTCTGCAACGCAGCCTTCGCGCTGCGGCGCGAAGTTTTCGTCTGGGAGCAGAAAGTGCCCGAGGAAGAAGAGCACGATAGCTACGACCTGACCGCGACCCATCTTGCCGCCATCGCGGAAGGAGAAGTTGTGGGCACGCTCCGGCTCATTGCCTTGCCCGAACACACCAAGATCGGCCGTGTTGCCGTGCGCCAGCATTGGCGCGGCCGCGGCATCGCCAAGGCGATGATGGCCGAAGCCACCCGCCTGGCTGCCGCCGCGGGAGAGCACCGCCTTTATCTGACCGCGCAGTCCGATAAGCTGGGCATGTACGAAAAGCTTGGCTTTGTCGCCTTCGGCCCTGAATTGATGGATGGTGGCATGCCTCATCGGGCCATGCGCAACTACGACCGCGACACCGCCGCCCTCGCCGATTGAGGATCGCGCGCGGCCCGATTATCGGCGCCGCCCACATTCACTCCCCTCGCAACAGCCCCTCGGCCTGTGGGTCCCGCCAGCACCCGGCGCGGCCTCGCCTTAACCCATGTATCGGCCAAAGCGCGGGCTCGGCTTGCGACGCAATGTCGGCAAATCCGGGAACCCCTCGCACACAGCTGCGTTACCACAGCATCAAGGGCCGCACGGTGCGCCACCTCGCAAGTTTAGCACCGCACGGCCCTGTTCATAACAACAATGAACCTATGGAGCCTATAATGATCCGCACCCTTTTGGCCACTACGGCATTCGCAGCACTGATGACTGCAGGCGCCATCGCTCAGGACGCAACTCCAGTACAGAGCACCGACGCACCTGCCAACAACGAAACCACCACGACCACCACCGAAACCGCACCGGCGACCACTTCGGCCCCTACGGCTCCGGCACCGGCTGCCAATGCTCCGGCTCCTGTTGAAGCTGAGCCAGGCGCTGCGGTTGAAACCTTTGAAATGTCGTCTGGTTATGTTGCCGTCGACAGCGACAACCTGGGCTCCCAGCTGATCGACCAGGCCGTTTATTCGTCCGCTGGCGATGACGCCGAGGAAATTGGCAACATCACCGACATCGTGTTCAATCAGGATGGCCAGATCACTGCCGTCGTGATCGGCGTGGGCGGCTTCCTTGGCATCGGCGAAAAGTCGGTGGCCGTTCCCTTCGACGTTCTCGAATTTGTCATCGCTGCCGACAACACTGAACGTTGGGTTGTTCCCACCACGGCTGATGCCCTGACCAGCGCTCCTGAATTCGTCTGGGAAGAAGACGAGCCAGCTGACGCAGACACCGATGCCACCACGGCTCCTGCCGATGGCACCGCTCCTGCTGCCGGTGGCGCCATGGCTCCGGCTGCTCCCACCACCAACTAATCCCCTGTGGATTAGCGCTTCAGGGCCGGCCTTTGGGTCGGCCCTTTCTGTTTGAGCCTCTTTCTGGAGACCGCCATGCTACGACCCCTGACCCTGGCTTCGACTTTCGCGCTCTTGCTCGCGGCCCCGGCCCTCGCGCAGTCCCCCGCTGCAACGCCGCGCAGCGGAACGCCAAGCCAGCTTCAGCAAAGCGGCCTTACACCTCCCACGATCCTGTCGGAGGGATATTCCAGCCGGGGTGAGGACATTCTGGTAACGGTGCTGCTGGGCGAAACGGTTTATGCCGGGCCCGAGGACGACGCCGAACAGATCGGCACCGTCAAGGACATGGTGGTCACCTCCGGCCAGGGCGTTTCTGCCGTGGTGCTCGGCGTAGGCGGCTTTCTGGGCGTCGGCGAGAAAGACGTCGCCGTTGACTTCACCCAGCTCCAGCAGATCGAGCGCGAAGACGGCAGCCGCCGTTGGGTCCTGCCCACCACCGCCGAAGCATTGACCGCGGCACCCGCCTTTATCTGGAGCGAAAGCGAAGCGGCCACGGGTCCCGAGATGACGCCGGACGAAGAACAGGAGCAGATGGTCGATGGCGACCCCAATGCCGCGCCCATCGATCCCGAACTCACCACCGATCAGCCCGATGCGCCCGCCGAGGCAGCCGCGCCGCTCGATCGCACCGGCTTCAGCGAAGTCGACCAGTCCGGCCTAACGGCCGATCAGCTGCGCGGTATTGCGGTTTACGGCATCAATGACGAGCAGATTGGCACCATCGGTAATGTCGTCGAAACGCCCGAAGGCGCCATCGATGCCGTGGTTGTCGATGTCGGGGGGTTTCTGGGCCTGGGTGCCAAGCCGGTCGCCGTAGGCTTTGATAATCTGGTGTTTTCCGCCGATACGGCGGGCATGCGCTATCTCTTCATCAACGCCTCGCGCGAACAGCTCGAAGCGCAACCGGCCTATGATCCCGCCACCTATTCCACCGCTCGCAACGAGCAGCGCATGGTGATCGTGCCCTAGCCCCTCGTGCTAGCGGCGAAACCGCAGCCGGCCGATTTCATCATAATCGGATTGCTCTTGCTTGAGCTGTTCGACCGCGTCGCGCTGATGCTCGCGCTGCTCCAGCAGCTCGACCTTTTTGAGGTCTTCGAGCGCTTCAGCCAATGCGTCCTGCGCGCTTTCAAGCTTGCCACGCATGTCATTGGCGGAAGCCAGCAGGTTGTCGCGCCGGATCTGGGCGGCCTTGGCGAAGGTCGAATAAGCGAAATGGGCCACATCCGAGATGCCGGTCTTGCTGTGCTCGATCTCGATCTGCTGGTCGAGCTCGCTCGCCATGCGCTCGAAGTCGTTGACCATCATTTCGATCTGCGTCACCTGGCGGCGCTTCTCGTCGACCTGGAACTTCTTGAGCCGAATGAGGCTCTCGCTACGCGATTTCAAGACCTGTACTCCTTACACACCAAGTCAAACCTCCGAGCAGCGGGCCTTTCAGCCCGGTGCACCCGCCTCCGCAACAATGGCCTCGAGCATATGGTAGCCCTCGGCAATCGTGGTCGTTTCTTCCCGCTCCTGGCTCAAGAACGCCTCGAGTGCAGGAAAAACGGCGATGGCGCGGTCCACTTTCGGATCTGATCCCTTCCGGTAAGCTCCCAGCCGGATCAGCTCCTCCATGTCCGAATAGATGGACATGAGTTCACGCGCCTTTGCCAGGACCGGCCTGAACGAGGCCGGAACGCACCCTGGCATGGTGCGCGAGATGGACCGGAGCACGTTGACCGCCGGATAACGCCCCCGTTCGGCAATCCCGCGCTCCATTACGATGTGCCCATCAAGAATGCCGCGTACGGCATCCGCTATGGGCTCATTGTGATCATCACCTTCAACCAGAACGGTAAAGAGTCCGGTAACGGAGCCCGTAAAAGCTGTCCCAGGACCCGCACGTTCCAACAATCGTGGCAATTCTGTGAAAACCGTGGGCGGATATCCCTTGGCCGTTGGCGGCTCGCCGATCGCCAGCCCGATCTCGCGCTGTGCCATGGCAAACCGGGTCAGGCTATCCATCATGCACAAGACCCGCTTGCCCTGGTCGCGGAAGAACTCGCTCAGGGCCAGCGTCAGATAAGCTGCCTGCCGCCGCATCAGCGCCGCCTCATCGGACGTGGCAACCACCACCACCGCCTGCTCGATCCCCACCTCCCCCAGATACTCCTGGATGAACTCGTGCACTTCGCGCCCGCGCTCGCCGATCAGCCCGATCACGGCAACATCCACATTGGTGTTGCGCGCCAGCATGCTCATCAGCACCGACTTGCCCACGCCTGAGCCAGCAAAGATCCCCAGCCGCTGCCCCTCGCAGACGGTGGTGAAGGTGTTGAGCGCCCGCACCCCTAGATCAAGCGGCTCGCCCACGCGCACCCGGTCATGGGCCGCCAGGGGTGACTGGCGCAGCGGATAGGCCTGCGCCCCGCGCCCGAGCGGCCCCTTGCCATCGATCGGCTCGCCATTGGCATTGATCACCCGCCCCAGCCAGTCATGGGCAGGAAACACCGCCCCGTCGCTGCGCTGGAACACGGCCTTGCACCCCAGCCGAACCCCGGCGAGTTGCCCGAAAGGCAGGCACAGTGCGTGGCCATCCTTGAACCCGATGATTTCGGCGGCCAGTTGCCCGTCATTGCTGGTTTCGATCTGCACGCGTCCGCCCACCCGCAACTCGCGGACAGGGCCAACAATTTCCACCAGCAGTCCCTGAACGGACTTGACGCGGCCAAAGACCTCAATCTCGTCGATTGCCTCGATGGCTGAAATCAGCGCCTTCATGCCGGATCTCCCGTCGCCTTAACCGCTCCCGAAAACGTGTTCACGTCGGGATGCCGGTGGCTAAAAACTCGAATCAAACAGTAACCCCGCGTTAAGCAAAAAGCTCTATCGCTACCGCAAGGGCCCCTTCATGCGGGATTTTCCGCCACGCGCCCCTGCTCCCCTTGCCATCGCCGCAATGCTTGAATCCGCCGAGTCACTTGGCCGGGCTACTTAAACCATTTTCTTAAGAAAAACGCAGCCACTTTTTCGTTTAGTTTCAGACAGTTAGATATAATTCACCTTACCAGCTTTTGCGTATTGCGTGATGGAATTAAACTTTGTTAACTATTTGGGCTTAGGGTTCAGTCATATCCAGTACGGGTGACGTGGGGCGAGCATTGGCCGCTGGCTTCACTGTTCCAGCAGGAACGAATCACAAGGGGAATATAATGCGGGTACTCCTTATCGAGGACGATAGCGCGACAGCGCAGAGCATCGAGTTGATGCTCAAGTCCGAAAGTTTCAACGTCTACACCACCGATCTGGGTGAGGAAGGCGTCGATCTGGGCAAATTATACGACTACGATATCATCCTGCTCGATCTGAACCTGCCCGACATGAGCGGCTATGAAGTGCTGCGCACCTTGCGCGTGGCCAAGGTGCAGACGCCCATCCTGATCCTGTCGGGTCTTGCCGGTATCGAGGACAAGGTTCGTGGCCTCGGCTTTGGTGCCGATGACTACATGACCAAGCCCTTCCACAAGGACGAGCTCGTGGCCCGCATCCACGCCATTGTCCGCCGCTCCAAGGGCCATGCGCAGTCGGTGATCTCGACGGGTGAACTCACCGTCAATCTCGACACCAAGACCGTGGAAGTGCAAAGCCAGCGCGTGCACCTCACCGGCAAGGAATACCAGATGCTGGAGCTGCTTTCGCTCCGCAAGGGCACGACACTCACCAAGGAAATGTTCCTCAACCACCTCTACGGCGGCATGGACGAGCCCGAGCTCAAGATCATCGACGTCTTCATCTGCAAGCTGCGCAAGAAGCTCAGCGTTGCGACGGGCGGCAAGAACTACATCGAAACCGTCTGGGGCCGCGGGTATGTGCTGCGCGAGCCCGACGAGAACGAGCTTTATTCCGAAAGCGCCTAAGCTTTCCCCTTCCCTTGTGCAAGGCCCGGCGCAGTGATGTGCCGGGCCTTTGCTCTTGCGGAACTCCCCAACCCAGTTATCGTTAGCTCCCAATCAAGGGGGCCCACGACATGGACAGTTCACTCGCGCAGCGTCTTCGCGAACCGCTCGTTCTTACCATTCTCATTATTGCCATTGTCGGCTGGATTGCCTTTCTGGCGACCTGGATCAGCTCGAGCTCAACCAATGGCGACCTGCAAGGCCAGGTGTCCGCGCTGACCGACGAGCGTAGCGCGCTGCAGATGCAGTTGGCGGACCTCGAAACCGCAAGTGGCGATCTCGAAGCGGTCCAGGAGCAAACCACCGCCGCCCAGGCCCAACTGGACGAACTGACCACCCAGCGCGACACCGCTCAGGGCGAACTGGATGGCGTCAGTGCTGAGCTGGCCAGCACCACTGAAACCCTCAATTCCCGCCGCGCTGAAATTGCCGCGATCCAGGAAGAGTTCGCCCAAAGCGATCAGCGCCGCGCCGAAGCAGAAGCCGCCCGCGAAGAAGCGCAGAACCAGGTTACTGCCCTTAACGAGCAGATGACCGCAATTGGCCAGCGGCTTGAACAGGCCCGCGCCCAGGAAGCCGAAACCCGCGCCGCCGTCGCTCAGCTGACCGAGGAAGCCGCTGCGGTGACCAGTCAGCTCGCCCAGGGCGAACAGCAACTGCAGGCCGCCCGCGGACAGGAAACCGAGATCCAGACCCGCCTGGCCGATATTGCCGCCCAGACCGAAACCAGCGGCACCCAGCTGGCGGACCTGCAGACCCAGATCGCCGATCTCCAGTCCCAGCGCGACCAGCTCTCCAAGGATGTCGCCGGCTACCAGACCCAGCGCGATCAGCTGCAGCCGCAGGTGACGGACTTGACCAATACGCTGGCTGCCCGCGGCAAGGAGCTCTCGGACCTTGAAGCCCAGATCGCCTCGGCTACCGCCCAGCGCGACGCCGCCAATGCCGCCCTGGTGGGTCGCTACGAGGCCAATGCCGAAGGCCCCGCCGGCGGAATTGCCGTGGTGCTCAATGACGACGACAGCTTTACCATGACCGATCGCCGCGGCCGCTCGGTATCGGGCCGCTACACCGCTACCGCCGAGGCGCTGACCTTCACCGACGCCACCGGCAATATCGGCTCGGCGACCTTCCCGATGACCTGCCCCATCCAGGGCTCTGGCCCGGCCTTCACCATCGGCGAAGCACCCGATTGCGTCCTTGCCGGCGCAAGCTTCACCCGCACCCCTTAGGCGCGGCTGGCTCACTCAAGACGGCAAAAGGCCCGGGCGGTTCTCGCCCGGGCCTTTTGCTGTTAGGCGATTTCGGCTGACGGAAGCGCGCGGTCCAGGTCGAACTTGGCTTCCAGCAAGGCCCGGTCAAAGGGCTTCATCATATAGTCGCTGGCGCCGGCCTTGAGCGCCATGGCAATGGCGCCAATATCGTTCTCGACCGTGCAATAAACGACATGCGGCCGCTCGCCCCCCACATAGCCGCGCAGATGCTTTAGGAATTCGAGCCCACCCATGATGGGCATGCTCCAGTCGAGCAGGATCGCGTCGGGCATTTCGAGGCGGCATTTGTCGATAGCCTCCTGCCCGTCCTCGGCCTCCTCGACAATATAGTCCATGTCTTCGAGAATGCGGCGCGCCACTTTGCGCACCACACTCGAGTCATCGACGATCAGGCACGACTTCATGAATGTGTTTCCCCGGCCAAAGGCTCGGAAACAACTATGAATGGCAACTGCCTACGGAATGGTTAGCGCCTCGGGTGCCGCTTCTTCCTGGATGGGCGGCTTGGGCAGCGCACGCAGGTAGAACTTGCCGTCCTCAAGCCCGATGCTGATCTCCATATCGGTCATCCGAGCCAAGAGGCCCGTATAAAAGGGCTGGATGCCGCGCGCATCCACGGCGCCCTCTTCGGGCATGCCCGAGAGCAATCCCGCCGCGCCTGACGGCACCAGCGTCTTTTGCCGCTTCTCGGGATCACTGTACGAGGTGAACTCGAACACCTCCGCTCCGGCCGGTCCAGTGATACTGGCCCTAACCGTGCCGCCGCGCGGCACCGAGCCCGCCGCGATCAGCAGCATGTTCATGAACAGCTTGGCCTTGTGCTTGGGAAGCAGGATCAGCGGCACCTGCCACTCCAGATCGGCCTTCTCGATCTCGAAATAGATTCGCGCCACCCGCTCGCATTCGCGCGTGTCGATATCGGTGCCCGCCGTCGAGGAGGCACCATAAGCCAGGCGCGCAAATTCGAGCTTGGCCCGGCTTTGATTGGCCGCGCTGGCGATCAGGTCGCGGGCGCCTTCAGCCATGTCACCCTGCGTGGGGTCGGCCAGAACCTCAAGCCCGTTGCCAATCGCCCCAATCGGGTTGATCAGGTCGTGACAGACCCGGCTGCACAACATTGCCGCAAGGTCGGTTGCCTTGAGCTCGATGATATCGGCCATGGGTTTTCTCCATCAGGGGCGCGTTCGAATCACTTGCGCCGACCTTAGTGGGGGTTGCGCTTCTGCACTATTGCCAGACCAGAGATTTGGACAAAACCGCCCAATTGGCTTGTGCCTCGCGGGCCGCGGCATTGGGCGCCAGCAAAAAAGCTTCCCGGCTCGCCGCCGAATAGAACAGATAAAGACGCTGCTTGAAGACCGTGTAGATTGCCGGGTCGCCGTCTGACAAAAATCCGCGCGCCATGCTCATCGCCGAATGGCCCCCAAACTGCGGCGCATAGATCTGCGGCGCCCGCGCAAAGGCGTCCCGATTGGCTGCGCTGCTGAACTGCCAGGGCGCCCCGCCCCACTCATATTCGAATTCGCTGCGTCCCGGCACCGGCTGGCCTTCCACGAAATAGGAGACGGGATCCATGCCCCCGAGCGCCAGCCCCGTCAGGGGGTCGCTCACCACTGCCGTGTTGATTGACTGGCTCAATGCCGGTGCCGCACCGCCCGCCAAAAGCGGCAGAACAAAGGCAAGCATGGTTAAGATTTGTTTACGGGTTTGCGTCATCATTGATCCACGGGCCAGCCCTTGTCCAGCGCTGGCCCGACCAACCATGACCGAGAAACTTTAAAGTCTTGCGAAGTCCCGGCTCGCCTGTTTTAGGGGGAACACCATGTTCAAACGCCTGCTTTGCACCCTGACCCTGCTCCTCGCCCTCGCTGGCGCCGCTCCTGCCTTTGCCCAAGGCTCGCTCAGCGACAGCTATTCCGGCGATGAGTTGGTCGACAAGGGCCACCAGTTTTTCGGCTCCGCTGCCCAGGGCCTCGCATCCCTCGTTGAGCGCGCCGTTTCCGAGTTTGGCCTGCCCAACGGCTACATCCTGGGCGAAGACGCTGGCGGCGCGCTGTTTGCCGGCGCCCGTTACGGCGAAGGCCGGCTTTACACCCGCAATGCCGGCGAGTTGCCCCTTTATTGGCAAGGCCCCAGCCTAGGCTTTGACGTTGGCGGCGACGGCTCCAAGGTCATGATGCTGGTCTACAATCTCTCCAGCACCAATGACGTGTTCGGCCGCTTTGCCGGCGTTGATGGCTCCGCCTATGTGGTGGGTGGCTTCGGCATGACCGTGATCAAATACGGCAATGCGATCATGGTCCCGATCCGCTCGGGCGTGGGCGCGCGGCTGGGCGTTAATATCGGCTATCTCAAGTTCACCCAGCAGCCCACCTGGAACCCTTTCTGATATCAGCGATTTGGTAGATGCCGCGAGCCGGAGGCGTGCACCCTCCGGCTTTTTCGTGACGTAGACCATCGGAACCGCTAAGCAATGGCCCAACCACTACCCTTTGCGGCGCTTAAGTCAGCTTCCTGTCGACCGCATCTGGACGGCCTGGTTCCGGAGTTCGCACGATGATGATCGAAAACATCATGTATTTCGCCCTCGGCCTGCTGTTTGCCGGGCTGTTGGCCGTGATCATCCTGCCCGCGGTGTGGAAACGCGCTGTCCGCCTCACCAAAAAGCGCATCGAGGCCGCGACCCCCATCACCCTCGCCGAATTCCGTGCCGACAAGGATCAACTGCGCGCCGAATTCGCCCTCCAAACCCGCCGGCTCGAAACCACAATCGAGGGGCTGCGCGCCCGCCTCGCCGAACAGGTGGGCGAATACAATGACCGACGCGCAGAATTTGGCGCCATGCGGGCCGAGCGCGACAGCGCCGTCGGCAAGATGACCGAGCTCGAAGCCCGCGAAGCGGCCTTGCGTGATCGCGTGCTCGAACTCGAGCGCGAAACCACCGATCTTGCCCAGCAACTGCGCATGCGTGAGCGCGACCTTGAAAACCGCACGGCCGAGATCCAGGCGCTGCGCGACGAATACGCGCAGGCCGCGCTTGAGCAGGCCGCACTGGAAGAAGCCGCGCTCGAAGAGGCCGAAAGCATCGAGATCGCCCAGGCGCGCATTGCCGAAGCCGGCTCCAGCCTGGACGCCATGGCCGGGCAAACCGCCGCCCAGGCCGATGGCACCATGCCCCCGGCGCTTGCCGAAGAGCTCAACCTCGAAGACCAGCTCGGCCAGTTGCATCGTCGCATCAACCATGTGGAAACCACCATCATGGCCGATTGGGATACCGAGCGGCTCGACGAAACCGCCTTGCGCGCCCAGCTCGACGCCATTGCCGCCGATACCAGCCGCATCGTTTACGCCGCCGATACCGAGCCGCCCCAGCAGCCCCCGCCAGCCGAAGAAAGCCTGTTTGATCGCATCCAGCGCTTTGCCGACGGGCGCGAGGAAACTCCTGCGGCGCCACCACCACCTAGGCCTATTGCCACAGCCAGGCGCGGCGGCAGCGTCACCGACCGTATGGCAGCGCTGCGCGAAATCCAGGGGCGCTAAAGCCGGGGCGCACCGTCCGCAACGATCTGCACCGAACTGATATGTTCGCCCGTGCCCCGATCGAACAGTGCCAGCACCATCGCCCCATCAAGACGATACAGCACATTGATCGCGCCATCGCCCGTGGTAGCCGAAACCACTTCGGCCCCGGCGGGCACGCTCAGCGTTTGGGCCATGCTGGGCGGCGGTGCGTCGCGCATCACCCGATAGACAATGGCAAAGCCAATCGCCATAAAGCCCAGCAGCAGAATGCCGATGGAGATGCCGAACGACCGGCGCGCCTTTCCCAGCACGGCTTGTGCTTCGGGCGACAACGGCTCGGCATCTTGGCCTACCGGGCCGGTATTTGAAGGATCGCTCATGGAACACCTAACCGCTGACGACTTCGAGGGCGACGAAGTCCAATTCACTATCACTGCCGAACAGGCCGGCGGCCGGCTCGATGCCGTTCTGGCCAAGGCACACCCGGCGCTCAGCCGCAGCCGCCTCAAGGACCTGATCCTGGGCGGGGCCGTTTCCCTTAACGGCCAGCCGATCAGCGAGCCCAAATATCGCGTAACGGCCGGCGAAACAATCACCCTCCTCGCCCCGCCGCCCGAAGATCCCGAGCCCAAGCCCGAAAACATCCCCCTCGATATCCTCTATGAGGATGATCAGCTGATCGTGGTCAACAAGCCCGTCGGCATGGTGGTCCACCCCGCTCCCGGCAGCCCCTCGGGCACCCTGGTCAACGCGCTGATCTACCATTGCGGCGCGAGCCTGCAGGGCATTGGTGGCGTGCGCCGGCCCGGCATCGTTCATCGCCTCGATCGCGACACCTCAGGGGTCATGGTCGCGGCCAAGACCGATCTGGCCCACCAGCATCTGTCCGCGCAATTTGCCGATCATGGTCGCACCGGTCCCCTCCATCGCGCCTATCTCGCCTATGTCTGGGGCTCCACCGAAACCGCCAAGGGCACGGTTGAAGCGCCCCTCGGGCGCGACGCCAATAATCGGCTCAAGCAGGCGGTGCGCAAGGACGGCCGCGAAGCCATCACGCATTACATGGTCGAGCAGCGCTTTGGCGGCGATGGCTGGGACATCACCCGCATCCAATGTCAGCTCGAAACCGGCCGCACCCACCAGATCCGCGTCCACATGGCTCATATCGGCCACCCCCTTGTTTCCGACACCGTTTATGCCTCGGGCTACGCCACCAAGATCAACCGCCTGCCTCCCGAGGTCGCCGCACCCATTGTTGCGCTTGGCCGGCAGGCCCTCCATGCCGCCGAGCTCGGCTTTGAGCATCCCGTGACCGGAGAGGAAATGTTCTTTGAAGCCCCGCTCCCGCCCGACCTTGTGGCGCTCGAGGAAGCGCTCGAGCCCTATGACAAGGCCTTCGCCCGCTAGGATTTGCGGGGGCCGGTAACCGAGAAGTGCGGGCGGGCCCTCCCCTAATGCCCGCACCACGGGCAACCCTTGCGCTGCCTGCACCGTTCGTCTGCATTCGGCGGCCTTACAATAGCGGCAATACGCCATATATTATGACCTGACTTCTTCCGCCGGGCCGCCAGGACGGCCGAAGATCGATCCGCCCGCCTGTGCGGGGGAATAAGTAAAAGGGGTGCATAAATGGCCCAGACCAATCTGCCTGTCCTTTCTGCCGAAGGAGGCTTGAGCCGCTATCTTCAGGAAATTCGCAAGTTCCCCATGCTGGAACCCGATGAAGAATTCATGCTGGCCAAGCGCTACAAGGAGCACGCCGATCCCGCCGCTGCTCAACGGCTTATTACGTCCCACCTGCGCCTGGTTGCCAAGATCGCCATGGGCTATCGCGGCTATGGCCTGCCCATTGCCGAGGTGATCTCGGAAGGCAATGTCGGGCTCATGCATGCGGTCAAGCGCTTCGAGCCTGACAAGGGCTTCCGCCTTGCGACCTATGCGATGTGGTGGATTCGTGCTGCGATCCAGGAATATGTCCTGCGTTCCTGGTCGCTGGTGAAAATCGGCACCACCGCTGCCCAGAAGCGGCTGTTCTTCAACCTGCGCAAGGTGAAGGGTCAGATCGCCGCGCTCGACGATGGCTCGCTCCATCCCGACCAGATCAAGCAGATCGCGACCACCCTCAACGTCACCGAGGATGACGTCGTCTCGATGAATGCGCGCTTGTCGGGCGATGCTTCGCTCAATTCGCCGATGCGCGCCGATGAAGGCTCCTCCGAATGGCAGGACTGGCTCGTCGACGACACGCCCAGCCAGGAAACTGCCCTTGGTGAAAGCGAGGAATATTCCGAACGCATGGGTCTGTTGACCAATGCCATGGATGTTCTCAACGATCGTGAGCGCGCCATCTTCCAGGCTCGCCGCCTGCAGGAAGATCCGCTGACGCTCGAAGAGCTGGCCCAACAATACGATGTCAGCCGCGAGCGCATCCGCCAGATCGAAGTGCGCGCCTTCGAAAAAGTGCAAGACGCCGTTCGCGAAGCTGCCCGCTCCAACGCCGCATAAGGCTGGACCGCCGCAAGCAACCAATGCAGCCCTCGGTTTCCCCCGAGGGCTTTTTTACGCCTGCGAGCCCGCCGCCGATGCCAACCTGGCCTTGAGCCCGGGGCCCATCGAGCCTCCGGCATACTCATGCCCCCCAAAAGCCCTTACCCCCCGGAAGTGCGGAATGAGCGGGAATGTGCCGGAGCCCTCATGGTGAGGTGCGCAGCGTAGCGCAGCCTCGAACCACGAGGGCGGCCATCACCACCCCACAAACTTATCCCCGCCCCCGAAAACCTCAGGCACAATCCCCCTTGTTCCCGGGCAAGCTGCGCGGTCGCGACGAACGGTCGGTGCGGGGATATCGGATGGGTTTGGGGTCGCCCAAGCTCCTTCGGGACGAGGATGATCCGGGACCGATTTCATCCCCCGGTCCATGAAGCCCCAGGGCTTCTGGCGTTTGGCACGGGTCTAGCCACGGACGGTCCTCACCGAAGAGTCTCCGATAGAGCATGGGGCGAAGCTTGCTTCACCTTCTACCCTTTTGCCGGACGACCGGCACCGAGGCGACCTTCGCCCCATGTCGCAGCACCAACCGCAGGGTCATCAGACCCGGGCGGAATTTTGGCACGCCTGGACGAGATCCCAGAGCCGGGCCTTGGGCAGGATCAGCAGCCACGGCACCCGCTCAGCCGGCACGATCTCGATCCGACCCCCAAGGCCCGCATTGGAGGTGCCGATCAGCCCGCCCGGCGCCAGCTGCAGGCCATCCATCGGATAGAGCAGCCCCTGCGAGCGCTCGAACCCGATCGGCACCAGCGGATGGATCGACACCCGCTCCCCGGCCGCCGCCTCAAAGGTAATCGGCCCCACCACTGCCAGCGCCACATCGATCTCGTCCACCAGCAGCAAGTGCCGCTCGGGGGCATATTGCAGCACCGCGCTCAGTGCCGCGAGCGTATGGTCGAGCCGCTTGCCCGTCATGCCCAGCGCCAGCGTCACCGGCGCCTGCGTCGAGCGCAGTGCCTTCTGGAAATCGGTGGTCACCTGCTCGGGCAGGTGCAACACGCGGGTGCGCCGCTCCCAGCCGGCGCGATCCTGCAGGGAATCGAGATCCCCGATGATCGCCGCTGGCACCAGCCCTGCCGCCCCGATCGCATCCGCCCCGCCATCGGCCCCGATCAGCGTCACCCCCGCTGCCGCGAGGTCACGCAGGGTTTGGCTCTCCACCGCCCCGCCGCCCACAATGGCGATCGGTCCGGCAAAGCGCAGGGGCGCGTCGGCAGCTGGGCTGAAATTCTCTTGCACTTGGGGGGCGCTCTTATAAGATCACGGCGTCTCGCTGGGGTGTTCCGGGTCAAGCCGGAGCTGAGAATTACCCATTGAACCTGAACCAGGTCATGCTGGCGGAGGAAGTTCGAGATGGCAAGGGCATCTCGTGCCCGCCATTGACACCCATCCCTTCACTCATGGCCGCACACCAATGAAGGGATGACCATCTTGGTCCACACCACTCACCTGGCGCTTGCGGTCCTTTTCGGACTGGCCGCCTCGCCCGCCTTGGCCCAAACCGCACCCGCGCTCACCATCTATACCTATGATGGCTTTGCCGCCGAATGGGGCCCCGGCCCCCAGCTCGCCGAAGGCTTTGAAGCCCAATGCGGCGGCTGCACTGTCGAATTCATCGCCGCCGATTCCTCCATCGGCGCCCTGCGCCGCGTCCAGCTCGAAGGGGCTACCACCCCGGCCGATCTGGTGGTAGGCCTCGATGTCGCCACTGCCGGGGAAGCCCGCGCCACCGGCCTCTTTGCCGATCACACCCTGGAGCTGGCCAATCTCGCCCTCCCCGAGCCCTGGACCGATCCGCAATTCGTGCCGGTCGACTACGCCCATTTCGCCTTTGTCTACGATACCGACCGCACCGCCACCCCGCCCGCCTCCTTCGAGGAGTTGATCGCGCTTCCCGACGACTTCAAGATCGTCATCCAGGACCCGCGCTCGGCCACGCCGGGCCTTGGACTCGTGCTCTGGATCAAGGCCGCCTATGGCGACCGTGCCCCCGAAATCTGGGCCGGCCTCAAGCCCCATATCCTCGCCGTCACCCGCGACTGGTCGGAAAGCTATAATCTCTTCCTGACCGGGGAAGCCGATATGGCGCTCTCCTACACCACCTCGCCCGCCTACCACATCGTCGATGAAGACGATCACACCATCAAGGCGGCGCTGTTTGATGAGGGCCATATCGTGCAGGTCGAGGTCGCCGGCATGCTCGCCTCCACCGACCAGCCCGAGCTCGCCCGTCAGTTCCTGGCCTACCTCGCCTCCCCCGCCGCCCAGGCGATCATCCCCACCACCAACTGGATGTTCCCCGTGGTCGATCTCGGTGCCGACCTCAACCCGGCCTTCGGCACCCTCCCGCAACCCGCCAAGACTTTGACGATCAGCGACACCGACCTCGAAGCCAACCGCGCCGCCTGGATCGACGAAATGCTCGCCGCCATCCAGTAGGAATCAGGACAGCCACAAGCTTCGAACCCCTCAGTGTGCCTCCCCTCCCCCTTGAGCGGAGGCACACTGAGGGGGGCGATCAAGGGAACACAGTCCCTGATAGCCACACCACGACTCTCCGCCATCCCAGCTCCATCAGCCGACGTCCCCTCCCCCTTAAGGGGAGGGACAGGGTGGGGGTTCAGGCCCATCAACCCGCTCCAAGGCTAGCGCCAACCACCGGACCATGACCCTCCCACCCCGCCCCTTGCGCATCGCCACCGCTTGCCTCCTCGCGCTTGCCATTGCCGGGCTGATTGCTCTCGTCCTCTGGTCCATTCTCGCCGCCGCCACCGATGCCGCCGCCACCAGCCGCATCGATATTCCCCACCTCCTGCGCATGACCTCGATCCAGGCCGGGCTCACCACCGTCCTGTCGCTCCTGGTCGGCACCGCCGTCGCCTGGTCGCTCAATCGTCTGCGCTTCCCCGGACGCGATCTCCTCGTCGCCTTCTTTGCCTCCGCCATCGTCACCCCCGGCATGGTCGTGGCCTTCGGGCTCCTCGCCATCTGGGGCCGCAATGGCTGGATCAATCGCGGCGCGGAAGCCGTGCTGGGCTTCCCCTTGGGCAATCCTGCCTACGGGCTCGGGGGCATTCTCTTTGCCCATGTCATTCTCGATGGCGCCTTCGCCGCCCGCATCATCCTCGCCCGCCTCGACGCCATTCCCGCCGCCCGCCTCAAAACCGGCCAGTCCCTGGCCCTCTCTGCCTGGCAACGCTTCACCCTTATCGACTGGCCTGCCCTGCGCGGCACCCTGCCAGGGCTCGGCGCCATCATATTTCTCCTCGCCTTCACCAGCTTCCCTATAGTGCTGCTGCTGGGCGGTGGCCCCGCCAACCAGACGCTGGAGGTCGCCATTTACGCCGCTGTCCGCCAGGATTTCGATCTCGCCGGCGCCGTGCGCCTCGCGCTGACGCAAATCGCTGTTTGCTCGGCCGTGATCCTCGCCGCCTCGGCCCTTGCGCCCGTACCCACCGCCTTTGGTTCTTCCCCCGCTACCACCTGGCACGACGGCTCCGCCAGCCGCCTGCTGCAATGGCTGGTGCTCGCCACCGCCACCCTCTGCTTCGGCCTGCCCCTGCTCTCCGTGCTGATGGATGGCCTCGGCGCCGGTCTCGGCAGCCTCCTGGCCCAGCCGAGCTTCTGGTGGTCGCTCCTCACCAGCCTCCTTATCGGCAGCGCCTCCGCACTCCTCACGCTGCTTTTGGCGCTTGCCCTGGCCCTTGGCCGCGGCGCCACCGGCAGCCCGCCGCTGCGCACGCTCCTGGGCATCCCGGCCTATGCTTATCTCGCCGTGCCCGCCGTAGTGCTGTCGCTGGGATTCTTCCTGCTCGTTCGCGACCTCGGCCTTGCGCCGGCCGCCGCCGCGCCCGCTGTCGTCATCCTTGCCAATAGCCTCCTCGCCCTGCCCTTTGCCATGGCTACGCTTGCGCCGCCGCTCGAAGCCATCGCGAAAACCAGGGGCAAGCTCATCCGCTCGCTCGGGCTGGGCGGCTGGCGGCAGTTCTTCCTCGTGGAACTGCCCCTGATCGGCAAGGATCTGGGCGTCATGCTCGCCCTCGCCTTTTGCTTTTCGCTGGGGGATCTGGGCGTCATCGCCCTATTTGGCACCCAGGATTTCCAAACCTTGCCGCTGCTGATGTTCCGCTCGCTCGGCGCCTATCGCAACAATGATGCAGGGGCCATTGCCGCCATTCTCCTCATCGGCACCATCATTGCCTTTGTTGGCCTGCCTCGCCTTGCCGAAAGGATCGCCCGTGCTGCGCGTTGACGAGCTTTGTTTTGCTTATCCCAACACGGCCGAGCCCTATGGTTTTTCCCTCGCCGCTGCGCCCGGCGAGATCACCGCCGTGTCGGGCGCCAGCGGTTCGGGCAAGTCCACCCTGCTTGATCTCCTCGCTGGCTTTCTCACGCCGACCTCGGGCAGCATCGTGCTCGATGGCCAGCAACTCGTGCCCCTGCCACCCGAGCAGCGCCCGGTATCGCTTCTGTTGCAAAGCGAAAGCCTCTTCGAGCACTTGAGCGCCGGCCGCAACATCGCCCTCGGCTTGCCCGCCCGTATCCCCAAGGCAAGCGTTCACCAGCAAGTGGAAGCCGCTCTCGCCGAAGTTGGTTTGTCTGGCATTGGCGCCCAGCCCGCCGCGACCCTATCGGGCGGGCAAAAGCAGCGCGTCGCTCTCGCCCGCACCCTGCTACGCGCCCGTCCGGTTTTGCTGCTCGACGAGCCCTTTTCGGCGCTCGACGATCAAACCCGCGCCGTGATCCGCGATCTCGTCAGGACGCTGACGGTCCGGCATGGCTGGCACACCATCCTCGTCAGCCACCACAATGATGATATCCTCGCCCTCGCCAGCCGGCGCTATCATCTGGCGGATCGGAAACTGGTGGCGGACTAAGCTGCCACCGCGAGCAGGCGCTTTATTCGCCCGCAGGCAGCAATTGCGGGTTCCAGACCACTTCCCAGAGGTGCCCCTCGGGGTCGCGGAAATACCCAGCATACCCGCCCCAGAACGTGTCTTGCGCGGGCTTGATGATCGCGGCGCCCGCGCCCTCGGCGCTCGCCATGATCGCGTCGACCTCTTCGCGTTCCCTTACATTGTGCCCGAGCGTCATTGCGGTGGACGACACCGGCTCCCGGGTAAGGCCCGTATCGAACGCAATATCGTCCTGCGCCCAGATCGCGAGCTTCAATCCGCCCGCCAGATCAAAGAACGCGACGGCGCCGTGCTCGAACTCCTGCCCGATAATGCCTTGCGTCGGCAGGCCCAGTCCATCGCGATAAAAGCGCAGCGCCCGCTCGAGATCGCCAACGCCCAGGGTGATAACGGAAATCCTTGGTTTCATGTCCATGCCCTTTCGATCGGCGCCCGCCCGATGCTGGCGCCGTGATCGTCATGGGCCGCTGCAGCAGCGGAAGGACCCGCAAGCGGGGCCGGGCCAACCTTCCCGACCTAACCTGTTTTAGACACGCCAAGGCTAAGCCAGCCCCGCCGGAGCGTCAATCCGCGAGGCCTCTGTCCGGCCAAACGCGGATGCAAAAAGGGGGGCTAATTGCCCCCCTGTCCCCAAGCCGCAAAGACCTTGTCGAACAGCGCCTGCGCTTGCTCATCCTTTTCAAGGGTGATGATCGCATTGCGCCCGGTGCCATACACCACTGCCAGATCCATCCACTTTCGGCTGCGCAGTAGGTCCTGGTTGGTGTTGGCATCCTGCTCGGCCGCACTCAGCGCAAACAGGTAGGAATTACCGACGACGCGGGCCGAAGCCCCCACCAGCGGCGTTCCGGGCACCAGTTCCTGGTCCTTGAGCAACACGCCCGGCAGCCCCGCAATCGTGCCCCCGATAAAGGTGTCGCTCACATCGAAATCCACCTCCATCAGGTGGCTCGCGGGCAGGCTCGGATCGGAATTCTTGCGAATGGTCATCTCGACCCCGAGATTGCGCGCCGGAATATTGGCCTGGCCGATCAGCGTGGGCTGGCCGATCTCGTCGACCCCTTCGCGCCACTCTATCGTGCCCGAGAACGGTACCGCACCGGTGCGGCCATCCTGGGAGGCTTCCAGCAGCAGCGACTGGCTGCCCGACAGCACGGCCGGGTCGACCGATGCCGCCGGATCATTGAGCGCCACGGCCGCACTAGGGTCTTCCCCGGGCAGCCGCTCTTCGCCCTTGTCGTCCGCACCACCACCCAGTTCGGGCAGGCTGGTCTGCGTCCCATCGGGAACCACCGGCTCGGGCGTCGGCTCCAGCCGGTCCTCGGTTTCCAGCGCCTCGAGCGCCGTAGTCGGCTCGGCCGCTGTCTGGGTCGCCGTATTGCCGGGCACTGCCGGTTGGTCGGTCGCGGAAATGTCGCCATTGGGCGGCACCGGGTCGAGCGTTGGGGTCGTAAGATCAGGTTCTGGCTCGGGCGCTTCGGCAACCGCCGTGCTGGCCTGCCCGAACATCTGGTTGAGGTCCACATAGCCTTCGCGCCAGGCCCAAAAGCCTGCGCCACCCACGCCAACCAGAAGCACTGCAAAAACGATCAGGAAAATGCTCAGGCCCGTGCCGCTGCGCGGCTCGCTCACTGGCACGAAGTTGTCGGAATTGTCCTCGCCTGCCCCGCCCGGCAATTCGGCGCGCTCGGGCATGGCAAACATATTGGGCACCGCCGGCCGGGCCGGGCCCACAGCCACCGGCTCCGTGGGCTCTGCCGGAGTAGCCTGGCTTTCGCCGCGTGCTTCGCGATCCAGGGTCTCGATCGCTCGCTCGATGGCGCCCTCGGCTTCGCTGGTGTCGGGCTGCGCCGCCTCGACTTCGACTTCGCGCACACTCGACAGTGCCGCTTCAACGGGGCTTGGACCAATGCTGCTGACGGGTTCGGTGCGGCGGGCAAAATTGAGCAGCGCTCCCCGGCGGGCACCCTCCTCAGCGGCAGGCTTGTCGTCGGCAAACGATTCCGGCTGGTCCTGAGGCTCCTGCACCGGCGCATCGAGCGGCGCGTCGCTCGGCAACTCGCTCGCGCCTACCGTTTCGGCCTCGGCCTTGCGCGCTCCCTTGGCTCGCCCGAACGACGGCAACCAACGCGCCCGTGGCTTGCTGACCTTCTCGGCCGGCTCGGGCTCGCTCTCGCTCTCGGCCACTGGCGTAACCACCGCCTGGGCCTCGTTTTCGTTGGGAACGGCCACGGGCACGTCGACCGGGCCCTCCTCGCGCACCAACTCTGCCCCGCTCGCCTCAGCGGCATCGGCGATGATGTCTTCGATCGAGGTGCCGGAGCGCGCTGGGCCATCCGCTTGCGCCTGGGGATAGGCGGGCTGTACCGGCTCAAACGCTGGATAGTTTGGTTGTGCCGGCTCAAAGCGTGGCCTCAGCTCGAACCGGGGTTGCGGTTCGGGCTCAGGTTCGGGTTCCGGCTCAGGCTGGGGTTCCGGTTCCGGCTCCGGCTCGGGTGCTGCTACCGTTGGCTCAACCGGTTGCGCCATGGGACGCCCGAACACCGAATCACGCCGCAGCGAAATCACGGCTTCGCTGGCTTCCTGCTCAACCTGCCGGATACAATCTTCCAGCTGCAGCCGATGCTGCGTTATGTCGCGCGCCGGCAGCGGTGGCTGAATGGCCCGCAACTGGCCCACAAGTGCCGAACGCGCCTTTTCGTAAACCGCACGGCGAGCCGCGCCATTATTCTCGGGCAATGCCGAGATGGCCCGGCGCAGCAGCTCCTTGTAGTCGGCCATAGCTTACTTGGTACTCACAATTGCCGCAGGTGTTGTATCAAAAACACTCAATCTTGGAACGGGTCAACCACAAGGATAGTATCGGCGCGCTCCGGGCTCGTCGACAACATGGCGACCGGCGCCCCGATCAGTTCCTCGATATAGCGCACATACTTGACCGCCTGGGCCGGCAGTTCCGCCCAGCTGCGCGCCCCGGCCGTGGTTTGCGACCATCCTTCGAGGGTTTCGTAGATGGGCGTAACCCGCGCCTGTGCCTCCATCAAGGCAGGCAAGTAATCGATCCGTGATCCATCCAGCTCATAGCCGACGCAGATCTTGATTTCCTTGAGCCCGTCCAGCACGTCCAGCTTGGTCAGCGCAATTCCCGAAATGCCGGAAGTCTTGACGGTTTGACGCACCAGCACCGCATCGAACCAGCCGCAGCGGCGCGGCCGCCCGGTATTGACGCCGACCTCGCGACCGACCGTGGCCAGATGCTCGCCGATCTCGTCATCCAGCTCGCAAGGGAACGGGCCCTCGCCGACGCGGGTCGTATAAGCCTTGGTAATTCCCAGCACATAGCCGATTGCCGTTGGCCCCAGCCCGGAACCGGCCGCAGCCTGCCCTGCCACCGTGTTGGACGAGGTCACGAAGGGATAAGTGCCGTGGTCATTATCGAGCAGCGCACCCTGCGCTCCCTCAAACAGAATGCGTGCGCCAGCTTTGCGCTTTTCGTCGAGCACCTGCCAGACCTGGTCCATGAAGGGCAGGATCTGGTCGGCTACCGAGATCAGCTCCTGCCGGATCGTTTCGGCCTCGATCTCGGGCAGACCCATGCCGCGGCGCAGCGCATTGTGGTGCGTCAGCAGTCGCTCGATCTTGGGCATCAGCGTTTCGGGCTGGCTCAAATCGATCAGCCTGATCGCCCGACGACCCACCTTGTCCTCATAGGCCGGGCCGATGCCACGCTTGGTGGTACCGATCTTGAGCCCGGACGTGCTGTCTTCGCGGATGGCGTCGAGTTCGCGATGCAGCGACAGGATCAGCGGCGCGTTGTCGGCAATGCGCAGCACATCGGGAGTGATCGTGACGCCTTGCGCCCGCAGCTTGGCCATCTCGGCCACAAAATGGTGGGGATCCACCACCACCCCGTTGCCGATCACCGACAGCTTGCCCTGCACCAGGCCAGATGGCAGCAGCGCCAGCTTGTAGCTGACGCCATCGATCACCAGCGTATGGCCGGCATTGTGGCCGCCATGATAGCGCACCACCACATCGGCACGCTCGGAGAGCCAGTCCACGATCTTGCCCTTGCCCTCGTCGCCCCACTGCGAGCCGACGACAACCACATTCGCCATGAAAACTTCACTCCACCAATCATGCCGGCGCGGGGGCAACCCAAACCCGGGGGCCCGCGCAACTGTCCGGCGCCGGGTTTGACCATACCCGAATACCTGCTAAGTCCGATTGTCCTTACATCACCGAGCGCCGATGACAAAGCCGCCAATAACCCAAAGTCGCGGCATTTCCGCCCGCCTGCTGGACCGCCCCTATCTGCTGCTGGTTCTGACCACCATGTTTTGGGGCGGCAATGTCATCGCCGGCAAGCTTGCCGTCGGACATATCGACCCCTTCACCCTCACCGTGCTGCGCTGGGGCGGCGCCCTGCTGCTGATTCTGCCCTTCGCCCGAACGTCGCTTAAACGCGACTGGCCGGTGATCCGCTCACGTTGGCCCCTCTACTTATTCTACGGCGCGGTGGGCTATGTTACATTCAATATCCTGGTTTATATGGCGTCCTACCATGCGAGCGGCATCAACATTGCCCTCGAGCAGGTGACAATCAACCTTTTCGTCATGCTGGCGAACTTCGCCCTCTTCCGCACCCGCGTGCGCCCACTGCAGATCCTGGGCGCGGTACTGACCATTCTTGGCGTGCTGGTCACCGCCACCCATGGCGAGATTGGCCGGCTCCTCGCACTCGACATCGGCTTTGGCGACAGTCTGGTCCTGCTCGCCTGCGCCGCTTACGCCGCTTACTCGGTGTCGCTGCGCTACAAGCCCCCCACTGGATGGATCAGCTTTCTCGTGGCGACCTGTACCGGTGCCTTTGTCGCCGCCATCGCCTACCAGATCGGTTTGGGCGGCGGCATGGGCGCACTGTTTGCCGCCCTTCCTGCGGTGACGCCCCAGGGGTGGGCCATCGCCCTTTACACCATGGTGCTGCCCTCGATCGTTTCGCAGATGTTCTATGTGCGCGGCGTCGAGTTGATCGGCGCCAACCGCGCCAGCCTCTTTATCAACCTGATCCCCATCTTTGCCGCCACCTTTGCCGTGCTGGTGCTGGGCGAACGGCTCGAACTCTACCACATGGCTGCCGCTGCCCTCGTCATCGTCGGCATTGCGCTGGCCGAATGGGGCGCCCTGCGCGCCTTGCGATAGCACCAACAAAAAAGGCGGGACACGCTGTCCCGCCTTTTCAACCGTTGAACCCTTAGGGTCCTTAGAACCGCAGTGCCTTGGCCTGCTTGACGCCTTCGAGCTGGGCGATTTCGGCCAGCTGCGGCTCGGACAACGTGCCATCGATCGAAACCAGCGCAATGGCATCGGCACCCGGATCGGTACGGCCCAGGTTGAAGTTGGCGATGTTGATGCCAAGCTTGCCCAGCAGCGTGCCCAGCCGGCCGATATGGCCCGGCTTGTCCTCATTGGTCACATAAAGCATGGACGGGGTCAGTTCCGCTTCCATGTTGATGCCCTTGACCTGGATCACCCGCGGCTTGCCATTGGCGAATACGGTGCCTGCAAGGCTGCGTTCCTGCTTTTCGGTCGCGACCGTCAGCCGGATATAGTTCTCATAGGCGCCCTGCTGCTCGCGGGTCGTCACCTGCACGGCAATGCCGCGATCCTTGGCGATCTGCGGGGCCGAAACCATGTTGACCTCGCCCATCATTGGCTTGAGCACGCCATTGAGTGCCGCCGCCACCATCGGCCGCGTATTCATAGCAGCCACATCGCCTTCGAACTCGATGGTGATCGACTTGATCGCGGTTTCCGTCAGCTGCCCGGCAAACGAGCCCAGCACTTCGGCCAGCTTGATGAACGGGGTCAGCCGCGGCGCTTCCTCGGCCGAGATCGAAGGGAAGTTGAGCGCATTGGTGATTTCGCCGGTCATCAGATAGGCCGAAATCTGCTCGGCCACCTGCAGCGCTACATTCTCCTGCGCTTCGGTGGTCGATGCACCCAAATGGGGCGTGCAGATCACATTGGGCAGCTCGAACAGCGGATTGTTCTGCGCCGGCTCCTCCAGGAACACGTCGAGCGCTGCGCCGGCCACCTGGCCGGACTTCAGCGCATCATAAAGCGCGGTTTCATCGATGAGACCGCCACGGGCGCAGTTGATGATCCGCACGCCCTTCTTGGTCTTGGCCAGCGTCTCGGCATTGAGAATGTTGCGGGTGGCTTCGATCAGCGGCGTGTGCAGTGTGATGAAGTCGGCGCGCGCCAGCAAGTCGTCCAGCTCGACCTTTTCGACGCCCATATCCTGCGCCCGCTCGGGGGTCAGGAACGGATCATAGGCGATGACCTTCATCTTGAGGCCCTGCGCCCGATCGGCAACGATCGAGCCGATATTGCCCGCCCCGATCAGGCCAAGAGTCTTGTTGGTGACCTCAACGCCCATGAAGCGGTTCTTTTCCCACTTGGAAGCGCGGGTGGACGCGTCAGCCTCGGGCAACTGGCGGGCGAGCGCCATCATCATGGCAATGGCGTGCTCGGCGGTGGTGATCGAGTTCCCAAAGGGCGTGTTCATCACGATGATGCCCTTCTTGGTCGCAGCCGGGATGTCGACATTGTCGACCCCGATGCCAGCCCGCCCGATCACCTTGAGGTTGGTGGCGGCGGCGATGACCTTCTCGGTGACCTTGGTGGCCGAACGGATGGCGAGGCCATCATATTGCCCGATCACCTCGAGCAGCTTTTCCTTGTCCTTGCCCAGATCGGGCAAATAGTCGACCTCGACGCCGTTATCCTTGAAGATTTGCACGGCTGTAGGGCTGAGTTTGTCGGAAACGAGAACCTTGGGCATTTTTGTAGTCCTGAATGGGGTGCGGCCAGCGGCCGGCAAAAAACTGATCGACCCGCCCGTCCCCAGCCTGAACTTGTCCGGCACCGGCCTGTGAGCCGGGTCTTCCCTCCCCTTTGAGGGGAGGGATCGAGGGAGGGGTCGCGCTATTGAGCGACTAAGCCGCGGCGGCCTTGAGCGCGTTGAGCTCTTCTGCAAAGGCCCAATCGAGCCAGGGCGTCAGTGCCCGCAGGTTCTCGGCATCGATGGTCGAGCCGGCCCAGATACGCAGACCCGAGGGAGCGTCCTTGTAAGCGCCGATGTCATAAGCCGCGCCAATCTTGTCGAGCCGCGCGACAAGGGCCTTGGCAAACGCCGCCTGCCCCGCATCGTCGAGCGCCGTAACCGCCGGATCGACGATGGAGAAACACACCGAAGTGTTGGAGCGCGTCGCTTCATCCTTGGCGAGGAACTCGACCCAGGGGGTCTTGGCCACCCAATCGGCCAGCACGGTATAGTTGGCATCGGCCCGGGCTTGCATGGCCTTGAGCCCACCCTGGGCGAGACCCCATTCCATCGCGTCGATCGCGTCCTCGATGCACAGCATCGAGGGCGTATTGATGGTGGCAGCCTCAAAGATCTCGCCGATCAGCTTGCCGTTCTTGGTCAGACGGAAGATCTTGGGCAGCGGGCGCTCGGGCTTGAAGCTCTCGAGTCGCTCGACGGCGCGCGGCGACAGGATCAGCACGCCATGCGCACCCTCACCGCCCAGCGCCTTCTGCCAGGAAAAGGTCACCACATCGAGCTTGGCGAAATCGAGCTTCTGGGCAAAGGCCGCCGAAGTGGCGTCGCAGATGGTCAGGCCTTCACGGTCCGCGGCGATCCAGTCGCCATCAGGCACCCGCACACCCGAAGTCGTGCCATTCCAGGTGAAAACCACGTCACGGGCGAAATCCACCTGCCCAAGGTCGGGCAGCTCGCCATAAGGCGCCTTGATGATCCGCACATCTTCGAGCTTGAGCTGCTTGGACACGTCAGTGACCCAGCCCTCGCCAAAGCTTTCCCAGGCGAGCATGTCGACGCCGCGCGCGCCCAGCATCGACCACATTGCCATCTCTACGGCGCCGGTATCGGAAGCCGGCACGATGCCGATGCGGTAGTCGGCGGGGACTTCCAGCAGTTCGCGGGTGAGGTCGATCGCGCGCTGGATGCGCGCCTTGCCGGGCTTGGAGCGGTGCGAGCGGCCCACCAGCGCATTGACCAGCGCTTCAACCGTCCATCCCGGACGCTTGGCACAAGGGCCCGACGAAAAATTCGGATTAGCCGGTTTCACCGCCGGCGCGGTCAGGGGCATTGCAGCCATCTTCAGCGACCCTCCCAGGTCTATGCGTCTTGCGTTAGGGCAAGATGTCCTGAGGCCGCAGATATGCCTGATACCGCTCCGCGTCAATGCCGTTTTGGGAAAAGTGCTGTTCGGGAACCATGTCGAATTCAGCTAGGTCCACCATCGATCCCCTCCATCGAGTGATCTTGTTGGGTTCAAAGCGCCGCAGGTTGCGCTCTGGTCTTGCATGCGGGCCTGCACTGGCAGTAAGGCGTGGCTAGTTTTTGCTGTCCCTCGCCCTGCTCCAACGGCAAGCCGAGCGAGAGACAACTGGGCAGGGCGCGTCGCCTTGCGCATTTTGGATTCGATCATGACCCAGACTTCCGCGGCTGCTTCTCCTCAACCAGCCAATTCGCGCTCCCGCGTTCTGCTCGCGAGCCTGGTCGGCACCACGATCGAGTTCTACGACTTCTACGTCTACGCGACGGCGGCCGTTTTGGTGTTCCCGCACCTGTTCTTTCCTGCCGGCAATGAGACCACAGCCCTTCTGGCGTCCTTCGCCGTATTCGGCGCCGCCATGGTTGCCCGGCCGCTCGGCGCTATATTCTTTGGCCATCTCGGGGACAGGAAGGGCCGCAAAACCACATTGGTTGCGGCCCTGCTGACCATGGGGCTAGCGACCTTCCTGATCGGGGTCTTGCCGACCTATGCAATGGTCGGCTGGCTCGCGCCGGCATTGCTGGTGGTCCTCCGGCTGGCGCAGGGCTTTGCGCTGGGCGGGGAATGGAGCGGCGCTGCCTTGGTCGCCACTGAAAACGCACCCAAGGGCAAGCGCGCGCTCTTTGGCACCTTCCCACAGCTGGGCGCCCCGCTTGGCTTCATCATCGCCAACGGCCTCTTCCTGATCATCGCGGCCATGCTGCCCTCCGATGATCCATCCCGCCCGTCGCTCGCCTTCCTTGACTGGGGCTGGCGCATTCCCTTCCTGTTTTCAGCCGTGATGGTGGTGGTCGGCCTCTGGGTCCGGCTCAACCTGGTGGAAAGCAGTGCCTTCGAGAAAACGGTCAAGACCGGCCAGGTCCGCAAGATGCCGCTCGTCACCGTCCTGCAGCAGAATATGCGCGAGCTGGTGCTCGGCACCTTCTACATGCTGGCGACCTATGTGCTGTTCTACCTGATGACGACCTTCTCGCTGAGCTATGGTCGCGCCGCCATCGACGCCGCCGTGCCGGGGCTTGGCTACCAATATTCGACCTTTGTGCTGATGATGATCGTTGGCGTCGTGTTCTTCGGCATCTTCACCCTGGTGTCCGGCCCCTGGGCCGATCGCTTTGGCCGCCGCAAGACGCTGATCTGGGTGACGCTCGCCATCGCCGTCTTTGGTTTGCTCTGGGTGCCCTTGCTCAACGCCGGCTTTGTCGGCGTCATGGCCTGGCTCATCATCGGCTTTACACTGATGGGGCTGACCTTCGGCCCGATGGGCGCGCTGCTGCCGGAGCTGTTTCCCGCCAATGTGCGCTATACCGGCTCTGGCATTTCCTACAATGTCTCCTCGATCCTCGGCGCCGCCCTCGCCCCCTTTGTGGCTGTGGCCCTGTGGAGTGCCGGCGACGGCAGCCCGTTCTGGGTCGGCGTTTATCTCACCGCCATGGCGGCCCTGACCTTGATCGCCCTGCTGCTCGGGCGCGAAACCAAGGATATCGATATCGAGGCTTAAGCCCGCAGCCACTACCCGCGGCCATCCTGGCCGCGGCTCCCGACCGGTTTGCGCTGCACGCCGCTGCAAGGCACAACAGAGGATCGAGGACAGGTGACCCGCCAAATGCAATCGGCGCCCCCAGGGGAGCGCCGAAGCCAAGAGCTGATCTGTCAAGCGCCTGTGGCGCCCTGAACGATCAGTTGAAGCGGTAGCGCAGCGTCCCGCGCACTTCGTGCAGCCAGTTGTTCTCAGAATGAACATTGGCGGGGAAGTCGGCGCCATTGTCGAGATCGGCAATGTAAACGCCGCGATAGCCCACATCGGCAACGACGGCACCGAAGTCATAGCCGACGCCGACCATACCGGCCGCCGCAAAGCTGGTGTTCTCGCCCGATGGAACCGGGAAGCCGTTGGAAGCCTCGATCGAGGATTCGTTGAAGGCCGCACCGGCACCAGCGCCGACATAACCAAAGGCGCCACCGGCAGCGTTGTAGCCAAAGCCGTCGCCGCCCAGCGAGAAGTCGTAGTAAACGTTGGCCAGCGCGATGGTGGAGCGCAGCCCCAATTCGTAATCGCCGGCGTCGCCGGTGGCGATCAGGCCATCATTGGAAACATAGTCGACAGTCGCGTCAAAGCGCAGTCCGGTGCCCGTCTCGAAGCCGAGACCGGCGCCGACGCTGTAGCCGTAGCCGGCTTCATCAACGGAGAAGGTTTCTTCTTCGGGAGTGACACCGCAGATCACGCAGTCGATGCCATAGGCTTCCTTCGTCCAGAAGGCATTTCCCGCCGCGCTGCCGCGCAGATAGAACGAGCCCTGCACGCCGTAATCAACGTCCGGGATTTCGACAACAGGCGGGTATTCGGGGAAGTCGGCCGCCAGTGCGGGGCCGGCGATTGCAGTGGCTGCTGCCACCAGCACCGCAGCGGAAAGCATGCGCATGATCAAGAAGTCCTTCGGTTGCCACGACACCAGTCGATTGACGCCCAATATCGAACAACATTCTTAAAAGGCGCTTAACCCTGCGGCTTAACCCTAACGATTGGTGATTATCTATCGAAACAAGAACGCCGGCACGGAGCCGGCGTTCTCAACTCGGTTGCGACTGGCGTGTGGCCTAGGCGACTGCCTGAATGGCGGCCTCGATTTGCCCCACTGCCGAGGTGACCAGGGCAGCATCGTCAGCCTCGCCCATCACCCGGATCACCGGCTCGGTACCCGACTCACGGATCACCAACCGGCCCCCGCTCCCCAGCATTGCCTTAGCGTCGGCCACGGCCTGCATCACCTGCTTGTCCTCGAGCGGCTTGCCGGTCTTGAAGCGCACGCTGCGCAGCAGCTGCGGCACCTTCTCAAAGCGCGTGCACACTTCCGAAATCGGCAAGGAGCGCTGCTTGAGCACCGCGAGCAGCTGCAGGGCCGCGACCAGCCCATCGCCCGTGGTGGTGAAATCGGAAAGAATGATATGGCCGGACTGTTCACCGCCCACATTGAAGCCCTTCGTGCGCATGGCTTCAAGCACATATCGGTCACCCACCTGGGTGCGCTCGAGCGTCAGCCCCAGGGAGGTGAGATAACGTTCAAGTCCAAGATTGGACATCACAGTGGCGACGATCCCGCCGCCCGCCAGCATTTCCCGTTCCATCCAGCTCTGCGCGATCACCGCCATGAATTGGTCGCCATCCACCACCTGACCCTTTTCGTCGATGATGATGACTCGGTCCGCGTCGCCGTCCAGCGCAATGCCGATATCGGCGCGCACTTCGCGCACCTTGGCTGCCACCGCTTCCGGTGCCGTGGAGCCCACCTTGTAGTTGATGTTGAAGCCATCAGGCTCGGCGCCAATGGTGAACACCTCAGCACCCAATTCCCAAAGGGCAATCGGCGCTACCTTGTAGGCCGCACCATTGGCGCAATCGAGCACGACGCGCAGGCCCGTCAGGTCGATATTCCGTGGCAGGGTGCGCTTGGCGTATTCGATATAGCGGGTGCGCGCTTCCTCATCGCGATGCGCCCGACCGATGTCGCGGCCATGGGCGAGGAACTGGCTCATGTCTCCGTCGATGAGGCTCTCGATCTCCGCTTCGACCTCGTCGCTGAGCTTATAGCCATCGGGCCGGAACAGCTTAATGCCGTTGTCGTCATAGGGATTGTGCGAGGCCGAGATCATCACGCCGAGATCGGCGCGGAGCGAGCGCGTCAGCATGGCAACGGCGGGTGTTGGCATTGGGCCCAGCAGATACACATCCATGCCCACGGCGGTGAAACCTGCGGTCAGGGCGTTCTCGATCATGTAGCCAGAGCGCCTGGTGTCCTTGCCGATCACCACGCGATTGCGGTGTTCCCCGCGCACGAATTTCTGGCCCGCTGCCATGCCCACCTTGAGCGCCAGCTCCGGAGTGAGCTTGCTGCCATTGGCCAAACCGCGAATGCCATCAGTGCCGAAATATTTTCTGGCCATTGCTTTGCCCTGTCTGCGCGCTGTCATGCGCATAATTTATCGCACAACCGTTAAGGACGCTTTTCGGCGGAAAAGCGGTGACCGGCAATACATAAAAGGGCCGCCTCGCGGCGACCCTTGGTGTCAGTGTCAGCTATTGGGCTGAGGCTCCAGCCCGCCCTCGGGCGGCGCATCGGGCCGCTTCTTGGGGGACTTGCCCGCGGCGGGGACGCCCGACGCCTTGGGCGCCGATGGGCCGCTGTCGTCCGGACGAACTGGCTGGTGCCCATCCATCAGGGCCCGCAGTTCATCGCCCGTCAGCGTTTCATATTCGAGCAGGGCCTGGGCCACCGCTTCAAACTGATCCACATGGTTGCGGATGATATCGCGGGCAGCCTGCTCGCCATCCTCGATCAGCTTGCGCACTTCCTGGTCGATCAGCTTCGCCGTGTCGTCCGACATATTGTTGGACTGGGTCATGGAGTGACCGATGAACACTTCCTGCTCGCTCGACTTGTAACGCACGCGGCCAAGCTTTTCGCTCATCCCCCATTCCATTACCATGGAACGAGCCAGGCTCGTCGCCATCTGGATGTCGCCCGAAGCACCCGAGGTCACTTTCTCGGGGCCGAACTTGTAGATTTCGGCTTCCCGGCCGCCAAACAGCATGGTGAGGCGCGCCAGGGCTTTTTCCCGGCTGAACGAATAGCTGTCGCTCTCGGGCAGGGTCATCACCATGCCCAAGGCACGGCCACGCGGAATGATCGTCGCCTTGTGGATGGGGTCGATCCCCGCCACCTTGAGCGCAATGATCGCATGGCCCGCTTCGTGGTAAGCCGTAAGCTTTTTTTCGTCCTCGGACATGGCCATGGTGCGGCGCTCGGCGCCCATCATGATCTTGTCCTTGGCGTCTTCGAACTCGGCATGGGTGACAAAGCGTTTGTTGCGCCGTGCCGCCATCAAAGCCGCCTCGTTGACGAGGTTCATCAGATCCGCACCCGAAAAGCCGGGCGTACCACGGGCCAACACCTTGAGGTCCACATCGGGAGCCAGCGGCACCTTACGCACATGGACCTTGAGCACCTTCTCGCGGCCCGCAACATCGGGATTGGGCACAACGACCTGGCGGTCAAAGCGACCGGGACGCAGCAGGGCCGGATCAAGCACGTCGGGGCGGTTGGTCGCCGCGATCAGGATGATGCCTTCATTGGCTTCAAAGCCGTCCATCTCCACCAGCAACTGGTTGAGGGTCTGCTCGCGCTCGTCGTTACCACCGCCGAGACCGGCGCCACGCTGGCGGCCGACGGCGTCGATTTCGTCGATGAAGATAATGCAAGGAGCGTTCTTCTTGGCCTGCTCGAACATGTCGCGCACGCGGCTGGCGCCAACGCCCACGAACATTTCCACGAAGTCGGAACCCGAAATGGTGAAGAAGGGCACATTGGCTTCGCCGGCGACCGAACGGGCCAGCAAGGTCTTACCAGTACCGGGAGGGCCGACCAGCAGCACGCCGCGCGGGATACGGCCACCCAGGCGCTGGAATTTGCCAGGGTCGCGCAGGAATTCGACGATTTCTTCTAGGTCCTGCTTGGCTTCATCAACGCCAGCCACGTCCTCGAAGGTCACCTTGCCATGCGACTCGGTCAGCAGCTTGGCGCGCGACTTGCCAAAGCCCATCGCGCCACCACGGCCACCGCCCTGCATCTGCCGGATAAAGAAGAACCACACGCCGATGATGACGATGAAGGGGAGCCAGGAGCTCAGCAGCACCGACCAGAACGGGCTCGATTCGGGAGCGCGCGCTGTGATCGATACGCCCCGATCCTCGAGGCGGCTGATCACATCGGCGCCAGCCGGCATCACGGTTTCAAAGCGGGTGCCATCATTGAGCACGCCCGAAACGACGTCATTGGTGATGGTCACGCTTTGCACGCGCCCGCCTTCAACGTCGGATACGAACTGGCTGTAGCTCTTGTCGGCGACCGAAATGGAGCGGGTGGAAGACTGGAAGACCTGGAACAGGCCCATCAGCATAAAAAGAATAACTAGCCAAATGGCAAAGTTGCGGAAGTTTCCGTTCATCAAACCTGTCCCGGAGAGACCGACGCAACCAAGCTGCCGGTGTTAGCGCCGAATGTATGATCGGCATTGGGGCGTTACAAGGGCACTGCTGCTAGCCTTGCGCCTCGTCGTCTAGTCATTTTGTCGCGACGGGTTAACGCCTCCCTCACGACAAAAGCCGGCAAACTTGCTCAGTCCACCAGCAGTTGCACGCGAATTCGCTCATCGAACGACCACCCTCCCAACGACAACACGCCACCCTGTGCATCCCTGACAATGGGTGCTGTGCGAATGGCTTCGGCGGGCGCGGTCACCTTGAAGCCCAGGAATTCCTCGAGCCGGTGCCGCGGCAGGTAATCGGACACCCCTGCGGTGAGGCCCGGCTCATCCGAACCATTGGTGATCAGGAACCGCTCGTCCCAGACGAGTTCGGTGCCGGGCGGCAGCGCCAGATCGGGCGGCAATACCCGCCCCGGCTCGCGTGCCACTGCGACCGCACCGTCCTTTTCGCGCACCACGCAGCCCAACAATGTCGTCGCCTTGCCCTGGGTGCCAGATGCCAGCGCCTGCTGCAGCCGCTCCACCTGCCCGAGAGCCCGCGGCTTCTGCCGTCCGCCCACAATGTTGAGTACCCGTCCCAGCACCCGTACAGCGAGGGCGGGGCTCAGCGCCAGCAGCGGCTCGCGCTCGATCCGCGCGGAGCCAAAACCATCGAGGCGCACCATGGTTTGAAAGGCGCCATCGGCCATCTGGGCCAGCGCCCGATCGGCTTCCCCCATCCGCTCGGCAAACAAGGCGAGGGTTTCGCTATCGAGGCCCAGCGCTTCGAACTGCGGCATGGCCTTGCGCCAGCGCACCCGCTCATAATGCTCGTCCTGGTTGGAGGGGTCTTGGGCGGGCACCAAACCGGCTTCGCCCACCACTTGGTGCAGCGCCTTGGGATCGAGCCCCAGAAAGGGCCGATGCACCCGCACCCCCTCCACAACCGCCATGTCGGCCATCCCGCGCAGCCCTTCAAGCCCGCTGCGATGGGCCAATCGCATCAGCACGGTTTCGGCTTGATCCAGCCGATGATGCGCCGTCAGCAGCACCTCAACGCCGTCTGCAGCCATTGCCTGGCCCATCAAGCGATAGCGCGCTGCCCGCGCCGCTTCCTGCAAGGCGGTGCGTGGCTTGTCGCCCGTCCAAACCAGACCGCGAGCCCGAACACCCAGTTGTTCGGCGACCCCGAGCACCATCGCGACCTCCGCCCCCGCTTCGGGGCGCAAGCCGTGATTAACGGAATAAACCTGCAAGCGCGGCGCCGCGGCACCGAGGCTTGCCGCCCAGCGCTGCGCCAGCAGCAGCAGCGCCAAACTGTCGGCACCGCCCGAAACCGCCAAACCAATGGCCTGCTCCCCGGCAACCGCCCCAAACAAGGCCTGCAATGTTGCTGGATCGTCCAGCGGCGGAATTACGCGGGTGGGCATTCGGCCTTAGTCTTTTCGGCCGCGAGCCGCGCCGCAAAGGCGGGGGTCAGCGTCGTGTAGCGCCGCTCGATTTCCGCATAGGTCCGGCAGGCAGTCTCCCGCTCGTCGGCCCCGGCAAGCGAAACGCCGAGGCGCAGCAACAGGTCGGGCGAACGCGGGCTGTCGGGCGCTTTCTGGAACGCGTCCAGCAACACTTCTGCGGCCTCGTCATAAGCCTCACGCTGGATCAGCGCTTCCCCCAGCCAGTTGGCGGCGTCCGTCGCCTGGGCATTGTCAGGGTAAAGCTCGATGAACTGGCTGAACTGGTCTTCGGCAAAGGCATAATCGCCGCGAACAATGGCTTCATAGCCCGCGGTGAACTGCGCATCCGCATCGGAATCCCCGGTGGCGGTGGCCTCCGGATCATAGCTCAAATCCAGCGGCTGGCCGGTGGCGAGGTCCACACTGCCCCCCTGCCCCGTGCCGGCCAGCGGATCATCGGAGGTGCCAACGCTGCCATCATCAAAGGTGGGGTCGAACTCGGCCTCTCCCGGCAGCGGCCGCACGCCCTGTGGCGGAATTTCGGTCGAGGGAGCCGCGCTGTTTTGGGCAGGTGCTGAGGGCGCAGCGCCGCCAGTGCCAAGGCCCTGCAAGCGTGCATTGGTTTCTTCCGCCTGCCGCTCGATCAGGGTTTGCATCTGCGTCAGCTGAAAAGTCAGCCCTTCGATCTGTCCGTTGAGCGAGCGCACCTGCTCTTCCAACTGCTGCACCCGTACTGCCAATTGGGCGGTATCGGCCGCTTGCGCCACATGCACCCGGGTTGGCTGCGCATTGGTGAGCGTCAGCCCGCCAAGTTCAGCCGGTGGAAAGGCTTGCGCCTCGGCCCGGCTCTGCAGGCTCGTGCCCAGCAGCAGCGCACAGGCCGCTGCCAGGGCAGTGCGGCCCTTGGATTGCAACAGGGGGATCTTCAATGGGGAGCCTCCGGTGTGTTCTCTGCGTCGCTTGGTGCCGACATGGTGATCGAGGCAAAGCGATTAAAGGCCAACTTTGGTGAAAACAAAGCGCCGGAGCCACAAAGGGCGTCCGGCGCTTCTGGATGCCGGCCGGGGCCGGGTCATTTGGGCCTGGTGAACCAGGCCCGCTACTTATTGAACGACGGTGACCGCGCGGCGGTTCTGGCTCCAGCAGGAGATGTCGTTACAGATCGCGACGGGGCGCTCCTTGCCGAACGACTTGGAGGTGATGCGCTGGGCATTGACGCCACGCGACACGAGATAGTTCACCACCACCGAAGCGCGGCGTGCGCCCAGGGCGATGTTGTATTCGCGGGTACCGCGCTCGTCGGCATGGCCTTCGATCATGATGCGGTAGTTGCTGTACTGGTTGAGCCAGGCGGCCTGCTTGTCGAGGGTCGCGGCAGCTTCGGTGGTCAGCGACGAAGAGTCGGTTTCAAAGAACACGCGGTCGCCAACCGAAACAAGGAATTCCTGCTGGCTGCCCGGCGCGCCGCCGCCCGGGCCGAGATTGCCCACGCCGGTCATCATTGCGTTATCGGGCGTACGCGAACACGCCGCTATCGCGACGACGAAAAGCAGCATTGCGGCGGCGCGCAACGCGGTGGTGATCGGTGCAAGGGACAGCATCCGGAAAAAGCTCCTGAAAGGCAATAATTCTAGGTACGGCATTTACCGTGCTTATTCTTAAGGCCGGGTTCCAAGTCGTGGTTAATTGAAGCTTAACGGGGCGCGAATGTGGCAGAAACGCGGGCTTTTTCCGGCTGCGTCATTCCTGCCACAGCGCTTGGTGAACTGGTCGTATGGTTAAACGCGCCGGGGCTCTACTGCCCCGGCCGCGGAGTAGAAAGCTTGCGCCTTAGCTGCGCAGCCCGGACCAGGCAGGATCGGACGCATAGCTTTCGGTGGGGATGGTCTGGAGGTTGCGGCCCCAGATATCGACGCTCTGCAGCTTGGGGCCGTCATTGCCACCGGGATCTTGGAAGAACATGATCACGCGGCCATTGGGCGCCCAGGTCGGACCTTCCGCATGGAAGGTTGAATGCAGCATGCGCTCGCCCGAACCATCGGGGTTCATGATGCCGATATTGAACTGCCCGCCCGACTGGCGCGTAAAGGCGATCAGATCGCCCTTGGGTGACCAGACGGGCGTCGAGTACAAGCCTTGGCCATAGGAAATGCGCTGCGGGTTACCCCCGCCCGAGCTCATCATATAGATCTGGGGCGAACCGCCACGATCGCTTTCAAACACGATCCGGCTGCCATCGGGCGAATAGGATGGACCCGTATCGATCGCAGCGCCCGAGGTGAGCTGCACCGGCTGGCCGCCACTCGTGCTCACGGCATAGATATTGGTCGCTCCACCCTGCTCCACGGAAAACGCCACCGTGCCGCCATCGGGTGAGAACCGGGGCGCAAAGGTCATGGCGCCTAGCGAAGCCAGCCGCTGCTGCCGCCCGCTCGACAGCTGCAGCAGATAGACCTGCGGATTGCCGTCCTCGAAGTTGAGGTAAGTGATCAGGTCATTATTGGCCGAGATGCGCGGCGTCAGCGCCAGCGTGCGCCCATCGGTCAGGTACTGCGGATTGGCGCCATCCTGGTCCATGATCGCGAGGCGCTTGACCCTGTTCGCCTTGGGACCGCTTTCGGCCACATAAACCACGCGGGTATCGAAATAGCCGCTGCCACCGGTCAGCGCCTCATAGATGGCGTCCGAAATGATATGGGCGACGCGTCGCGCGCTGTTGGGATCGGTGTTGTAGCTCTTGCCCACCACCTGGGCGCCCTGCTGGGTGTCCCACACGCGCACCGAAGACGCGATCTGGCCGCCGCGGTCCACCGCACCCATGACGAGCGCGGTCACATTGGCCGTGCGCCAGGTGTTGAAATCGGGCGTGGCATTGACGTCCCCGACCTGTACCGGCAACGACGCCGGATCGAGCGGCAGGAACAAGCCCGAGCGGCGCAGATTGGCGCGCACGATCTCGGCCGTTTCGCGCCCAAAGCTTGGGTCCGAGGAGGCAAAATCGGGGATGGCGATCGGCAGTGGCTGGAAATTGGCGCCCTCGACCGTGATGTTGAGCTGTGCCTGGGCAGTGCTGGCGGTGGCGAGGGCCAGCCCGCCGGCAACGCCGAGCTTGAGGGCGCTGCGCCGGGTTAAACGGGTCATTTCAGTCTCCATTCATGCCATTCACCGGCATCTTGCCGGGGAAAGGCGCGCTTCAAGGACGTCACGGACGCAACGTGACATTGATATTCTGCCATTGGTCATAGGAAGCCGCCGACAACATGCTGTAGGGCCCGCAGCCTGCCACGGCGCTCACGGCCTTCTGGGCAATGGTGATCGCTTCAGGCTGCTCGCTAACCGAAACAATTCGAGGCACATCCGCCAGCGAGCCATCCTGATTCAACCGCATATTGACCACCACCTGCGCGCTGCTGATCTGCTCATTGGGGAGCAGGTTCCAGCATTGCTTGATCTTGGCGACCAGCGCACCGATTTCGGTCTGGCTCAGCGTCGCCGAGGTTCCACTAGTGTCGCCCAGCGTCGGTGAACCGCCGCTACCGGTGGTGGCGCCGGTGGAAGTATCCTTGTTGATGATGGCCGAAATATCGTCGGCCAGCGAAGCATCGAGTTGCTCGCCCGCTTGCTGCTTTTCGGCTGCCTGTGCCGCAGCTTGGCGTTTGCGTTCCGCATCGGCCTCAGCCTTGGCATCCGCAGCCGCTTTGGCATCGGCCACGGCCTTGGCTTCCGCCGCGGCCTGCCGCTTGCGTTCTTCGTCTTCGCGCTTCTTGCGCTCGGCTTGGGCAGCAGCAAACTGCTGCCGCTTTTGCTCAAGATTGGTCGGACGAGACACAGGAACTGGCGCCGTAACCGCGGGCTCGGCGGGCTCGGGCGTGGGTTCAGGTTCCGGCGTCGGTTCGGGCGTCGGCTCCGGCGCGGGCTCCGGCTCGGGAGCTGGCTCTGGCGTTGGCGCGGGTTCTGGCTCCGGCGCGGGTTCCGGCGTCGGCTCTGGCTCAGGCGTTGGCACCGGCTCGGGCGGCGTCGGCCGCGTCGCGGGCGTCGGCGGCACCGGCGCTGGCGTTGGCTCGGGCTCCGGCAGCGGTTCGGGCTCCGGCTCAGGCAGAGGTTCTGGCTCGGGCTCTGGTGCGGGCGCCGGGGTCGGTTCGGGCACGGGCTCGGGTTCAGGCTCCGGTTCCGGTGCAGTCTCGGGTTGAGGCGCCGAATTGGTCACCGGCATCGGCACCGGCCGATCAGCCTCTTGCGGCGTCGGCTGGTCTTCTTGCGTATTCCCAGTTGGCTGCGCGACCTCGGCAGGTTCATCGGATTCCACCACGGCTGGCGTGTCGGTTTCCACCACCGTGCTGTTGAGCGAGCCCATGCGGATCGCCGCAAAATCGCTGATGGGGACGAGGTCCACGGCGATGGCGTCTTCCACCACGGTCATAGGCTCGGCCATGCCGAGATTGACCAGGCCAATCGTCAGCACGGCAAGGTGGGCAGCGATGGAAGCGACAAGACCGGTGCGCATTGGCCCGACTAATTTTCCTGTTGCGTGATAAGGCCGATCTTGGTGTAGCCACCAGCCGACAGCAGCCCCATGACCCGCATCACCGCGCCGTAGTTGGCGGTGGTGTCCCCCCGAAGAAAGATACGATCCTCGGTGCCATTGACGGCCTGCTGCGACACCGTCGCGACGAGATCGGCTTCACTGACGGGATCCTCACCCACAAAGATGGCGCCCTCGGGCGTGACTGCCACGGTGATAGGCTGGGTCTGGCTCGACAGCTCGCCGGCAGCCGTACGCGGCAGGTCGATCGGTACGCCAGCCGTCATCATCGGTGCTGCCACCATGAAGATGATCAGCAGCACCAGCATCACGTCCACCATCGGCGTGATGTTGATTTCGCTCATTACCGCTTTCTTGCGGCCGCGCCGACGGCGCCCGCCGCCACCACCAGAAGCTACGCCCATGCCCATGTCAGCGGCTCCGCGCTTCGAGTTGGCGGCTCAGAATGGTGGAGAACTCGTCGGCAAAGCCTTCGAGCCGCCCGATCATCTTGCCCGCATCAGCGGAAAGCTTGTTGTAGGCGATAACCGCGGGGATAGCGGCCACGAGGCCAATGGCCGTTGCAAACAGCGCCTCGGCAATGGGGCCGGCCACAACAGCCAGATTGGTGTTTGACGACGCGGCAATGGCGGTGAACGCATTCATGATGCCCCACACCGTGCCGAACAGGCCGATAAAGGGGCCGGCGGAGCCAACAGTGGCCAAAAAGCCGAGCCGCTTTTCGAGGTTCTCGCTTTCGCGCGAAATGGCGACGTCGAGCACCTTGTCGAGTCGCTGCTGCATGCCGACAAACGAAGCGGCGTTCTGCTCGTGGCTGCGCTTCCATTCCTTCATGGCGGCAACAAACACGGCGCCCAGCCCACCCGAGGTGCGCTCGGACTGCTGCTGATAGAGCTCCTCCAGCGATTGCCCCGACCAGAAAGTGCGCTCGAAGCGGTTCATCTCCGCCTGCATGCGGCGATAAGTGAGGGTCTTGTCGATGATAATGGCCCAGCACCAGACCGAGGCCGCAAGCAAGCCCAGCATCACTGACTTCACGATCCAGTCGGCCGCCCAGAACAGGCCCCAAATAGATAAGTCCGTGTGCGGCGCTACTGCGCCCACCGCATCCATGGCTTCCATGTCGTGATCCTTCTGGCTGGCCTCTTGCTGCCGGCCCGTGCACCCGTGGCGATGGGGCCCAAATCTGTCAAAATTAAGAGAAAAGCCTTGCCTAACGGAGCGTTGAGAGCACCGGTGCAAGTACTACTCTTTCTGTGACTCGATTATGGTCAAGAAGAGGTTAACAAACCGCCCACCGCCGACATGCGACGCCACGCCGCGCTAATCGGCCAGGGCGCGCAGTGCTGCCGGCAGCCGTGTCGGCTTGCCGCCCATGTTGATCGCCACCACGACGACCTGGGCGTCGACCAGCAGTTCGGCGTCGCGCCACACGCCTTGGCTCAACTGCAGGCGCGCGCCGCTTGCCCCTGCCACCAGCGTTTCCACCCGCAGCACATCATCGATGTGCGCGGCCGCCCGGAAGTCGAGCTGCATGCTGCGTACGGCAAAGGCCAGCCCTTCCCGGCCCAGTTCGGCATGGTGGATGCCTTGCGCCCGCAGCAACTCGGTGCGCGCCCGCTCCATGAACTTGAGGTAAGCGGCATGGTACACATTGCCGGAGAAATCGGTGTCCTCATAATAGACCCGAACAGCAAAAACATGCGGCTCAGCCATGGCGCAACCGGCTGATCTGGCGGATCTTCCGGCTCACGGCTCCTCGGGCTCCTCGAACAAGGTTGCTTGCGTCCCGATAAAGCCCTGCGGCACGCTCTTGCCCAGGTGCTGGAAGGCTGTGCCCGTCAGCATTCGCCCCCGAGAAGTGCGCTGTATGAAACCTTGCTGGATCAGATAAGGCTCGACAATCTCCTCGATCGCGTCACGCGGCTCGCTCAGCGCAGCCGCAATGGTCTCGATCCCTACGGGCCCCCCGCCATAGAAATCGGCAATCATCGTCAGATAGCGCCGATCCAGTTGATCGAGCCCGCGGGCATCCACGTCGAGCCGCAACAAGGCCTTGTCGGCAATGGCCCGCGTGATCTCGCTCGAGCCCTCGACCAGCGCAAAATCCGTTACCCGCCGCAACAGCCGGCCGGCAATGCGGGGTGTCCCGCGCGAACGGCGCGCGATTTCCAACGCCCCATCAGGCGCCATTGGCGTGCCCAACAGCCGGGCGCCGCGCTGCACGATCTGCACCAACTCTTCGGGCGTATAGAAATTAAGGCGCACGGGAATGCCGAAGCGATCCCGCAGCGGCGTGGTCAACAAGCCCGCGCGCGTCGTCGCGCCCACCAGCGTAAACCGCGCCAGATCGATCCGCACCGAGCGTGCCGCCGGCCCCTCCCCGATGATCAGGTCAAGCTGAAAATCCTCCATGGCAGGATACAGCACTTCCTCAATCGCGGGATTGAGCCGATGGATCTCGTCGATAAACAGCACATCGCGATCTTCGAGATTGGTCAGCAGTGCCGCCAGATCCCCGGCCTTGGCGATCACCGGGCCAGAAGTCGCGCGAAAGCCCACGCCGAGCTCGCGCGAAATGATCTGCGCCAATGTGGTCTTGCCCAGGCCAGGCGGCCCCACAAACAACACATGATCGAGCGCCGCACCGCGCTTCTTGGCGGCCTCGATGAACACCTCAAGATTGGCACGCGCCGCCGCCTGCCCGACAAATTCCGAAAAGCCGGACGGGCGCAGTGCCACATCCAGTGGCTCATCGCGCCCGGCAACGGGAGAAGTAAGATCGGTCAAACGGATGCCCTGACTTGCGTTAGCGGGAGCACCATGGCTGTCTCCAACATCATGTTCGCCGGCTCAGCGCTGGCGGCGGAGCGGCTCGGAAAGACCATCACTGGCTCAACTCGCGCAGGCCCAGCCGGATCAGCTTTTCGGTCGCGGTATCATCCCCCTCACGGGCCACAACCCGCGCCAGGGCGGCGGAAGCTTGCGCCCCCGAATACCCCAGATTGACCAAAGCGGAAACTGCATCGGCTACATTCCCGCTAGCTGTTCCCTCGCCTAAGGCGGTCTGCAGCCCGAGCGTGCCCGCGTCAATGCCCCCGCCCTGCGGCGCCTTGCCCTTGAGCTCGGTCACCAATCGCAACGCCAGCTTGGGCCCAACCCCATTGGCCCGCCCGATCATCGCCTTGTCACCTAGTGCAATAGCGCTCGACAATTCCGATGGTGACAGGGCGGACAGGATCCCAAGCGCCACCCGCGCGCCAACGCCCTGCACGGTCATGAGGAGGTTGAACCAGCCCTTTTCGGCTTCGCTGCCAAAGCCATAAAGCCGGATCATGTCTTCGCGCACCACGGTTTCGATGAATACCACGGTTGCTTCCCCGACCCGGGGCAATCCCTGCAAAGTGCGCGACGAGCAAAAGGCCTCGTAGCAGACCCCTCCCACATCGATGAGCACATGATCATCGCCAAAGCTGTCGACGGCACCCTTGAGCTTGCCGATCATGCGCTCATCCGTGCCCGTTGCGCCGCAACCCGGTGATGGGCATGGCAGATCGCGATCGCAAGTGCGTCGGCCGCGTCGGCGCCCTTGATCTTGGCCGTGGGCAGCAAGGTCTTGACCATCAGCGCCACCTGTTCCTTTTCCGCGTGCCCGGTGCCCACGATCGATTTCTTGACGAGATTGGTGGCATATTCCGCCACCGGAATGCCGCGATGGGCCGGCGTCATCAGCGCCACCCCCCTCGCCTGTCCCAGGATCAGCGCCGAGCGTGGTCCCGAGTTCACGAAGGTTTCTTCCACCGCCGCCTCATCGGGCGCAAACCGCTCCAGCAGGTCCAGCAACTCCGTAAAAAGGATCGCGAGGCGCTGCGCCAATTCGCCTTCCGTGGGCGGAGTGACCGTGCCGCAGGCGATGAATTGCAGCTTGTTGCCCTGGGTTTCGATTACCCCCCAACCGCAGCGCCGCAGTCCTGGATCGATGCCGATGATTCGCACTGGTGGTGTCATGTTTCACCCATACCTGAAGGCGCTTCTCCTACCAAGCAGAAGTGAACAAAGCAGCAACGGAGCCCTGTGGAAGAAGCGACACGCGTAAAATTCCACCCATTGCACAAACCCCATTTTCAAGAAGCACCTTCTAGGTTCGGCAATGTTCATGAAGGGGCATTAACTTATGAGCTGTGACCTGGTTTGCTGCGCCCCTTTGGCGCCGCGACGCTTCTGTGCATTGCCGCGCCTGACCGCGCTGTCCCGCCCTGGGCACTCGCTCGCTTCTGCGCTCACCACCTATCGGCAGCGCTCGGAAAGGTGGGTAGCCAATGGCTAGCCCTTGTCAGGATAGCATCGGGGGGAGCGGCTCACGTACCTGGTCGAGCGTCACCCGTTGGACCGTGTTCGGCACCTTGGGCTGCCTCCTGGTTTCCGTCGGGTTCAATGCCCTGCTATTTGAAAATCTAGGTGGTGCAGCGCTGCAACGGGCGATGATCAGCGCCACGGTGCTACCCATCTTCCTGGGCGTGCCGCTGCTTTTTCTCCTAAGCTTGCGGCTGCGGCGCCTTGCCATTGCCAATCGCCGGCTCGGCATGGTTGCCCGCACGGACAGCCTCACCTCTTGTCTTAATCGCGGCGCCTTCACCGCCCAGGTGACGACGCAGTTGGCGCGCGCCGGCAGCACCCCGGGCGGTGCCTTGCTGGTGATCGACGCCGACAACTTCAAATCCATCAACGATCGGTTCGGCCACGATGCCGGCGACCTTGCCCTGACGGTGATCGCCCGGGCGATCCGCTCGGTGCTGCGGGCGGGAGATCTGGTGGGAAGGATGGGCGGCGAGGAATTTGGCGTGTTCCTGCCCGGCGTCGATGCCGACATTACGCGCGCTATTGCCGAACGCATCCGCAGCGCGGTCAATGAAGCAGAATTTGTGCCGCGCGGCACCGTACAAGCCCTGTCCGTCAGCATTGGTGGCGCTGTGTTCGGCAGCGCCATCGGTTTTTCCGAATTGTTCCGGATTGCCGATCAGCGCCTTTATGACGCCAAGCAAACCGGCCGCAATCGCGTGACGATCGTCGCGGCCGATCAGTTCTTTCCCCAGGCCCTGCAACGCGCCTGAGGAACCTTGTCGAGGCTTAGTCGGCCAGCTTGGCCATGTCCTCGTCGCTCATCTCGAAGTTGGAATAAACATTCTGCACGTCATCGTCTTCTTCGAGCGTAGCGATCAGCTTCATCAGCGTCGCGCCCTTGTCGGCATCGATGGGGGTATTGGTCTGCGGCTTCCACACGGCCTTGACTGATTCTGCTTCGCCCAGTGCCTTTTCCAGCGCGGCGGCCACTTCGACCATCGCCTCAAAGCTCGTGTAGATATAGTGGCCCTCTTCGTCGCTCTCGACATCATCGGCGCCTGCCTCGATGGCGGCTTCCATGATCTCGTCGGCACTGCCGGCGCTTGCCGGATAGGTGATCTCGCCAACCTTGTCGAACATGAACCCGACCGAGTTGGTTTCCCCCATCGCGCCACCATTCTTGGAGAAGTAGGAGCGCACATTGGAGGCGGTGCGATTGCGATTGTCGGTCAGCGTTTCCACGATGATCGCGACGCCACCTGGGCCATAGCCCTCATAGCGGATTTCGTCATAGTTCTCGCCGTCGCTGCCGATCGCCTTCTTGATAGCGCGATCGATATTGTCCTTGGGCATGGACTGGGCGCGCGCATTGGTCACCGCCAGGCGCAACCGGGAATTGAACGCCGGGTCGGGCATGCCCATCTTGGCTGCCACCGTGATTTCGCGCGCCAGCTTGGAAAAGACCTTGGAACGCACCGCATCGCTTTTGCCTTTGCGGTGCATGATGTTCTTGGCGTGTGAATGGCCGGCCATCGGTCAGTCCTTGGGGTCTGGTGTTGTTGTGGTGGCGCGTTATAGGCAAGCCCGGCGCGAATGTGAAGCGGGCTAGAACTCGGGCAGCGCCTGCGCCAAGACCCCGCCCACCCGTACGGGCAGCACCTTGACCGCCAGTCCCGTGCGCGGATCGGTTTCCACCGCCACGCCGCACAAGGTCGCTTCCCCTTCGGCTGGCGTGAACCGGCCATTGGCAATGCCGGTGAGGAACCGGTTCAGCGGCTCGTCGGGGTCCACCCCGATCACCGAGTCGTAGTCCCCGCACATGCCCGCATCCGCCAGCAGCGCCGTGCCGCCCTTGAGAATGCGCAAGTCAGCCGTCGGGATATGGGTGTGGGTGCCGACGACGAGGCTCGCCCGCCCATCGAGAAAGTGCCCCATGCCCTGGATTTCGGAAGTGGCTTCCGTGTGAAAATCCACAATAATTGCGTCGGCCTGCTCGCCCAGCGGACAGGCGGCAATCGCCGCTTCCACCGCTCGGAACGGATCATCGGCCGGCCCCATGAACACGCGCCCCAGCGCGTTGACCACGAGCACCCGATGCCCGTTGCGGCCCTCGACAAACATCGCCCCGCGACCAGGGGTGCCTGGCGCCATGTTGATGGGCCGCACCAGCGTCGTTTCTCGCTCGATAAACGAGATGGTGTCGCGCTGGTCGAACGCATGATCGCCCAGGGTCACGATATCGGCGCCCGCCGCCCGGATGCCGTTGAAATGCGGCTCGGTCAGCCCGCGCCCATGGCTGGCATTTTCCCCGTTCACCACCACAAAATCAAAGCCGTAGCGCTCGATCAATCCGGGCAGGCGATCGGCAATTCCCTCGCGGCCTGCACGGCCCACGACGTCGCCCAAGAATAGAAATTTCATTATCTGCCGCCGAACTGTCGAATGCCGGTTTCCGTTATCACAGCGTCCAGCGCAATGTCATGCTCGTCCCGGGGAATGGCGTCAAACTCTTGCACGCTGTAAGCCACGCCTACCATCAGTGGCCGCCCTTCCCGCTCGGCAAAGCTGCGGTCATAATAACCACCGCCATAGCCCAGCCGGGTGCCCAGCCCGTCAAAGCCCAGAAGAGGCACCAGCACCAGGTCCGGGTGGGCGTGAGGCGCAAGTTCGGAGGGAGCGAGCGTGCCGAACCCCGCCGGGTAAAGCGGTGCGTCCGGCTCCCACACTCGCATCTGCAGCGGGCCGTGTGGCCGGACGATCGCCGGCAACACCACGGTGCGGCCATCATCGAGCAAGCGCAGCAAAATTGGCCGACAGTCCAGCTCATCCACCAGCGGCCAATAGCCCGCGATCACTTGGGCGAGCCCGAACCGAGGCTCGGAAAAAAATAGCTGGGTAACACTCTCGGCCGCCTGGGCCCGCTCGCCGGCGGGGAGCGCCGCCCGGCGGGCCTTTGCCGCTTGTCGCAAGCTCGCCTTGGTGTCTTCGTTACGCTCAACAACCATAAGGCGCTTTGTTGCCTGTCGCGAAAATAAGGTGCCACCCTGGCCGTGGGATAGGCGATCCCGGGAACCTACTTACGTAGGTGGGCGCCGTATGTCCGAGCCCACGGGCCCGGTCAGGGACAGCTCCCTTTAGGATCGATAAGGCCCCGGGGATATTGGTATCCAACACGCACCGGGCAGCGCTCGACATATAGGCCTTTCGCAGGCGGGTGCAAAGGGCCACACAGCACAAAATCTGGCAAATCGCGGCGGGCCAATTAACCCGCTATATGTCGACCAATCCGATGGCGTCTTGGATCCTGCCGCCCTTTAACTCATTCTAGCCCTGCGCAGCCCTCTGGCGGTTTGCATTCTGGGGCCGCTCGGGACATGAACTTGGTGAAGTCTTTGCCGACATGGCGATCGAAATCCCTGGCGTGGCTGACAGCGCTGCTCCTGATGGTGCTCGCGCAGCCCGCCGCCCTTGGCGTGGAAACCCAGTCCGCCGCGGCGTCCGCCAATCCAGAGGAGCCCGAGGAGCCCGCCCGCTCCTGCTTTACCCTCAATGACGAGCCGGTTTGCATCGCCGAAACCAGCTATGTCGCCGATGTCTGCAGCGCCATCTCCCGCTTTTCCAACCATTACGAGATCCCTGAAGCGTTCCTTGCCCGGCTGATCTGGCAGGAAAGCCGCTTCGATCCCCAGGCCATCAGCCCCGCCGGCGCGCAGGGCATTGCCCAGTTCATGCCCGGCACCGCGCGTCTGCGCGCGCTCGACAATCCCTTCGACCCCGCCCAGGCGCTGGCCCGTTCGGCTGAATATCTGGGCTTCCTGCAGGAAAAATTCGGCAATCTTGGCCTTGCCGCTGCGGCTTACAACGGTGGCGAAGCCCGCCTCTCACGCTATCTGGCTGGCACCGGCGGCCTTCCGGCCGAAACGCGCAACTATGTCTCGGTGATCACCGGCCGCCCCGCCGATTATTGGCGCAACGATGCGCCCGAGCCGGTCGACTTCACCCTCGAGCCCGAAAGCCCCTTCCTCGATTCCTGCCTCGATATGGCCTCGGCGGTCAAAATACCCAACCTGGATACCACCAATGCTGCCTGGCAGCCTTGGGGCGTGCTGATTGCCCAGCACAACACCAGCGAAGTCGCCCGCAACCGCTTCGATACCGCTCAAAGCCAGTTTTCCAAGGTGCTGGGTGAGGAAAAGCTGCTACTGATCACCGTCCGTAATCCCAATTTCGGGCGTCAATTGCGCTTTTCGGCCATGGTGGGCCGCCCTACCCGGCAGGAAGCCAACGCCCTATGCGAGCGCTTGATGGCTGCCGGAGGCAACTGCATCGTCCAGAAAAACGGCTCCTGAACTTATTTCTGGGGGCCGACCGCCGTTTCGTCCAACACCCCGGCGACAATTTCGAGCGAGCGCGCGGCCTGCTCGAGCTTGCCGGCAAAGCGCTGCTCGAGCGCATCCATTTCCCCGGCGATCTGCTGGCCCGCAGCGCTCAATTGCTCGATTTCAGCCTGCAACGCCGCTATGCGCTTTTCGGCTTCCGCCAGTTCATCGACCACGGCGATCCCGGCCATTACCGTCAGGCGCGTATCCCCGATTTCCCCGACCACTCCCTTGATCGCATCCACCTCCCCATCAAAGCGCTTGGCCAAGCCAATCAGGTGTTTTTGCTGGCCTTCTTCGCACGCCATTCGATAGCGGCGGCCGTTGATCTCGACATTGACTTCAGGCATCGCCTACTCCGCTTTGGCCAGCACTTCGCGCACGGTTTCCATGGCCGCCACAAGCCGACGCGACACCTCATGGGCACTGTCGTCGAGGCGCTTGGCCTTGGCCGCAGTCTTGTCCAGCTCGCTGGCCAGCCGCGCGCGCTCGGTCACCAGGCGCTGCGTATCGACCTCGATGCGGTTGAGCCGCTGCATGCGCTGCTGCAGATTGGCCGAACTGGTTTCGAGTCGCGCCAAGGCACGATCAAATCGCGCTACTGCCGCGCTGATCCCGTCTTGAAGTTCGCTCTCACTCATCGCCAACAACACTTTCTGCGACCGATCATTCCAGCCCCTGCAGGGTGCCCCAGCGCCCTGTCTAATGCAACGGCCTTCCCACCCACGGCAATTGACAGGGTGGTCGAACCTGTTATGCCTCGAACCCGCCTCGGGACGCTGGCAAAAGCGGTCTTGCGTCCCGCCTTTTGTGCCACCGAAACGAGCGGACAATGACCAATACACCCCAGCAGAACGATCTGGCTAACGCCATCCGCTCCCTTTCGATGGATGCGGTGGAAAAAGCCAATTCCGGCCATCCCGGCCTGCCCATGGGCTGCGCGGATATTGCCACCGTGCTGTTCACCAAGATCATGAAGTTCGATCCCACCGATCACAAATGGCCTGATCGTGACCGTTTTGTGTTGTCGGCCGGTCACGGCTCCATGCTGCTCTACTCGGTGCTGTACCTGACCGGTTATCCGGACATGACCATCGAGGAAATCAAGAATTTCCGCCAGTTGGGCTCCAAGACCGCTGGCCACCCCGAATATCATTTCGCCCCAGGCATCGAGACCACCACCGGCCCGCTCGGCCAGGGCGTGGGCAATGCCGTCGGCATGGCCATCGCCGAGGCCAAGCTCGCTGCCGAGTTCGGCGGAAGCGTGATGAACCACTACACCTATGTGCTTGCTGGTGACGGTTGCCTGATGGAAGGCATCTCCCAGGAAGCCATTACCCTCGCCGGTCACCTCAAGCTCAACAAGCTGGTGTTGATCTGGGACAACAACGGCATCACCATTGACGGCAAGGTTTCCAACGCCGACTCCACCGACCAGCTGGCCCGCTTCCAGGCCTCGGGCTGGAACACGGTGGCCGTTGATGGCCACGATCAGGACGCCATAGAAGCGGCGCTGCGCGACGCGCGCAACAGCGACAAGCCCACCATGATCGCGGCCAAGACCACGATCGGCTTTGGCGCGCCCAGAAAGGCGGGCTCGGAAAAGGTGCACGGCTCCCCGCTGGGCGCCGAGGAACTGGCCGGTGCCAAGGCCGCGCTGGGCATTGACTACCCCGCATTCGAAATCCCCGCCGCCACCCTCGACGCCTGGCGCGCCGCCGGCGCTCGCGGTGCCCAGGCCCGCGCCGCCTGGGCCGAGCAGTTCGCGGCTCTGCCTGCTGACCAGCGCTCGGAGTTCGACCGCCGCTTCCGTGGCGATCTGCCCGAGGGCTATGCCAAGGTCGTCAGCGACTACAAGCGCAAGCTCACCGAAGAAAAACCCAAGGTTGCAACCCGCAAGTCGAGCCAGATGGCGCTCGAAGTCATCAACGGCGTCGTTCCCGAAACCCTGGGCGGCTCGGCCGATCTCACCGGCTCCAACCTCACCAACACCACCCAGACTCTGCCCTTCACCGACACCGACCGCCTCGGCCGCTACATGCGCTATGGCATTCGCGAGCACGGCATGGCGGCGGCCATGAACGGCATTGCGCTGCATGGGGGCCTCATCCCTTATGGGGGCACCTTCCTCGTCTTCAGCGATTACGCCCGTCCATCCATTCGCCTGTCGGCGCTGATGACCCAGCGCGTCATCTATGTGATGACCCACGACTCCATCGGCCTGGGTGAAGACGGCCCCACCCACCAGCCCATCGAGCATCTCGCCGCCCTGCGTGCCATTCCGAACCTCCTCGTCTTCCGTCCGGCCGATGCCGTGGAAGCGCTGGAATGCTGGCAGCTCGCGGTGGAAACCAAGGACGCGCCGTCGCTCCTGGCCCTGTCGCGTCAAAATCTGCCCACGGTGCGCACCGAGTTCACCGAGGAAAACCGCTCCGCCAAGGGCGCCTATACCCTCGCCGGCGATGCCGACGCGCAGGCCGTGATCTTCGCCACCGGCTCGGAAGTCGAAATAGCGCTGGCCGGCAAGAAGCTGCTCGACGAGCAGGGCATTTCCGCTCGCGTCGTGTCCGTGCCCTGCATGGAGCTCTTTGCCGCCCAGGATGAAGCCTACCAGAACGAGATCATCGGCTCGGCCAAAGCCCGCGTCGCGGTGGAAGCGGGCATCAGCCTCTCCTGGGGCACCTTGCTTGGTCCTAAGGGCAAGTTCATTGGCCTGCATGCCTTTGGCGCCTCGGGTCCGATCGACAAACTCTACGAATACTTCGGCATCACGCCGCAGGGTATTGTTGAAGCGGTAACCGCGCAGCTGTAAGAGAACCCACCTCCCTTTTCCCTTCCTCCTTAAGGAGTGCCTCCCATGGCAGTTCGCGTCGCCATCAATGGCTTTGGTCGTATTGGCCGCAACATCCTGCGCGCCATCATCGAGTCGGGCCGCACCGATATCGAAGTGGTCGCCATCAACGATCTGGGTCCGGTGGAAACCAATGCCCACCTCATCCGCTTCGACAGCGTACATGGCCGCTTTCCCGGCACCGTGACCGTGGCCGGCGACACCATCGATGTGGGCCGCGGCCCCATCAAGGTGACCGCGGTCAAGAACCCGGCCGAACTGCCCCACCGGGAGATGAACATCGACATCGTGCTCGAATGCACGGGCATCTTCACCTCCAAGGAAAAGGCTTCGGCCCACCTGCAGGCCGGCGCCAAGAAGGTTCTGGTGTCCGCCCCGGCCGAAGGCGCTGACCTGACCGTGGTTTACGGCATCAACCATCAGCAGCTGACCAAGGATCACGTGGTCGTTTCCAACGCCTCGTGCACCACCAACTGCCTCGCGCCGCTCGCCTATGTGCTGCACAAGGAATTTGGCATCGAAAAGGGGATGATGACCACCATTCACTCCTATACCGGTGACCAGCCGACCCTCGACACCATGCACAAGGATCTCTATCGCGGCCGCGCTGCGGCCTTGTCGCAGATCCCGACCTCGACCGGCGCGGCCAAGGCCATTGGCCTTGTCCTGCCCGAACTCAAGGGCAAGCTCGACGGCGTCTCCATCCGCGTGCCGACTCCCAATGTGTCTTGCGTGGACTTCAAGTTCATTTCCAAGCGCAACGTCACGGCCCAGGAAGTCAACGACGCGATCAAGCGCTATGCCGATGGCGAGCTCAAGAACGTGCTGGGCTATACCGACCAGCCCAATGTCTCGATCGACTTCAACCACGACCCCCACTCCTCCACCATGGCGCTCGAGCAGACCAAGGTGATGGACGGCAATTTCGTCTCGGTCCTGTCCTGGTACGACAATGAATGGGGCTTCTCGAACCGCATGTGCGACACCACCGTCGCCCTCGCCAAGACCCTCTAACCTTCCGCCCTTAGTCACTGATAGTTCAGTCGACACCCTCCCCCTAGCGGGGAGGGATCAAGGGGGGGGCGGCTAGCCCGAATATCTTCTGCTGGCTAGTATCGCCCGAGCGGCATGCAACAGGGGCTAGCGATGTTAAACAAGTCCATGCGCTGGCGCGGCCTCGACCCCGTCACCCTCGAGCACTGCCACATCATCCCCGCCAGCTCGGGCACCCGCATTCGCGGGACGGTCATCACCCCCGATTACGGCCTCTTCTACCGCCTCAAGCTCGATGAAGCCGGCCTCGTGCGCAGCATTCGCGTCGAACGCACCGATGGCGCGGTGCTGGAACTGTTCAGCAACGGCGCCGGCAGCTGGTCCGACGATCGCGCCGAACCCCTGCCCGCCCTCAACGGCTGCCTCGACATCGATCTCTGGCCCACCCCGCTGACCAATTCGCTCCCGATCTGGCGCAGCACCTGGATCGACAACCAGCCGCAGCGCTTTGCCATGGCCTGGATCGACGGCGACGACATGACCGTTCGGCGCGAAGAACAGCTCTACACCCGGCTCGATCCCACCCACTTCCGCTTTCAAAGCAACAATGGCAGCTTTGACCGCGTTCTCGAAGTCGATAGCAACGGCCTCGTGCTCAACTATCCCGGCCTGTTCGAACGGGCCGACTGAAGCCCCACACAAGGCGGCTTCCCCGTTTCCCCCGTCTCTGCTACGCCCCCAGCAACACAGATCCGGAGCCAGCATGACCGCCTCCTTCAAGACCCTTGATGACTTTGATCTCGCCGGCAAGCGCGTCCTGGTTCGCGCCGACCTCAACGTACCCGTTGCTGACGGCAAGGTCACCGATGCCACCCGCATCGAGCGCCTGGTACCCACCATTCGCCGCATCACTGAGGCCGGTGGCAAGGCCATCCTGCTCTCCCATTTCGGCCGCCCCAAGGGCGTGGTGAACCACGACTATTCGCTCGAACAGGTCGTCCCCGCCATTGTGGAAGCCGTGGGCGTACCCGTTGGCTTCATCCTCACCGATTGGAATGACGTCTCCAACGCCCAATGCGGCATCGACACCGGCCCCGACGGCGCGGTTTACGTGCTGGAAAACACCCGCTTCCACCCCGGCGAGGAAAAGAACGATCCCGAACTCGCCACCCGCATGGCCAGCCTCGGCGATCTTTATGTCAACGACGCCTTTTCGGCCGCCCACCGCGCCCACGCTTCCACCGAAGCTATCGCCCACCTGCTGCCCGCCGCGGCTGGCCTTGCCATGCAGGCCGAGCTCGAAGCCTTGGAAGCTGGACTCGGCAAGCCCAAAAAGCCGGTTATTGCCCTGGTTGGTGGCGCCAAGGTCTCCTCCAAAATCGACCTCCTCGAAAACCTCGTCACCCGCGTCGACACCCTGGTGATCGGCGGCGGCATGGCCAACACCTTCCTTTTTGCCCAAGGCCACGACGTCGGCAAATCGCTCTGCGAAAAGGACCTCGCCGACACCGCCCGCCGCATCCTCGACGCCGCCAAATCCGCCGGCTGCACCATCATCCTGCCCGTTGATGGCGTCGTCGCCACCGAGTTCAAGGCCAATGCCGCCAACCAAACCGTCGCCGCCGACGCGGTCCCGGCCGATGCCATGATCCTCGATGTCGGCCCCCGTTCGGTCGAGCAGATCAACGCTGCCATCGATGCCGCCCAGACCCTTGTGTGGAATGGCCCGCTTGGCGCCTTCGAGATGACGCCGTTCGACGCCGGCACGGTCGCGGTCGCCCAGCACGCCGCCGAGCGCACCCGCGCCAATGGCCTCGTTTCGGTTGCTGGCGGCGGCGACACTGTCGCGGCCCTCGCGCATGCCGGGGTCAAGGACAGCTTCACCTATGTTTCGACCGCCGGCGGCGCTTTCCTTGAATGGATGGAAGGCAAGCCCCTGCCCGGTGTCCAGGCACTCACCCGCTGAACCTGAGGAGGGGTCCATCAACTCGGACCCCTCCACCTTGGTTGCATAACCATTGGTCTAATCGACTTTCTAAGGCAGAAGTCTAACTTCCTCCTCAAAGAAACTGAGGGGACTGCCATGCCAATGTCGCTCAATGCCGTCGCGCAAAAATTGATGGAGCCGGGGAAAGGCATCCTTGCCGCCGACGAGTCCGAGCCCACCATCGCCAAGCGCTTTGCCAAGATCAACCTGCCCAACTCGCTCGATCTGCGCCGTGATTACCGCGAAATGCTCTTCCGCTCCGAAGAAGCCATGCGCAACTATATCTCGGGCGTGATCCTGACCGAGGAAACCCTCGAACAGCACGCTGCCGACGGCACCTCGTTCCGTGCCATCATGGCCGATGCCGATGTGATCCCCGGCATCAAGGTCGATCGCGGCGCCTTCCCCATGCCCGGCGACACCGGCGAAAAAATCACTGAAGGTCTCGATGGCCTGCGCCAGCGCCTCGAGCAGTACGCCCGCCTCGGCGCCGGCTTTGCCAAGTGGCGCGCTGTCATCACCATCAATGACATTGCCCCCACCCGCAACAATATCCGCGCCAATGCCCACGCGCTCGCCCGCTACGCCATTCTCTGCCAGGAAGCCGGTATCGTGCCGGTCGTCGAGCCCGAAGTCGTCGGCGATGGCGAGCCCGGCAACCATTCGCTGGAGCGAAACGCTCAGGTCACCGGGGATGTGCTCGAGAACGTCTTCAAAGAACTGCGCCTCGCTGGCGTTGACCTTGGCGGCATGCTACTCAAGCCAAATATGGTGCTCCCGGGCGTCAATTCGCGCGATCGGCCGACCGTGGATGATGTTGCCCGCCGCACCGTGGAAGTGCTGCGCGAGCATGTGCCAGCCGCCGTTCCCGGCATCGCCTTTCTTTCGGGCGGCCAAACCGACGAGGAAGCCACCTCCCACCTTTCGGCGATGAACAAGATCGGGGGCCTGCCCTGGCCGCTGACCTTCTCTTATGGCCGCGCGCTCCAAAACGTTGCCCTGCGCACCTGGGCCGGCCGCCGCGAGAACTTCCCCCAGGCTCAGGCCGCCTTTACCCATCGCGCCCGCATGAACTCGCTGGCCGCGCTGGGCCAGTGGACCCACGAACAGGATCGCATCGCCGCCTAGGCGCCTCATCCTCCTTTTCGGCCGGCGACAGCGCTTTCGAGCGCTGCCGCCGGCCTTTGCTTGCCGCCATTGCGCATGAGGCGCGTTTGCCCTTATGGGAGAGCGACCCTTTTGTCGCCCCAATGGCGCGCCACAACCCCGGTGCGTCCCCTCGTTCCGGAATCCCATGGCTCCTCAGCTTTTGCTTCTCACGCCCGCCGCTGCAACGCCCGAGTTGGCTCCAGCCGCACTGATGGGTGTGCTGAGCGCGGCGCCCGTTGCGGCGCTGCTTGTGCGTCGCGGCCAACGCAACGACGCCGATTATGCCACGCTGGCCAAGAACTTCATCAATATCGGCCAAGGCGCCGGCTGCGCCGTGCTGCTCGAGGATGACTGGGCCCTGGCCAAGCGCCTCGGTGCCGATGGCGTGCACATCACCGGCGACGAGGACGATGTTCGCGCCGCTCTGAAGGCCCTAAAGCCCGCCATGATCGTGGGGGCCGGCCCCGTATCCACCCGGCACGATGCCATGGTCCGGGGCGAACTCGATGTGGATTACCTCTGGTTCGGTGCCCTTGATGGCGAGCCCGACGCCGCCGCACCCGATCTGGCGCAATGGTGGGCCGAAACCTTCGAAATCCCTGCTGTGCTGCACGATCCCGCTGCGATCGAAGGCCATGCGGATGCCCATGGCGCCGAGTTCCTGGCCCTCGGCAACAGCATCTGGTCCGCCCCCTCTCCGGCTCAGGCACTGGCGCAATTCGCTCAAAGCTTAGGGGTGACCGCATGATCAGGGGCCTCCTGCTACTCGCCATAGCGCTCCTGCCCCTTTCGGCCGGCGCGCAGGAACTGCCGCCCCAGCCCAGGCCACGCCCCGCGCAGCCTTCGAGCGAAGCTCCAGCGACCAGCCAACCCACAACCCCGACCGAAGCGCCATTGCCTGGCGAGCCCGCGCCTGTGCCGGACGCCCCACCAGCCGACGAGCCGGCCGCGACCCCCGATATGCCGCCCGCCGGCGAACCCGGTGACAGCACCCAAGCGCCACCCGCGCCAGATGCCGCGCCGCCGGAAACCGAAACCGCTCCCGACGCAAACGCCGGTCCTCGCCTGCCGGTGGACGAAGCCTTTGGCGCCTTTCAGCGCGGCTACTTCCTCACCGCCCTCGAATACGCGCTGCCGCGCGCCGAAAAAGGCGATGCCGCGGCTCAAACCTTGATTGCCGAGATCTTCGCCAAGGGCTTGGGCGTCGCCCAGAACGAGCAGCGTGCGGCCGGTTGGTACCGGCTTGCCTCCAACAATGGCGACATCCTCGCGACCTTCGAACTCGCACTGCTTTATCAGGACGGTGTTGGCGTCGAGCGCGACCGCAAGCGTGCCGCCGAGCTTTTCGCCAAGGCGGCTGAAGGCGGCTATATTCCCGCCAAATACAACATGGCGCTGCTGCATGTGGAAGGCATCTACGCGACCCCCAGCCTTGTCACAGCGGCAACGCTGATGAAGGAAGCCGCCGACGCCGAATTGCCTGAAGCCCGGTATGACTACGGCTCCATGTTGATCGAAGGAGCGGGCAGCCCGCCCAATCCGGTCGAGGGTGCCCGCTATATCGCCCTTGCGGCCGAACAAGGCCTCGTCCCCGCCCAGATCGACTACGCCACCCTGCTTTATCTTGGCCAGGGCGTGGAAAAGAACGTCGAGGAAGCCGCGCGCTGGTATCGTACTGCCGCTGAAGCGGGCAATCCGGTGGCGCAGAACCGCTTTGCCAAGCTCTTGGCCGTTGGCGAGGGCATTGAGCTCAACCTTGAGGACGCGGCCATGTACCGCGCCCTCGCCCGACGCCAGGGCTTGAGCGATCCCTCCCTTGATCGTCTCCTGGTCTCGCTTTCACCCGAAGGGCTTGCTCGAGCCGAGGAGCGCGCCCGTTTTTGGCCGTCCACGCCCCCAGCTCCTGCTGAGCCTGCCGGTGCCGAGCCGGCGCCCGAAACGCCGCCACCAGCCGACGCGCCATCCTTGCCAGGCCCGCTGGACGAAGGCCAGGCCCCGGCCGCGGCGGCCCCCTCCTCGCCGCTGCCCGAACCGGACCCGGTTCCCGAGCTGGTCGCGCCTCCACCGCAAAGCCCTTGAACCGCGTCCCGTTCTAAGGCAAAAAGCTGCCCACGCCCGACCCTCCCGTTCTTTGGCCAATCGCATAACCTGCGCTCGGCCCAAGCCGACAATTGCGCACCGAAAGCATCTGTTTATGGCCAAGATCAATGGCAACGAAGTCCGCCCCGGTTTCGTCATCAACCACCAGGACCGCCTCTGGGTCGCCGTCAAGGTAGACCACGTCAAGCCCGGCAAGGGCGGCGCCTATGCCCAGGTAGAGCTCAAGGCCATCCTTGGCGGCACCAAGCTCAACGAGCGTTTCCGCTCCGCTGAAACCGTCGAACAGGTCGAACTGGAATTTCGCGATTTCACCTATCTCTATGAGCAGGGTGACAATCTGGTTTTCATGGATCAGGACAGTTTCGAGCAGGTTGAGCTGCCGCGCGAATTCGTCGGCGAGCGCGCAGCCTTCCTGCAGGACGGCATGAAGATCACGCTCGAAATGCACGAAGACACCCCCTTGGGCATCCGCTTCCCCGCCAATGTGGTGCTCGAAGTCACCGAGGCCGATCCGGTGCAAAAGGGCCAGACCGCGTCCAACCAGTTCAAGCCTGCTATCGTGTCCAATGGCCTGCGCGTCATGGTGCCGCCCTTTATTGCGGTGGGCGAACGCATCGTGGTGGATACCACCGAGGCCACCTATATGCGCCGGGCGGATTGATCCATGTCTCGTTCAGCTCTCCTCAATGTCATGGTTTCGGCCGCCATCAAGGCCGGCAAGTCGCTCACCAAGGATTTTGGCGAAGTCGAGTCGCTGCAGGTTTCCCGCAAGGGTCCCGCCGATTTCGTGTCCAAGGCCGATCTGCGCGCCGAACAGATCGTCTTTGATGAACTGCGCAAGGCCCGCCCGACCTATGCGTTCCTGATGGAAGAAGGCGGCGAAGTGGCCGGCACCGACGGCCAGCACCGCTGGATCGTCGATCCGCTCGATGGCACCACCAATTTCCTCCATTCCATTCCCCTCTTTGCCTGCGCCATCGCGCTTGAGCGGGGCGGCGAGATCGTTGCGTCGGTGATTTTCAATCCCGTGATGGACGAACTCTATACCGCCGAAAAGGGCGGCGGCGCCTGGCTCAATGATCGCCGGCGCCTGCGTGTAGCGTCGCGTCGCCATCTGGCCGATGCGGTGGTTTCCACCGGCATCAAGACCCAGGGTACGGCCAATGATGCGCTGCAGCTGCGCCAGGTGGCCGCCATCAATCCCGCCATCGCCGGGCTTCGCCGGTCGGGCTCCATCTCGGTGGATATGGCTTGGCTGGCTTCAGGGCGCTTCGATGCGCTGTGGGAAGCCGGTCTGGCACCGTGGGATGTGGCGCCTGGCCTGCTGATGGTCAAGGAAGCTGGCGGCTTTGTTTCCGATTATGCCGGCAGCACCGGCTCTGTTGCCAACGGCCAGATCGTGGCAGGCAACGAAGCGCTCCAGCCCGCTCTGCTCAAGCAGTTGCAGGCTATCCGGTAAGGCGCTCCAATCTAGAGCGCCTCGGCGACGAAATCCGGCACCACCGAATAGGTCAGCCCCGCCATGGGGCCGACAAACCGCACATCCAGCCCGTCGGGCAGGTACGCTACGGTCACCTGCCCTAGGCCCGCCAGCGTCGTGCGGATCAGGCGCGAGCCAAACCCCTTGACCGCCGGCTCAGCCACGGGCGGGCCGCCCTGTTCGCGCCAGGTCAGCTCGAGCTGTTCCCCGCTCGTGACTTCCCAGCTGACCCTCACATGGCCTGCCCCGGTCGATAGCGCGCCGTACTTGACAGCATTGGTCGCCAGTTCATGGAACACCAAGGCAAACGACAGCGCCGCCTGTGGCGATATCTCGAAGTCGGGCCCGTCCAGGGTGAAATGCGTGCCGTCCCCATCATGCACGCTGACCGACGCCACGACCAGCTGGCGGAACATCGCGCTATGAAAATCGGTGGTCAGCAACAGATCATGCGCGCGCGCCAAGGCCGCAAACCGCTCCACCAATCGATCCTTGACCGGCCCCATTTCAGGGAATGGCCGCATGGTCTGGGACACGATCGATTGCAGCACCGCGATAGTGTTCTTGACCCGGTGCGCCAGCTCGCGCGTCATCAGCCGCTGCCGCGCAGCACTTTGTTCGAGTTCGCGCAGATGATCGCGCGTCTGGAACTGCCGGCGCCGCCCGCCCAGTGCCCAGGCCACCGCGCTCAGCAGCGTCGCCGATCCCATCGGCTTTTCGAGCATCATCACATTGCTCAGCTCGGGCGGCAGCAGGGCATGCGCCGCATTGGGCGACAACTCGGCATTGCGCCGCCCGATGATGAAGATGAACGGATAGGACGACCAACTCGGCTGATCTTCCAGCGCCTTGACCAACACCGACCAATCGCGCCCGACCATGGCATCTTCGGTCAGCACCACCGCGCCCGTATCGTCGCCCAGCGCCTCGGCCAGCTCGTTGAGCGAATGAACCACATTGGTCTCGAACTTGCGGGTCGCAAGGATCGAGCACACGCTTTGGGCATCACGTCCGAGCGGGGCCAGGACGTGGACCACCTCACTCCGGTTGTGCATCGGTGCGGCTCTCGATCAGCCGGCCTTCGGCGCCGATATATTCGGGCGTGCCCGTCATCACCCCCTTGAAGTCCGTCAGGCGTTCCCCGATCCGCACGCCATGGGAATCCACCGCCAATTCACGAATGGAGTCTTCGTGATAGCCCCCGCGGTTCTTGATCACCGATACGGCCTTGCGCAACCGCCCTTCGGCTTCAAAGAACCGGAACAACAGCACCACATCGGCGAGATAGGAGATGTTGACCTGGCTGGTGCTCATCGTCCCCATCAACCCCGATTGAGGGTTGATCAGCAGCGTCAGCACGCCCTGCTGGCTGAGATAAGCGAGCAACTCGTGCAGCTGCAGCAGCAGCTGCTTTTCCTCGGGCATGGACACCAGATAACCGTTCATGCTGTCGATGATCAGCACCCTTACCTGGCGCTGTTCCACTTCCTGGCGCACGCGCCAGGCAAACTCACCCGGGGCAATTTCGGCCGGTTCGACCTGCTCGATCTTGAGCAGACCGCTTTGGATATATTTGCCGGGATCGAGCCCCATGCTCCTGGCCCGGGCCATCAGCGTGCCGATCCGCTCGTCGAACTGGTACATGGTGACCGCCTCGCCCCGCGCGCAGGCAGCCATCGCGTACTGGATCGAGACGGTGGATTTGCCCGCCCCCGCCGGGCCGGTCAGCAGCGTACAAGTGCCGCGCAAAGGCCCCCCGCCCAGCAAGGCGTCGAGCTCAGGCACCCCGCTTGGCACCGCGGTACCGGAAAATTCAGTATGGTGATGGGAGGCGATGAGGCGCGGATACACCTTCATGCCCCCGCGCTGGATGGTGACATCGTGAAAGCCGCCGATGAAGTCGATGCCGCGCATCTTTTGCACTTCGATCCGCCGCCGCGCCGCGCCAAACTCGAGCGTATTGCGCTCAAGCGTAATCACCCCATGCGCCAACGAATGCAGATGCGCGTCGCGCACGCCATTCCCGCCGGTAAGGTCATCGACCAGGATCACGGTGATGTTCTTGCCCGCAAAATACTGTTTCAGCGCCAGCACCTGCCGGCGGTAGCGCAGCGAATCCTGGCTCAGCAGCCGCAACTCCGACAGGCTGTCGAACACCACGCGCTTGGGCGACACTTCCTCGACCCGCTTGATCAGCAGCTCGACTGTCGCCGTCAGTTCCACTTCCCAGGGATGGATCAGCGTTTGCTCGCGCCCGCCGCCCAGCACATCGGCGGCCGAGGACAGCTCGAACAGGTCGATCTTGTCCAGCGTCCAACCGTGTGAATCCGCCACCGCTGCGATTTCCTCGCTGGTTTCGGACAAGGTGATGTAAAGGCATTTCTCGTTCTGGCGCACGCCCTCGAACAGGAACTGCAGGCCCATCGTGGTCTTGCCCGAACCCGGCGCCCCTTCCAGCAGATACAGCCGCCCAGGCGTCAGCCCACCCCGCAGAACGATATCAAGTCCAGCGGTGCCAGTCAGAATACGAGGGTCGGCCATTAGTGTTGTGTTCCACCGGGGATTTGATGTCGGCTGCAGCCATTGCGCCGATCTTCTTACTTATTCCCCTCAATTCCGTCGACGTGCTGCGCAAAATCAGCGGCAGTGAGGTGAACAAGGCACACAACCCTCTTGGCAGCCCCAAGGTTGCGCTCCTGCACGACCGGTATATTTGCTCAAAGCCCCTCCAGCCTTGCGACTCAAGGGCACTATCATGCGTTGACGCTACGCCAGGACGGGAGCGATCCACCATGAATGACTGGGCCCCCGACCTTTACATCGTCGCCATGACTGGCGCCGGGCTCCTGATCGCCCTTGTGGCCTGGTTGCCGCTAGCGCTCCGCCGCATGCCCTTGTCGCTGCCGGTCGTGTGCCTGGCGATTGGCGCCGCCCTTGTCGGCTTGCTGCGGCTGCCCATCGACACCTCGCCAATCGCCCACCCCTATATCACCGAGCGGCTTACCGAGTTCGTCGTGATCATCGCGCTGATGGGGGCCGGCCTCAAGATCGACCGCGTCTTTCGCTTCCGCGACTGGGCCATCACCTGGCGCCTGCTGCTGATCACCATGCCTCTCGGCATCCTCGCCATTGTTGGAGTCGGCACCGGCCTGCTGGGCCTACACTGGATCCCGGCCCTGCTGCTCGCGGCCGCGCTTGCGCCCACCGACCCGGTGCTGGCCGCCGATGTGCAGGTTGGCCCGCCCCACGAGGGCGGCGAGGACACCGTGCGCTTCGCGCTCACCTCCGAGGCCGGGCTCAACGATGGCTTTGCCTTCCCCTTCGTGCATCTGGCCATTGCGCTTAGCATCGCCACCGCCACCGGCGAGCCCTGGCTCGTCAACTGGCTGACCTACAATGTGCTCTGGGAGATCGTGGCGGGCCTTGGCTGCGGCTGGCTCGTTGGCCACATCTTTGGCTGGCTGACCTTCAAGGTCCCTGGCGAACCGCTGGCCAAGACGGGCGATGGCCTCATTGCCATTGCCGCGACCTTTGTGTCCTATGGCGTGTCCGAGCTCATCCATTGCTACGGCTTTTTTGCCGTCTTCGTCACCGCCCTGACCCTGCGTAACGCCCACCGCAATCACGATTTCCAGCGCGACATGCACGACATCACCGAGCAGATCGAGCGCATTTCCATGATGGTGCTGCTGCTTTGCTTTGGCGGCGCCATCATGGGCGGCCTGCTCTCGCGCATCGGCTGGATCGAGATCGGTGCCGCTGTCGTCATCCTGTTTGTCGTGCGACCGCTCACCGGTCTTATCGGGCTCATCGGCTACAAGGCCACGCGTGGCGAAAAGCTCACCATCGCCTTCTTCGGCATTCGTGGCGTCGGCTCGATCTATTACATGGCCTATGGGCTCAATCACGGCCAGTTTGCCGGCGGCGAGCAGCTCTGGGCCATTGTCTCCCTCGTGGTCTTGCTCTCGATCATCTTGCATGGCCTGACCGTCACGCCCGTCATGCGCACGCTCGACCGCTTCCACGGCCGCGATCCGGACGCCGAAACAGCCACCCCGCCGCCGGGCCTGCAGGGCCCCGCCGACACCACGGCCTGAACCAAGCCGCCCAGCCGGGTCCTCCGCGCGCAGAAAAGCCCGGCAAACCTGCTACACCGCCCCCATTGCAGCACTCGCAGGGTTGTCACACCCCTTGGCGCTCTTTACTGTCCACAGCAGATGATTTGTGGCGTGCACGGGTGAGGCGACGGAAACCGAGATGACGCAAGGATACGATCCCTACCATCTTTCCAGTCCCACCGTTTACCTGGTCAAGATCCTCATCTTCCTGGTGATCGTGGCGCTGGTCGGCGCCATTCTTTATTCCACCATCGTCGCATTCTTCTGGGCCAACCCGTTCATCAACTCGATGATCTTTTTCGCCCTGGCAGTCGGCATCTTCTTGTCCTTCCGGCAGGTAATCCGGCTGTTCCCCGAAGTGAAATGGGTCAACTCGCTGCAGGACGGCACGGTCACGACGGTGCGGCCGCCCATCCTGCTGGCCCCTGTTGCCGGCATTCTGCGCGAGCGCATCGGCGAGGCGATCATCACGCCCTCCTCCATGCGCTCCATCCTGGATTCAGTGGGCAACCGGCTCGATGAAGCCAAGGATACCTCGCGCTACCTTACGGGCCTCCTCGTCTTTCTGGGCCTGATGGGCACCTTTTATGGTCTGCTGGAAACCGTGACCTCGGTGGCGGGCGTCATCAATGCGCTTGATGTCACCTCAGGCGACAGCGCGTCCCTGTTCGGCAATCTCAAGGAAGGCCTGTCGGCCCCACTATCGGGCATGGGTACGGCGTTTTCCTCGTCCCTCTTTGGCCTTGCCGGCTCGCTCGTCCTGGGATTCCTGGATCTGCAGACCAGCCAGGCGCAGAATGCCTTTTATACCGATCTCGAGGACTGGATGACCTCGATGACCGAGCTTGATCATCCCGTCACGGCCATGCAGGCCAATGCGGGGGTTGGCGGCGCGGAGGTCCAGGCCATGATCGATCGGCTCGGCACCTCCATGCAAAGCCAAAACTCCTCGCAGAACGCCATTCGCGCCATGGCCGAACTCGCCCGCGGCATCGATAGCCTCGTCAAGCACATCCGCACCGAACAGGATGACCTGCGCCGCCACATCAACGAGCAGGGTGAAACCAACAAGAAGCTGCGCGAACTGATCGAAGCCGTCCTGTCGCAGGGCGACACCGAACGGCGGAACTAGCCAATGCCGGGAGCCCGCTCGCGCCGCCGGCAGGAAGCCAATTACTGGCCCGGCTTTGTGGACGCCCTGTCGAGCCTGTTGCTCGTCATCATTTTCATGCTGTCGCTGTTCATGCTGACTCAGTTCTTCCTGGGCACCGAACTGCAGGGCCGCGACACCGCGCTCGCCCGCCTCAACAGCCAGATTGCCGAGCTCACCGATCTGCTGCAGTTGGAACGCGCCAACTCCGAGGATCTTGACGCCCAGATCGCCAATCTCACCGCCACTCTTTCGGGTGCCGAGGCCGAAAACCAGCAGCTTTCCGGCCAGCTGGCCGGCATCGGTAGCGGGATTGCCGGGCGCGACCAGACCATAGCCGGACTGCAGACCGAATTGAGCGAGGCGCAGGAGCTATCCGACGAAGCCAACGCCCAGGTTGCCTTGCTGAACCAGCAACTCGCGGCCTTGCGCACCCAGATCGGCGCGCTCGAAACCGCGCTCGAGGCGTCGGAAACTCGCGACACCGAATCGCGCACCCAGATCGCCGATCTTGGCCGGCGCCTTAACGTTGCGCTGGCGCAACGCGTTCAGGACCTGGCGCGCTACCGATCCGATTTCTTTGGCCGCCTGCGTGAAATTCTTGAAGGTCGCGCCGATGTGCGCGTGGTCGGCGACCGCTTCGTGTTCCAGTCTGAAGTGCTGTTTGATCCCGGTCAGGCCAATGTCCAAGCCGAAGGCACGCCCGACCTGGACGCCCTTGCCGATGCCATCCTGCAGCTCGAAACGGAAATCCCGCCCGACATCAACTGGGTGCTGCGCATCGATGGGCACACCGACCGGCGCCCGATCTCGAACCTGCAATTCCCCTCCAACTGGGAGCTCTCGGCGTCGCGCGCCATTTCTGTGGCCAAGTATCTCGTCACCCGCGGCGTCTCGCCCAATCGGCTTGTTGCCGCCGGCTTTGGCGAATTCACCCCGCTCGATCCCGGCGACACAGAAGAAGCCTATCGTCGCAACCGCCGCATCGAGTTCAAGCTCACCGAAGGCTAACCGGCGCAAACCGCAGGTTTGTCGCCCCGGCGCACCCGCTGGGTGTCGCGCTCAGCAAGCCCAGCGCACGCGCAGCCTGTCGCACCCAGCGCACGCGCAGCCTGTCGCACCCAGCGCAGGCGCAGCCTGTCGGGCCGAACACGCGCCCAACGCCCCTCACCCATAAGCTTGGAACGCCACGCCCATTTCGTTGTCGTTGCGCCACACCACCTTGCACACTTCAAGACGGTGCCCCGGCATCAGCAGGTAGAAAATTTCAGGTAAGGCTTGGGCCGCCTGGACGGCAATCTTGGCGCCCATGGTCGAGATATTGTGGACGTCGCCGTCCTCGCGGGCCACCCCGCCACCGTGAACAATGGTGACAGCCAGCCTGGTTTCCGTGCGCGGCACGGCACGGCGATCATTCTGTGACGCCATAGGATCAATCTTCTCGACGTGGAACCGCCATACTAGATAGGAACCAGCAAACACCGGGTGCAACGGATGGGTCAAATGCAATCAAAAGGCGCATAAAGCTGGTCCGAGGCAGACGGCCCGTCGCACCTCAGTCCACGCGGAACTGCAGCTTGGCCAGCTCGGCATAACGGCCGCCCTTGAGGACCAGCTCGTCATGAGTGCCCTGATCGATGATGCGTCCGCTATCGAGCACGAGGATCGTGTCGGCATCCCGAATGGTCGCCAGTCGGTGGGCAATCACGAGGGTGGTGCGCCCGCGCATCAGGTATTCCAGCGCCTGCTGCACCAATTGCTCGCTTTGTGCGTCGAGCGCGCTCGTGGCCTCGTCGAGCAGCAGGATGGGCGCATTCTTGAGGATCGCCCGGGCAATGGCGAGCCGCTGCTTCTGCCCGCCCGAAAGCATCACACCCCGTTCGCCCACCACCGCATTATAGCCAAGCGGCAGATCGAGCACGAAATCGTGCACTAGCGCTGCCCGGGCAGCGGCCTCGACTTCCGCCATGCTGGCTTCTGGTTTACCGAAGCGGATATTGTCCGCCACGGTGCCGGCAAAGATGGTGGGCTCCTGCTCCACATAGGCAAAATGCTGGCGCAGATCATAAACGGCGACGTCGCGCACATCGATGCCGTCCACGAGGATGGCGCCGCCCGTCACATCATAAAACCGCTGCAACAGCGACAGGATGGTCGACTTGCCCGAACCGGACGAGCCAACCAGGGCCACCGTTTCGCCCGCGTCGACCTTGAAGCTAAGGTCATGCAGCACGGGCTCGCCACCTTCGGGGTCATAGGAAAACGCCACATTGCGGAACTCCACCGTCCCGAGCGGCGGCTGCGGCAGTTTGGCCGGATTGGCCTTCTCGCGGACCTCCGATTTGGTGGAGAGAATTTCAGTTAACCGCTCGGTTGCACCGGCAACCGTTTGCAGCGTGCCCAGCACTTCCGAAACATTGGTCAAAGCCCCCGACGCCATCAGCGCATAAACCAGGAACTGCGCCAACTGCCCGGCCGTGACCGTACCCTCGAACACCGAGCGGGCACCCCACCAGACCAGGAACACGATGGCCGAGGTGCCCAGAAAGATCACCATGCCCACCAGCACCGAGCGCGCCGTCAGGCGGGCGACTTCAGCGGCAAAGCTTTCCTCGCTGCGCGCATCATAGGCCCGCGCCTGCACCCCTTCCTGGGTGAAGGATTTGACCGTTCTCGTCGCGCCCAGCATCTCGGTCGCCATGGCCGAAAGATCGGCCAACCGGTCCTGGGTCGAGCGCGACATGCGCCGCAAGCGCCGTGAATAAGCGATCACCGGGAGCAGGATTGCTGGCGCCGCCACCACCACCCCCAGCGTCAGCATAGGGCTGGTCAGCAGCATCATCGCCACCGCGCCCACAATGGTCACGATTGAACGCAGGGCCAGCGAAAAGCTTGAGCCGATCGCGCCGCGGATCGTCGCCACATCGCCATTGAGGCGGCTGGTCAGCTCACCAACCCGGTGGGTATCGAAATAGCGGGCATCAAGGCTGAGCAAATGCCGGAACGAAGCCTGCCGCAGATCGGCCAGCACCCGCTCGCCCAACACGGATATGAAGTAAAACCGCGCCCCGCTCGCGATCGCCATAACGGCGGCAATCGCGATGATCAGCCAGCTATAGCGCCCCACATTGGCAAGGTTCTGCTCCAGAAAGCCCTCATCGATCGCCCCGCCCAGCGCCGCCGGAATCGCCAGCGAGGAGATCGCCGAAATCAACAGGAACAGCACGGTCAGCGCCAGCCGGGTTGGATAGCGCAGCACAAAAGGCAGCAATTGCCGCAAGGGGTTCAGTTGCTTTGGCTTGAGCACGGAAGGCGTGGCCTGGGTTGGCGCTTTTGCCGGAACGGCTTGATCTGTCATCGCTCGGCTTCAGCCACTTCTTTTGGCGGCGCCTCCGACGGTGGCGCGGCGGGCCTTACATATGCACTGGGCCACGCGCTCGCAACGGCTTTGTGCTTGGACAAAAAGCCCCGCCCCTGCCCTTGCGGATTGCCCCGGCTTTGGCTATGAAGCCGCCAACACCAGTTCAATGCTCTCCGGGCGCCACGGCGCCCGTTTGATTTGAGGCACCGCGATGAAGTCCGAAATCCACCCCGACTACCACACCATCAACGTGGTGATGACCGACGGCACCACCTACCAGACCCGTTCGACCTACGGCAAGGAAGGCGACACGCTGCAGCTCGACATCGATCCCAACACCCACCCGGCCTGGACCGGCGGCACGGGCCAGCTGCTCGACCGCGGCGGCCGTGTTTCGCGCTTCAAGGAGCGCTTCAAGGGTTTCGGCATCTAAGCCACTCCCCTTATCAAGTGATTCGCCCGGCCTTTGCGCCGGGCTTTTCGTTTCTGCGCCCGGCAGCGGAACACCACCATGCGCCTTTCGCTCTTTGCCCTGGCCTCTTTGTTTGAGATCGGCGGCTGCTATCTGGTGTGGCAGGCCTGGCGCCATGGGCAAGCCTGGCTCTGGCTCCCCGCCATCCTGGCACTCGCCAGCTTTGCCTGGCTGCTGGCCCTTGCCGGCACCGACAGCGCTGGCCGCGCCTTTGCCATCTATGGCGGGGTCTATATCGCCGCCTCGCTGGTCTTCATGGCTTCGGTAGAACAAATCCGCCCCGATCGCTGGGACCTGCTGGGCGCTGCAATCTGCCTGCTGGGCGCGGCCGTGATCCTCTGGGCGCCGCGTGCCTGAGCGTCAGGGCCGCCCGAACGCTGCCTTGAGGCGCGACAACTGGTCGGCAATGTCATTGGCCACGCTGCCATCGAGCTGCGGCATCCGCCCGCGCTCCATCTGGTCAAACTGCATCACCCGGTCAAACAGCCGGTCGCCCTTGTCGATATAAAGCCGCAGGGCTTCGGGCAGCAGCTCATAGCCCGGCCCCCCGCGCTGCGACGGTGTCGCCGAAAACTTGACCTTCTCCTTTTCGGAGCGGGCATTTTCCTTGCTGATCTCGCCTTCATTTACGGCGCGCTGCAGCAAGAGCCACGATGCCAGCTGCATCAGCCGGGTCGTCAGCCGCATGGATTCGGTGGCGTATAAAAACGAGGCCTCGCGCCCCAGCAACTGGCTTTCCGCCCGCCCATGCCCGTCGAGATAGCCCGCGACCTCTTCGATCAGCGCCATGCCCTCGCGATACAGCAGGTCGAAACCGCCCGAAGCCACAATGCGCGGACCAATCGATATTGCCTGCCCGGATTCGCCAGCCTCAGCCATCTCGTTCCTCGCTCTCGCACTGCGTCATGATAGGACGAAACACCCTGCCCGTCACGCTTGCCGCTGCGCGAGCATGAAAGCAGCCTTAATGGGCCAAATGGTGGCCGCCAAAAAGAAAAAGAGCCGCGAAGGGCGGCTCTCGAAGTTTACAGGGAGGGGTCAAACAGAGGAAGAAATCTCTGATCCAAAAACCATCTGGATAACAACACCCTAACCCGTCCGGATTAATTGCCCGTTAATGGCGCAAGATTTTTTAACCCTGCTCCTTTGCAGGTTCTTAGAGCTTGAAGGCCGCCTCCGCTGCCTTGCGGGTTGCCCCGCGTGCGGCGATGGCCGCCCTTAGCCGCTCGATTTCAGCCTCCAGCAAAACGATGCGCCCCTCGAGCTCCGTCACTGAAAGAGCGTCCAGCACGCTGCCGATCTCGTGGCTCTTGGGCTTGCCGCTTACCTCGTCTTCCATCTTGCCGTCCTTTCCTGTCGCCGGGGCAGCTTAACCGCTCCCCCTTGCCGGGCAAGGCCACATGGGCCAGCATGGCCCCATGACCATTCCAGCTACCATGACCGCCATCGCTATCACCGAGCCGGGCGGCCCCGAAATGCTTGCGCCCATCCAAATGCCACTGCCTGCCTGTGGCAACGGCGACGTGCTGATCCGGGTTGCTGCGGCCGGCGTCAACGGGCCCGACCTCGCCCAGCGCCGTGGAGTTTATGATCCACCCCCCGGCGCGTCGCCCCTGCTCGGCCTCGAAGTGGCCGGGGAAATCGCGGCCCTTGGCGCCGACGTGTCGGGCTGGCAGGTCGGTGACCGCGTCATGGCCCTGACCAATGGCGGCGGTTACGCCCAATATGTCGCGGTCCCCGCCGGCCAGGTCTTGCCCGTTCCAAATGGTTGGAGCCTGCCCGAGGCGGCAGCCCTGCCCGAAACCTGGTTCACCGTCACCCAGACCCTCGTCATGCGTTCGGGGCTCGAAGCGGGCATGAGCGTTCTGGTGCATGGCGCTGCCGGTGGCATTGGCGGCGCCGCCGTCGCCATCTCCGCCATTCTTGGCGCTCGCCCCATCGGTGTCGTGTCCTCGCCGGAAAAGGCGGCCTATGCCGAAAAATTGGGGGCCGTAGCCACCATTGACCGCATGCGCGACGATATCGCTGAACGCGCGCTGGCGCTCACTGAGGGGCGCGGGGTTGATCGGGTGGTTGATCTCCTGGGCGGCGCCATGGCGGCCGTCAGCATTGCCGCCAGCGCTCGTGGAGGCCACATCGTCCAGATCGCAACCCTTGCTGGCAGCAGCGCCAAGATTTCCTTGGGCACGCTCATGGCCAAGCAACTGACCATCTCTGGCTCCACCCTGCGCCCGCAAAGCGCGGCCACCAAGGCGGCCATTGCCGCCCGGATCCGCGCCGATCTGCTGCCCGCGCTTGAGCGTCCCGGCTTCGTCCGTCCGGCGCTGACCACCTTTCGGCTTGAGGAGGCGGCCGAGGCGCATCAGGCCATGGAACAGCGCGCCCATGCCGGTAAAATCGTGCTGCTCACGGCCTTTGGCGCTGGGGAAGCGCAGTTATAACCATTGCGGATCGGGCGTTAACGCCATATATTGGCACCATTCCCCCTCAGCATGAAGCAAAGAGGCGGAGCGGCCCGGAGGAATACCGGCCGCGCCACCAGGAGTGATTTGACGATGACCCAACCCTTGTTGATGCCCAAGGCAACAGCTGTCTGGCTCGTCGACAACACGGCGTTGTCCTTCGAGCAGATCGCAGCTTTCTGCACGCTTCATCCGCTCGAAGTGCAGGGCATCGCCGATGGCGACGTCGCCGGCGGCATCATGGGCGTGAACCCCATTCAGAATGGCCAGCTGACCCGCGAGGAGATCGAAAAGGCCGAGGCTGATCCCAATTACCGCCTCAAGCTCTCCGATCCCAAGGTCCGTGTTGCCGCTGCCAAGCGCAAGGGCCCGCGCTATACCCCCATTTCGCGTCGCAACGAGCGGCCCAATGCCATCAAGTGGCTGGTGCGCAATCATCCCGAGCTCAAGGACGCCCAGATCATGCGTCTGGTCGGCACCACCAAGTCGACCATCGATTCGGTGCGCGAATCCACCCACTGGAATTCGGCCAACCTGACCCCGATGGATCCGGTGACGCTGGGCCTGTGCAGCCAGATCGATCTCGATCTCGAAGTTGGCCGCGCATCCAAGGGCGTTGTGGGCTCCGAAGTTGCCGAGGAAGGCACCATGCTGATGACGGCCGAGGAAGCGCTCGCGCGTTCCGGTGCGCGCGGTCATTCCGATGCCGAAGGCTACAATGACGAGGAAAGCACGCGTCGCTCTTCTGACCAGCACAACGAGTTCGATGCCGACTCTGTGTTCTCCAAGCTCAAGTCCCTCAAGAGCAACAGCGACAACTAATCCTCTAGCCCCGAACAGCTCCGCTCCATGGTCGACCTCTACTTTGTTTCAGTGGCCGGCCTGGCGGTTCTGATCGTTGGCCTGTCCAAGGCCGGTCTGCTGGGCGGCCTGGGCGTTGTCGGCGTCCCCCTCCTCACCCTCATCATGCCGGCCCGCGATGCCGCCGGCATGATGCTGCCAGTGCTGCTGGCCATGGACGCCATCGCCATCTACGCCTATCGCCAGCAGTTCAGCTGGCACATTCTCAAGATCATGCTGCCCGGCGCCGCGGTCGGCACGCTGATCGGCTGGGCGCTTTGGTCTGTGGTTTCCGACGCCATGGTGCTGCTCTTTGTCGGCATCATCACCCTGCTTTTTGTGCTCGACGCTGTTTTGCCACTGCGCAAAAAGCTCGAGGGGCTACCACCCTCCACGCCGTGGGGCAGGTTCTGGGGCGGCTTTGCCGGATTTACCAGCTTTGTGTCCCACACGGGCGGCCCACCTTTCCAGATCTATGTTCTGCCCCAGCGCCTGCCGCCGCCAATTTATTCGGGCACCAATGCCATCTTCTTTGGCGCCGTGAACTCGGCCAAGCTGATCCCCTATTTCTTCCTGGGCCAGCTCTCCGTCCAGAATCTCACCCTGTCCGCCGCGCTGATCCCGGTGGGCGTTGCCGGCGTGCTGATCGGCATCTGGCTGGTGCGGCGCATCTCCGTTACCCTCTTCTACCAGATCGCCTATGGGCTCGTGTTCTTCCTGGCGCTCAAGCTGATCTGGGATGGCGTGCGGGCGGTGTTCCTCGGTCTCTGACCGCAACAAAAAAGGCCACAGCTCCCGCCATGGCCTTCCCGGTCCAACTGTGTTGGAGCGCAGTGCTTACTGCATGCCGCTATTGAATTTGTAGAGTTCGTCCTTGATTTCGAGCTTCTTTCGCTTCAACGCGCTCACCGTGAGATCATCGAGCGGCTTGTTCTGCAGCTCCGCCTGGATCTGACGATCCAACTCCTGATGACGGCGCTCCAACGCCGCGATGTGGCCTTCAGTCGTCATGACAACTCCTTACGCCTGACTGGACGACGCTAAGGTTCCAGATAAAATGTGACTTGTCGATGACAATAGGTCCGCCGATCAAATCCATGTGCAAAACGGCGCCGGATCGGGTAATGGGGAACAATGTTGCGTGCCTTGGGGGAACCGCCGTTCGATGCTGCCGCTGACCAAGGAACAGGAAGCCGGCCTCGGGCTTGAACTGGCCACGAAACGCCAGGAACACGCCGATCTTGACGCTGCCATCCACACCCTGACCGGCTCGGCCTTTGCCGACCGAATGCTGATTCAACGGCTCAAGAAGCGCAAGCTCGCGCTCAAGGATCGCATCGTCCAACTCGAAAACATTCTCCTGCCCGACATCATCGCCTGACCCCTCCCCCGCTTGAGTTGTGGCAACAATTGGGCTAGGAGCGGCCTTTGTGCAGCCCGCGGGGGGACCGAGGCCATGCTCACCAAACCAGCCGTTGCGATTGTCATGGGCAGCCAGTCCGATTGGCCCACCATGCGCCTTGCCGCCGAAACGCTTGAAGCGCTCGATGTGGAATATGAGGCGCGCATCGTTTCCGCGCACCGCACGCCCGAACGCCTGGTCGAGTTCGCCACCACAGCCCGCGCGGATGGCTTCCAGATCATCATTGCCGGCGCCGGCGGCGCCGCCCACCTGCCCGGCATGATCGCCGCCATGACCCCGCTGCCGGTGTTTGGCGTGCCGGTGCGCTCCAAGGCGCTTTCGGGCCAGGATAGCCTCCTGTCCATTGTGCAGATGCCCGGCGGCATCCCGGTCGGCACCCTCGCCATCGGTGAGCCCGGCGCCATCAACGCCGCCCTCCTCGCCGCTGCCGTATTGGCGTTGCATGACGACGAGCTTGCTGAACGGCTCGATGCCTATCGCGCCAACCAGACCGCTTCCGTTCCGCTTTTCCCCACCGACACCGAGTAGATCATGCCCGACACCACGCCCCTGCCGCCCGGGACCACCATTGGCATCCTTGGCGGTGGTCAGCTCGGCCGGATGCTGTCGCTTGCCGCCAGTCGCCTGGGCATGCGCACCCACATCTACTGCCCCGACCCCGATAGTCCCGCCTTCGAGGTAACCCCCCACAAGACCGTCGCCGCCTATGACGATGAAGTGGCGCTCGCGGCCTTCGCCGATGCCGTCGATGTGATCACCTACGAGTTCGAGAACGTCCCCGCCGCTACTGCCGCCTTTCTCGCCGAGCGGAGGCCTCTGCGCCCGGGCGCTCAGGCATTGGCCGTGTCGCAGGACCGCCTGGCCGAAAAAGCCTTCCTTGCCTCCAAGAACATCCCGGTAGCCCCTTACCGCGCGGTGGAATCAATCGATCAACTGCAAACCGCCATCGCCGAGCTCGGTTTACCCGCCGTGCTCAAGACCACCCGCCTCGGCTACGACGGCAAGGGGCAGCGGGTGCTGCGTGATCGCACCGAAGCTGCCGAGGATTATGCTGCGCTCGCCCCCAAGCCGCTCGTGCTCGAAGCCTTCATCCCCTTCAGCCAGGAGATCTCTGTCGTCGTCGCCCGCAGCCTTTCCGGCGAGGTGCGCAGCTACGATCCGGCCGAGAATGTGCACCGCAACCACATCCTCGCGACCAGCACCGTACCGGCGGCGATTCCCCCCGCGCTCGCCAAGCATGCCGGCATGATCGCCAAAGCGATTGTCGTCGCCCTCGATTATGTCGGCGTGCTGGGCGTCGAGTTCTTTGTTGTCCCAGGCGAGTCGCGCCCTACCCTGCTGGTGAACGAAATCGCGCCGCGCGTACATAATTCCGGTCACTGGACCGAGGCGGTCTGCCCCACCGATCAGTTCGAGCAGCACATCCGGGCGATTCTCGGCTGGCCGCTCGGCGATCCCGCCCGACTCGCCGATGTCGTCATGGAGAATCTGGTGGGTGACGAGGTCGGCCGGGTTCCCACTTCGCTCCAAGGCTTCACCCAGCCTCACCTTTATGGCAAACTGGAAACGCGGCCCGGTCGCAAGATGGGCCATATCAATCGCCTGTTGCAGCCGGACCGGCCCTAAACTTGGGCTTTTTCGCTTGCAAAGGTGGACAAGTCCGCGGGGTTGGGCTATAGAGCCCCCACGGTGACCGGCCCTGCTGGTCGGCGACGTGGCTTTATTTGGTCGCGGCGCTTCCATCCAATCATATTTCACCAGGCTTTAAGGGGCGGTTGACCTTTGCAAGTAGTCGTTCGCGATAACAACGTTGATCAGGCGCTGCGCGCGCTCAAGAAGAAGCTGCAGCGCGAAGGCGTCTTCCGCGAGATGAAGCTGCGCAACTACTACGAGAAGCCCTCCGAGAAGAAGGCGCGTCAGAAGGCTGAGGCGGTGCGCCGCGCTCGCAAGCTGGCTCGTAAGCGCGCCCAGCGTGAAGGCGGTCTGCCCGCTCCAACTCCAACGGCACGTCCCGGTCAGCCCGCTCGCCCGAGCGCAAGCACGCTGCCCCGCACCTAAGCCGTTCAGAATTCATTCATTATGCGTTCATAACGCCGCTCCTTTCGGGGCGGCGTTATGCTTTTGGCCCTTTAGCCTCCGGCTGCCGGCACCACCCGCTCAAAGAACGGCCGCGCATGCTCGGGCCAGATACCTCGCTCCCACAGATCGACATGGGTCCCGCCGGGCTCGATCCACAGCTCATCCTTGTTGGGAACAAGCTCGTATAACCTCTCGCCGTTACTGACATCGATCGTCGTGTCCGCAGTCCCATGCGCCACCAGCACCGGCTCGGCCACATCCACGATCCACTCATTGACGGGGAACTGGTCCTGCATCACCCAGTACACCGGCAGCATTGGATAGCGCTCCCCGGCCACCGTCACCGCCGACAGGAACGGCGTTTCCAGCAGCAACGCCGCCGCATCCCGCTCGCTCGCGACATAGGTCGACGGCCCTGACCCCAGAGATCTCCCCCAGATTACAACGGGATAGCCTTTGCCCGCGGCCCAGTCGAACGCGGCCAAGGCGTCGGTTAGAATGCCATCCTGGCTCACCGAACCAGGGGAAGCGGGGAAGCCGCGATAATCAAATGCTAGGAACCCAAAGCCTTCCGACGCCCATTGTGCGAAGCGCTCATTCTCGGCCGAAAAGCTGCCGCTATTGCCCTTGTAATAAACGATCAGCGGCTTGCCCGGCTCAGGCGCCTTGTACCAGCCATTGACCACACCATCGCCTGAGGGAATCGCCACCACTTCGGCCCCAGCGATCCCCGCCGCCTCAAGTGGCGTCACCTCCCCCTCAAGGAAGTACTGCAGGCTGCGCTGGTTGAAATACATATACCCAACAACCGCGGCATAGCCGAGCACCACCAGCACCGCCAGCCCGGCAACCAATCTCCCAACAATCCGCATCTAGAACTCCGAAATGGTCTTGTCCAAGGCCTGGGCGAACACCTCAGGGGGCTGCGCACCGGACAGGGCATATTTCTCGCCGAACACAAAGAAGGGCACCCCGGTAATGCCCTGGGCTGCCGCCTGCTCAGCCAACTGCTGGGTGATTGCCAGCTCGTGCTCATCATTCATGGCATCAAGCGCATCGCCCCGGTCAAACCCGAACGAGGCCGCAATGTCGGCCAGCACATTGTCATCGAAGATCTGCCGGTGCTCGAGAAAATAGGCCTCGGCTATGGCATTGGCCACTTCGTGCTGAATGCCGAGCGGCTTGCTCAGCCGGGTGATAGTGTGGGCCTTTGCCGTCGGATACATCCGCGGCTGGCGGGAGAGATCAAGCTCGATCCCTGCCTTGAGCGCTTCGCTTTCCACTCGCTCCCACATCTCGGCGGGGTCACGGCCATAACGCTGGCGCAGCATTTCGCCAACATCCACGCCCTCGGCGGGCGTATTGGCATCGAGGTAAAAGGGGTGATTTTCAATGATGACGTCGATGTCGTCGGGCAGTGCCGCCACGGCCTGATCGAGCCGAGCGGAGCCGACAAGGCACCAGGGGCAAACGACATCGGTGAACACATCAATTTTGAGGATAGGGGACATGGCAAATCCTTGAGCCAACGCGGCCCGTTGTTTGCCATCATGTCGCGCGAAATGGAGCGGGGGACAATCCCACTGCCATCAATTACGCGTCGCCACCCTGGGTGACCGCAAATGGCGGCGACCAGCCGCCGGCGACAACGCCAAAGCCAAGCACGGCGCCAAAGCCCAGCCACGCAAGGCCGGGCAGCACCAGCAGCGTGGCGCGCCCCGATACGCTTGCGGCACGCCCGGCGGCGGCCAGACCGATCAGCATCAGCACCATGGAAACAACCGTGCTCATGAAGGGATCGGCCACGGTCAGCAGGAATGGTGCAAGGATCGCGCCGACCATCAACGCAACAATCCAGCGCGCCGCTGAGCGCCCTTCATAGCCACGCCCGGCCACCAGCCACCGGGCAGCGCCCCAAAGCGGCAGGCTGATGGCGAGCGCCAAAGCACCCGTCCACTCCGGTAGTCCCAATGGCGCATGCAGTACCGGCTGGACACCAAGCGCTTCGGCAGCACCATAGGCAGCAACCAGACCCAGCAGCGGGAGGGCAGCGCTCAGTCCCGCGCCAATCCCGTCATGCCGATCGGCATCGAGCAGCGAAGGAAAGTTGTGGGTAACTGCCGTGAAGGTGGCCATTTTGGCTCTCACTGGTTGCTAAATTCTTGCAAACCAATGGCCGCGGGGCCTTAGGAGTTCCTTTTTGGGAAACACGCCCTCGTGAAGGGACCGTTAACGCCCGCCCAAACCATGCCCTGCTGGTACACTTCTGGGAGAATATCGTGACGACTGAACTCGATTCGTCAGCGCGTCTGGAGGCACTGGAAACGCGCGTCGCTTTCCAGGATCAGACCATCGAAGACTTGAATGCCACCATTACCGAGCAGTGGCGCGTGATTGACGGGCTCACCCGTCGGCTCACCGTGCTGGAGGAGCAAGTCCGGTCGGGTGGCTTTATCGCTGATCCCCGCACCGAACCCCCTCCTCCGCACTACTAGAGCAGGTTGCCGCTTACGGCCTCACGAAGATGTAGAGCAGAACGATCACTGCCGCGATCGAGATCGTCGTCCACTTCACCAGCGTCACAAAGCGCGCATAGGTCGACTCATGCTGGGAATAGTCCATCGCCGATTCATGCTGAAGCGGTGGATGCAGGTGGGAATGGGCTGGGTGGTCTTCTGCGGCCATTTGGTCCTCGAAATTCGTCGTGTTCATCTGCCCGGAGGCGTTCAGGGGCTCGTGCTTTCCAGCTCGTCGATCAGTCGCTCGATCATGCCAAGTCCCAGCGACCAGAACTGCGGATCCTTGGCATCAAGCCCGAATGGCGCCAGCAGTTCCGTATGGTGCTTGGATCCACCAGCCTTCAACAGCTCGAAATACCGCTCCGCAAAGCCCTCGTCGGCCTTCTCATACTGCGCGTAAAGCGAGTTCACAAGGCAGTCACCGAAGGCATAAGCATAGACATAAAAGGGCGAGTGGATGAAGTGCGGGACATAGGTCCAGAAGATGTCATAGCCCTCGTTGGGAATGATCCCCTCGCCAAGCGATTCCGCCTGAACTTCCAACCATATGGCGTTGATTTCCTCAGTGCGCAACTCGCCCTGCCGACGTGCCGTGTGCACCCGCCGCTCGAACGTGTAAAAGGCAATCTGCCGCACCACCGTATTGAGCATGTCCTCCACCTTGGAGGCTAAGAGGGCAAAGCGCTGCTTGGGATCGGTGGTCTTTTCCAGCAGGTACCGGAACGTCAGCATCTCACCGAAGACACTCGCCGTCTCGGCCAGGGTCAGCGGCGTATTGCTCAGGATCGGCCCCTGCGCCGCCGCCAGCCTTTGATGGACACCGTGACCCAACTCATGGGCCAGCGTCATCACGTCGCGCGAGCGACCCATATAGTTGAGCATCAGATAAGGATGCGCACTCGGCACCGTGGGATGGGCAAAGGCGCCCGACAGCTTGCCATTGCCCACTGGAGCGTCGATCCATCCACTATCGAAAAACGGCGCTGCGACTTCCGCCAGGTCAGGCGAAAACCGGCCATAGGCCTCCAGCACGGTCGATTTGGCGGTTTCCCAATCAAAGGTCCGCTCGTCGCTCGTCGGCAAGGGCGCATTGCGGTCCCAGGCATTGAGCTGGTCCTTGCCGAACCACTTGGCCTTCATCTTGTAGTAGCGGTGCGACAGCCGTGGATAGGCCTCCTGCACGGCGGATTGCAGCGCATCCACCACTTCGCGCTCCACCGAATTGGCCATGTGCCGGCTGTCGGCAATGTCCTCAAAGCCGCGCCAGCGGTCCGAGATCTCTTTGTCCTTGGCCAGCACATTGGTGATGTGGGTGAACAAGCGTCCATTCTCGCGCAAGGTCTTGGCCAAGGCATGGAACGCGCTTTCGCGCCGCTTCTCCTCGGGCTCGGACAGCAGATGCAGCGTTTCCTCGAGCTTGAGCACTTCCCCATCGACCTCGAATTCGAGGCTGGCCATGGTCTCGTCGAACAAGCGGTTCCAGGCTGAAAAGGCCGTGACCGACTTGTCGTGGAACAGCTCCTCGAGCTTTTCGTCCAACTGATAGGGCTTGGCCTTGCGCAACTCGGCGAACCAGGTGCGGTAACGCGCCAGTTCCGGATCGCGCTCGAACGCCGCGTCAAGATCGGCATCCTCGATCCGGTTCAACTCGAGCTCAAAAAACAGAATGCGCGTGGAGAGATCCGTCAGCGCCTGGTTGGTGTCGCCCATGAACTTGGCCCGGTCCGGATCGGTGGATCGCTGCGCATATTGCAAAAAGGCGAACGAGCCGATGCGCCCGCTCAGATCCGCCAGCGCTTCGCTGCGCTTGATCACATCGGTGAGCTTGCCCGCCCGGGTTAGCTCCGCGAGCTTGCCCTTGTAGTCGCTCTCAAAGCGCGCGGCATCATCCTTGGCCTGCTGCAAGGCGGCGGCAAACTCAGAGCTCTCGCGTCCCGGGTAAAGATCGTTGAGATCCCAGACCGGCAAGGTGCCCAATTGATTGTGCCCCTTCTGGCTCGCGGCTTGTTCGGTCATCGGGGTTCTCCAGCGCGGTTCTTGGTGAGGGGCGGACCATAGCCAGCACGTCATGGGATGAAAAGGGGGCCCTCGCCGCCTATCGTGCCAGCCGCAATATGGCGCCCCGCCATTATGATTAATGCTGTCTTAATTTGCCGGCCGCATACTTCCACAAAACCGCACAGCGCGATTCGAGCGCCTGGCAAGAGAAGTGGATTTTGCATGACGCGTGTTCTGGTGGTCGACGATGACCCGGTGCAATTGCGGCTGACGGCCGAAGTCGCCAATCAGGCCGGCTTCAAGCCACTCACCGCAACCAGCGGCGAACAAGCCCTGCAGATCTTGCGCGAAGACCCCAATCTGGGTGCGATGATTCTTGACCTGGTAATGCCTGACCTCGACGGCATGGCCGTGATGGAAACCATGCGCCGGGAAGCTCTTTCCACGCCGGTGATCGTCCAAACCGCCAACCCGTCGCTGGAAACCGTGGTCAGCGCCATGCGCCACGGGGCCGTGGACTATTTCGTCAAGCCGGTCGCCCCCGAGCGGCTGGTGATCTCCTTGCGCAACGCCATGAAGCTGGGTGCGCTGGAAGCGGCGATCCGTGCCGAACAAAGCCGCCGCGCCGGGACCTTCTCGGCTGCCGACCTGATCGGCCGCGCTCCCGCCATGACCCGCGTCCTGACGCTTTGCGGCAAGGCCGCCCGCAATCCCATACCCGTGCTGATCGAAGGCGAAACCGGCGTCGGCAAGGAATTGATCGCCCGCATCATCGGGGGCAGCGGGGATCGGGCCGGCAAGCCATTCATCAGCGTCAACTGCGGCAGCATTTCCCCTTCCCAACTCGACGCCGTGCTTTTCGGCTTCAAGAAAGGCGCCTTCGCCGGTGCCCTGGCCGATACCCCAGGCAAGTTCGCCGAAGCCCATACCGGCACCATCTTCATCGATGAAGTGGGCGAACTGCCTCCCGCCACCCAGGAGCGGCTGCTGCGCGTTCTCGCCGATGGCGAAATCGTGCCGCTGGGCGCCACCCGCCCCGAGCGCGTCAATGTGCGGGTGATCTCGGCGACCAATCGCCGCCTGCTCAATCTGGCTAAATCGGGCGAGTTCCGAGAGGACCTTTATTATCGGCTCAACGTGCTACCCATCTACGTGCCCCCGCTCCGGCAGCGGCTCGAGGACATCCCGGCTCTGGTCAACCATTTCCTTGCGCGCTTTGCCGCTGAAGCTGGCAAACGCATCCTCGGCATTTCCCCTGAAGCTTTGGAACTGCTGGCCAGCTATCCTTGGCCCGGCAATATTCGCCAGCTGGAAAACGTCGTTTATCGCGCGACCGTGCTTTGCGAGGAAGCCTTCCTCGAGCCCGCCGATTTCCCCCAGATCATGGCCCATGCTCAAGGGCGCGACGCCGCCATTCTTTCACTCGCGGCCATGCCGGTGCCTGCCGCGCCGGTTCACATCGATAACGCTCCGCCGCGCCAGCGCGAAATGCTCGAAACCAGCCCTGTCGAAGACCGCTTCCTCGATGAGTCGGGCAATGTGGCGGCTCTGGCCGAGATCGAACGCGCCTTGATCGTTTTTGCCATCGAGCACCATGGCGGGCGCATGTCTCGTGTTGCCCGCGCACTCAAGATTGGCCGCTCGACCCTTTATCGCAAATTGCATGAATATGGCCTCGCGGAGCAGTTGATTAACGACGCCGCTTAACCGCATAGATTCGGCAGAATGGCGGATCGCCGGGCAAATTGCGGGCCTTTCCACAAGGCCTTGCAGACCGTTGCACCATAGCCACATCGCTCGCTCACAACATTGCGAGTGATTGTTCCTGTTAACATTTGATGCTTATGCTTTCGATGTATGGGGCGGCCCGCCGGACCTTGGGTTGAGGCACGGTTGGGCTGCGTAACGCCTCGTACACGGAGCACAAATGCACAAGATCCTGGTTTGTTTTCTCGCCGTTGCTGCCGCCAACGCCCCTCTTCCCATCCTGGCGCAGGATGTAGCGAGTATCACCCCAACCCGGATTGTCATCGCTCCCGCGCAAAGCGCGTTGGCGCGAACCATCAAGGCCAGCCTGTCCGCCGCCTATACAGCCAATGGCCGCGGTACCGCGGCCTATGCCGAAGCGCAGAAGCTCTACTTTCTTTATGGCGAGCGCTATTTCGAGCCAATCTGGCTGAGCGAACAGGCCAATGGGCAGGTCGTGTTCTCACCTGCTGCCCAGCAGATACTCGATCTGTTTGCCCGGGCCGAGTCCGAAGGGCTCAATCCCGCCGATTACCTCACTCCTGACCTGCAGCTTCCAGCAACGGGCGGGGATCCTGCCGCCATGGCGGCGCTCGAAACCGCGTTTTCTGCCGCGACCCTGCGCTATGCGACCCACATCTATACCGGACGCGTCGCTCCTCGCTCCGTCGATGCCAACCTCGATATCGAGCCCAAGACCCTTGATGCCGGCGCACTCCTTGTGGAACTGGCGGCCAGCAAGGATCCGGCCAAGGTGCTGGCCAAGCTCGAGCCAACCCATCCCGAATTCCTGGCGCTTAAAGCGGCACTGGCCAAGTTCAGCGACAATGCCACTGATCGTCCCGCCCCCATTCCGACCGGGGTCGTGCTCAAGGCTGGCATGACCGATGAGCGCCTGCCCCTGATCCGCCAGCGGCTCGGCCTCGTGGCCGATGCGTCCCTGGTTTACGACCAAGGTGTGGTGCAGGCGGTCAAGGATTTCCAGCAGGGCCTGGGTCTTGAACCTGATGGCGTCGCTGGCCCTGCCACGGTCGCCGCCCTCAACGGCGGCAACGCCGCCACCCGCGAGCAGATCATCGCCAATATGGAGCGCTGGCGCTGGATGCCGCGCGAGCTCGGCAATTTCCATGTCCTGGTCAACATTCCCGAGTTCCGCCTGTCCATCAACCGGAACGGGGCGGAAACCTATACGACCCGCGTCGTCGTCGGCACGGTCAAGAACCAGACGCCGGTATTTTCCGACAACATCCGCCACATCGTGGTCAATCCCTATTGGAATGTCCCCAGTTCCATCGTCAAAGGCGAGATTGCGCCCAAGACCTGGCGGAACCCGGGCTATATCGACGCCCAGAACATGGACCTGATCTATAACGGCGACGTCGTTAGCCCCTGGCAGGTGAACTGGTCCGCGGTCGGCAACACGTTCCCCTTCAAGGTGCGTCAGCGCCCCGGCCCCAGCAATGCCCTGGGCCAGATCAAGTTCTTGTTCCCCAACAAGCACGATGTGTATCTGCACGATACCCCGTCAAAGGCTCTGTTCAGCCGCTCGCAGCGCGCTCTCAGCCATGGTTGCGTGCGGGTGCAGAACCCGATGGAGTTTGCCGACGCGCTGATGGCCAACGAAACCAAGATCAGCCGGGCCTCGCTCGAAGCCATGTTTGGCTCCAGCGAGCGCTGGGTGAACCCCGAGCAACAGATCCCTGTCCATCTCAGCTATTTTACCCTACGGCCCCAAGCCGATGGCAACCTGCAATCCTATGGCGACATCTACGGCCACGACACCAAGCTGATCCAGGCGCTCGGCTTGTCGCCCGCAGCGCTCCCTCAACCGGTGATGGCCGAAACCATTGCCGATGTCGGCCCCTGAGCCGCACAACACCATCTCTGATCAGGCGCTGGCAGTTTCTGCCGGCGCCTTTTTTTTCGGCTGGTTTCTACCCTGTTCCCCGTGGAGCCGAGCGCCCCTTAACCGCTCGTCAACATTTTCGCCTTGGTTCGGCCCGGATTTTGTCCTTAAACATTGGCGTGAGTGGCCGCCATCGTGTTCGAGTTTTGTTAGCGTTAATCAAACTCTAGTCACTTGGCCGGTACGATCCGAAATGCAGATAGCTTCAACCGGGCAGTGTTTAGTGTGGCGGTAAAATCGGATAACCTGGCCCTTCGTGGCACTCGACTCCTGGCAGCAGCGCTGCTGAGTTTTTCGCTCCTGATCGGCCAGGCCGCCGTGGTTCCGGCCAATGCCGCCTCCGAGCGCAGCCTTTATCTCTACTACACCCACACCAAGGAAACGGCCCGCATCGTTTTCAAGCGCAACGGGCAGTATGTGCAGTCCGGGCTCAACGAGCTCAACCGCTTCCTGCGCGATTGGCGTCGTAACGAACCAGCCAAGATGGACCCACGGCTGTTTGACCTGGTTTGGGAAGTCTACCAGGAAGTGGGGGCTACCCAGCCCATCAACATCGTTTCCGCTTATCGCTCGCCCGCGACCAACAAGATGTTGCGCCAGACCTCCTCCGGTGTTGCCGAAAACTCCCAGCACACCAAGGGCCATGCCATGGACTTCTTTATCCCAGGCATTTCGCTGTCCAAGCTGCGCGCCGTCGCGATGCGCAAGCAGGTCGGCGGCGTTGGCTATTATCCCAGCTCGGGCAGCCCCTTTGTTCACCTTGATACTGGTTCGGTCCGCGCCTGGCCACGCATGACCCGTGCGCAGCTCAAGGACGTGTTCCCCGATGGGCGGACCATGCACTTGCCTGCCGATGGCAAGCCACTGTCGCAGGAAGGCTATCGCCTCGCCCAGGCCGAATGGCAACGTTGCCGCGCCGTGCCCTGCGGCAATGGCGGCTCGGGCACTCAGGTGGCCAGCGCCGGCAATTCTTTGGTCGACATGTTCTTTGGCGGCAACAAAGGCAACAACCAGCCCGCGCCCAGGCCCGCCCCCGCTCCGGTGCAGGTTGCATCAGTAGCTGCGGCCGCTCAGTCCCCGCAAGCGGCTGCCCGCGTTGCCGTTGCTCCCCCCATTCCAATGATGCGGCCGGCGAGCATGTCCGCGCCTGCCTCGAGCACGGTCGCCGTCGCCGAACAGGATGTGCCGGTGCCCTTCTCCACGGTTGGCAGCGCCCCGTTGGCAGAGGCAGAACTTGTCACCGCCTCGAACGCACCAGTGCCGGCCACCAAATCGCCTACCCTCATGATGGCGACCGCCTCCACTCTACCGGCCGGCAATGGCGAAACCGCTGTGGTCGCCCTGGCAGCGCTGAGCCAGCCTTTCCCGCATCCGCCGCTCCAGGCCGGCCGCTCGTCTGAGCCTGACATGATGACGGCTTACCTGCCGCCCCTCGGCCAGAACGGCCAGGCACAGGACATGCTCCAGCAACTCATCGAGCAGGAAACCGCAGCCCAGGTTGCCGCCGCCCCCGTGGCCCCGGTTCCCAACCTGCCCCCTCTGGGCGCTGCCGGTGTGAAGACCGCCTCGCTGGGTGGCGAGCCCGCCCGAGACTCCACGGCATCGCTTTTTGCCTCAACCTTCAACTCGGTTCAGGGGCAAAGCGAACCTGTCGCCAAGGCGCTCGCCGCCATGATCGCCAAGGACGAGGCTTCTGCCGCGCCAACGCCTGCCGCATTGACCGCCCCCGATCTGGAGCATGCCGCAGCCCTTCTGGTCGCGCCCGCGCCGCTGTCTTCCGATCACTTCGCCTTGATTGAAGCCCAGTCCCGCGATGTCGATACGGCCACGGCTCTGGCCCCTGCGGTGGCGCTATCCCCCAGCAATGCGCCGCTGGCCGTGACCCATACGCGCTTTACCGCGTCCAATTAGCCTCACCCGCCAGCCTCTCCACAACCAGGGAGAGGCTGGCTGAGGCACGCCGGCTTGTTGCAAAGCCTCTCGGCGCCCCGTAAAACCTTGAGCTATCTTTTAGTTCGGCAAAGGAAGCCAGCATTGGCCGATAAGCCATCGACGCCCCTGCTCGATACCGTTCAAACCCCCGCCGAACTCCGCGCCCTACCCCGCGAGGATTTGCGTCAGCTTGCCGATGAGTTGCGCGCCGAAGTCATCGACGCCGTTTCGGTGACTGGTGGTCATCTGGGCTCCGCCCTTGGTGTCATCGAACTCACAGTCGCCCTCCATGCCGTGTTCGACACGCCCCATGATCGACTGATCTGGGATGTCGGCCACCAGGCTTATCCTCATAAGGTTCTGACCGGTCGCCGCGATCGCATCCGCACCCTGCGCCAGCGCAGTGGCCTGTCCGGGTTCACCCGCCGCGCCGAAAGCCCCTATGATCCCTTTGGGGCCGGGCATTCCTCCACCTCGATTTCTGCCGGCCTCGGCATGGCTGTCGCCAGCGATCTTCAGGGCACCAAGCGCAATGTCGTGGCCGTGATCGGTGATGGCTCGATGTCCGCGGGCATGGCTTATGAAGCCATGAACAATGCGGGCGCCATGGATGCCCGCCTGATCGTCATCCTCAACGACAACGACATGTCGATCGCCCCGCCCACCGGGGCCATGAGCGCCTATCTCGCCCGCCTCGTGTCCGGCCCGCTTTATCGCGGCGCACGCGAAGCGGCCAAGACCATCGCCAAAAAGCTCCCCTCATTCCTGCACGAGCCCGCGCGCCGCACCGAGGAATTTGCGCGCGGCATGCTGACTGGCGGCACGCTCTTTGAGGAACTCGGCTTTTACTATGTGGGCCCGATCGACGGGCATAATCTCGATCACCTCCTACCCGTCCTCGAAAATGTGCGCGATGCCGATGAAGGCCCGATCCTCATTCACGTCGTCACCAAAAAGGGCAAAGGCTATGCCCCCGCCGAGGACGCGGCCGATAAATATCACGGCGTCTCCAAGTTCAACGTGATCACCGGCGCCCAGGCCAAGGCGCCATCCAATGCGCCCTCTTACACCAATGTCTTTGCCCAATCCCTGATCCAGGAGGCAGCCGAAGACCCCAGCATCGTGGCGGTCACCGCCGCCATGCCTTCGGGCACTGGGCTCGACAAGTTCGCCGAGATTTATCCCAGCCGCATCTTTGATGTGGGCATTGCCGAGCAGCACGCGGTCACCTTCGCGGCGGGCCTCGCCACCGAAGGCATGCGCCCGTTCTGCGCGATCTATTCGACCTTCCTGCAGCGCGCCTATGACCAGGTGGTCCATGACGTCGCCATCCAGGGCCTGCCGGTGCGCTTCGCTATCGATCGTGCCGGCTATGTCGGCGCCGATGGTCCCACCCATGCCGGCAACTACGACGCCGCCTATCTCGGCGCCATTCCTGGAATCGTGCAGATGGCCGCCGCCGACGAAGCCGAACTCAAGCACATGGTCGCGACGGCGGTGGCTTATGACTCCGGCCCGATTGCTTTCCGCTATCCGCGCGGCGATGGGGTGGGCGTCGATATGCCCGAGCGCGGCATCATCCTGCCCATTGGCAAGGGTCGTATTGTTCGCCCCGGCAGCACCATCGCCATTCTCTCTTGGGGCACGCGCCTGGCTGAAGCTCTGGCCGCTGCCGACCGGCTCGCGGCCCTGGGGCTCAACCCGACCGTTGCCGATGCGCGGTTCATGAAGCCGCTAGACGAGGAACTCGTCACGCAGCTCGCTCAAAGCCATGATGTGATGCTGACGCTGGAAGAAGGCTCGATCGGCGGCTTTGGCAGCCATGTCGCCACCTTCCTCGCCAGCAATGGCCTGCTCGATGGCAAGCTGCGTTTCCGCCCGCTGATGATCCCCGATCGTTTCGTGGAACACGCCACTCAGGCTGATATGTATGCCGATGCCGGCCTTGACCGCACCGGCATCGTCACTGCAGCACTTCGGGCTCTTGGATACGACGAAGCCGCCATGGCGGCGGCTATCGGGTCGATGGCAATTCGGTAATGGATCGGGCCCTGCCGCCGACAAGCTCGGCGGCGGGCCGGTTCTGGCCTCAGTCTTCCGGCGGTGCCGCCACCATGCCCAGCGCGCTCATGTAAAGCTCCAGCAGGGCTTCCTGCTCCATGCGCTCATTGGCATCCTGTTTGCGGATACGAACGATCTGCCGCAGTATCTTGACGTCAAAGCCGTTGCCCTTGGCCTCGGCGTAGATTTCCTTGATGTCGGCGGCGATGGCTGCCTTCTCTTCTTCCATGCGTTCGATGCGCTCGACGAACGCCCGGAGCTGGTCCTGGGCAACACTATCTTCGGCCATAAAAACATCCTTCTCGCTTTAACCCTGCTTCAAACAGCAGCACAGGTTCGGGTTCAAGCGCTTTCGCCGCCAATCCACACCTGCGTCCCTGGGCCGCACGCCGCTGCGGGGCCGAGCATTGCTTTGCAATACCCGGCCTATTTCCGCCCAAAGGCTTGTTTATGCATTGACCTATTGGTCACCATACGCTCAAACACCAACGGTCCTCCCGATGTATTCCGGCATGCTCCTGTACCTCTTTCGCCTTAGCTTGACGCTTGTCGGCGCGCTGGTTTCCAGCTTCCTGCTGTTTTCCGCACCGGCTCGCGCCGATCTGCGCATCTGCAACGAAACCGCCAATCTGGTGTCTGTGGCGATCGGCTACCGGGCTGAGCGCGGCTGGATGAGCGAAGGCTGGTGGCAGGCCCCGTCCGGTGATTGCCGGGTGCTTTACCAAGGCGATCTCGAGCGGCGCTTTTATTACATCTATGCTGTTGATGATATTGGCGGCGGCGCCTGGGACGGCGCGGTCTTCATGTGCACGCGTGACGAAACCTTCACGATATTCGGGGTTGAGGATTGCCTCGCCCGGGGCTATGAGCGCACCGGGTTCTTTGAAATCGATACCCAGAACCAGACGGACTGGACCTTGCAGCTGACTGAAAACATGGGCGCTCCCGATGTGGTGGGCCCGGACAGCCAGGAAAATCTGGAAGACCCGGCCCTTGTGGTTGATCCGGATGACGTGACCATCGAAGCGCCGGCGGCCTCCCCGGGTTCACCTGCCGCCAATTCGGTCCCGCCCCCGGATGCGCCCCCGGCTTCGGACCCGGCGCCGGCGGATCCTCCGCCGGCGAACCAGTAGTTTAACCGAACGGACACGCTATGAGACGTATGCGACGTGTGAAGATCGTGGCGACCCTCGGGCCCGCCAGCCACGACGAAAAGATGATCGAGGAACTGGCGCGCGCCGGCGCCGATGTGTTCCGCATCAATATGAGCCACGCCAGCCACGAAGTGCTGCACCAGACCGTGGCGCGCATTCGCAACGTCGAAAAAACCCTGAACCACCCGCTTGGTGTTTTGGTCGACCTGCAAGGTCCCAAGCTGCGCGTGTGGAAGTTCGCTGAAGGCAGCATCCAGCTAACCGCCGGCCAGAAATTCATCCTTGATAGCTCCGATACGCCCGGCACCGTCGAGCGCGTTTACCTGCCCCACCCGGAAATCATCGAAAGCGTATCGGTGGGCGACCGCCTGCTGCTCGATGATGGCAAGCTGCAGCTGCGCGCGACCAAGGTCGGTGACGGCGCCATCGAGACCGAAGTGGTCTATGGCGGCAAGCTCTCGGACAAAAAGGGCGTGTCCTTGCCCGATACGCTCCTGCCCACTGGCGCCCTGACCGAGAAGGACCACAAGGACCTGCTCGAAGGCCTCAAGGCCGAGGCCGACTGGATCGCTCTGTCCTTTGTGCAGCGCCCCGAGGACATCATCGATGTCCGCAAGATCGTCCAGGGCCGCGCGGGCGTCATGGCCAAGATCGAAAAGCCCCAGGCCATCGATCGCCTCGAGGAAATCATCAAGCTGTGCGACGCCATCATGGTCGCGCGCGGCGATCTGGGCGTCGAGCTGCCGCTTGAAACCGTACCGGGCCTGCAAAAGCGCATGATCCGCATGTGCCGTCGCTACGGCAAGCCCGTGGTGGTCGCCACGCAGATGCTGGAATCGATGATCACCTCGCCCGTGCCGACCCGCGCCGAAGTCTCGGACGTGTCGATTGCCGTGTTCGAGGGCGCCGACGCCATTATGCTGTCGGCCGAATCTGCCTCGGGCCAGTACCCGGTGGAAGCGGTCGCGACCATGAACAAGGTCGCCGTGGCAGTGGAAAGCGACGCCAATTACCGCGGCATCATCCGCGCCGCCCAGACCGAACCGGAGGCAACCGCCGCCGACGCGATCTCGGCTGCTACCCGCCAGGTCGCCGAAACCCTCGATCTCGCGGCGATCGTCACCTACACCGCCTCGGGCTCCACCGGCATCCGGGCGGCCCGCGAGCGGCCCTCCAAGCCCATCATCCTTCTCTCGCCCAATCAGCGCACCATCCGGCGCATGTCCATCTGTTGGGGCGTACATTGCGTGCAAACCGAAGACGCCGCGAGCCTTGAAGACATGGTCGATCGCGCCTGCATCATCGCCTACCAGGAAGGCTTTGCCCGCCCTGGCGACCGTATCGCCATCACCGCCGGCATTCCCCTGGGCACGCCCGGCGCCACCAATATGCTGCGCATCGCCTTTGTCCGCCAGGACGGCGCCGGCTCCAGCTAAGCGCGCGACACGGCACCACAACAAAGCCCGCCCTTTGGCGGGCTTTTCTTATGAGGTCGACGGCATCGGCACCAAGCTCGTGCACCACCGGGTGCCACCCAAGGTCGAATACGGGCTGACAGCGTGGAGCTAGTCGCTTTGCCCCGCCCTCGACGCGCTGCTGCAATGGGCCGAAGCCAGGCGCCCTGAACTCTGGCGTCCCCTAAAACCCTAAAACCCTAAAGCCAACCCTTGCGCTTGAAATACAGGAACGGCAGCAAGGCCGACAGCACCATCAGCCCAATCGCCCAGGGATAGCCCAGCTGCCAATGGAGTTCGGGCATATGCTCGTAGTTCATGCCATAGATCGACGCCACCAGGGTTGGCGGCAGGAACACCACGGCAGCCACCGAGAAGATCTTGATGATCTGGTTCTGCTCGAGATTGATCATGCCCAGCGTCGCATTGAGCAAAAAGTCCAGCCGGGCCGACGATGCCCGTGCATGCTCGCCCAGCGAAGTGGCATCGCGTTGGATCAGCCGCACCAGATAGCGGCTTTCCTTGTCGTCGGACGTGTCCTCGACTGCCGAATAATAGGTCACGAGCCGCGACATGCTCACCAGGCTCTCCTGGATCATCGTCAGCAGCTCAGCCTTCTGCCCGATCTGGGAAATAACCTTTTCGAGGCTGCGCGTCTTCTTGTTGGCCTTGGCTTTGGTGGTGTTGAACACCTCATGGGACAAATTGTCGGTTTCGTTGCCAATCCGCTCCAGCGCGTCCGCCGTGCGGTCAATCATCGCTTCGATAAGCCCGAGCATGATTTCCTCGCCCGAGCCGTGCACTGCCCCCTTCGCCCGCTGCGCCCGGTTGGTGTAGGCCAGGAAAGGTGTGGGCTCGGCATAGCGGACAGTGACCAGGGAATTGTTCTTGAGGATGAAGGTGATCGGCGTCTTGATCGGCGTTTCCGTGTCCAGATGAGCCAGACCCGTAAGGGTCATGAAAATCGCGCCATCTTCCATATAAAGCCGGGCCGAGAGCTCAATTTCCTCCATCTCGGCACGGCTGGGCACGTCGACGGCCAGCAGCCGCTCGACTTCCCGGACGTCCTCGTCACTGGGGCTGATCAGGTCGAGCCAGATCGGCACGGCACCGGTGTGGCCGCTTTCAAAGGGCACGAGCCGATCCTGGGTCCGGGTATAGATGCGCAGCATGGCAGCTCCTCGTTCTGGGTGGCGAGCTTCATGGACAAACCAGTGCCTGCTCAAGGGGTGAAACGAACGGCGCCGCGAAGCGCTCCTGCCGCGCGAGCATCATTGTCGTCTGGCAGGCGCCTGCTGCGTCCTTGGAGGCCACCAGCAAGGGAGAGGCATGTTGTCCCCATCCGTGCCGCCAATTACGCTCTGTACTGAGCTCACGCGTCCTGAACCCGGTCCCGGCCTGCCATGATCCCCACCATCACCGCCTTTGCCGATTCTCCTGATCAAGGTGCGGGCCTCGCCCGCGACATGCGCGTGCGCTGGGCGCTCGAGGAAGTGGGGCAGCCCTACCATGTGCGCCTCGTGTCCTTTGCCCAGATGCGCCAGCCCGCCCATCTGGCCCTCCATCCCTTCGGACAAATCCCGACCTACGAGGAGGGCACGCTCACCCTGTTCGAATCGGGCGCCATCGTCCTGCACGTCGCCCAGCAGCATCCCGGCCTCCTCTTGCCCGAGGAACCCGACGCCCGCGCCCGCGCCATGACCTGGATGTTCGCGGCTCTATCAACGGTCGAGCCGCCCATTGTCGAGCTCGAAATCGCCGAACTCCTTGAACGCAACGAGAGCTGGTCGCAGCAGCGCCTACCGCTGGTGAAGGATCGCATCCACCACCGGCTGCGCCAGCTTGCTGCCTTTCTGGGCACCAAGGACTGGCTTGATGGCGCCTTCAGCGCCGCCGATCTGATGCTGGTGCATGTGCTGCTGCGCTTGAGCGGCGCCGGCATCCTCGAGCATTATCCCGATCTCTGCCGCTATCTCGCCCGCGCTCAGGAGCGCCCGGCTTATCGGCGCGCCTTTGCCGCCCAGCTCGCCGTCTTCACCGCCACCCGGCCCTCAGCTTGAGGCCGGGCGTTTCTCAGTTTCCACACCCCAGATACGACAAAGCCCGCACAAGGCGGGCTTTGCAGAAACTTGCATGAGCAAGCAGATCTTAGCCCTGGCGGGCCTTGAAGCGCTTGTCCACCTTGTTGATGATGTAAACGCGGCCGCGACGGCGGACGAGCTTGTTCGCGCGGTGGCGAGTCATCAACGCCTTCAGCGAGTTGCGGACTTTCATCTTGATATCCTCGGGTCAAACAAAAGGGGCGCCTAGGCGCCCGGAACTTGCGGGCATTCATAGGGATTTCCCCCTGCCCTGTCAACGCGGCACAAGCGGAGTTTTCACCCTCTTTTCACCGCTTTGCGCACCCCGGCAGGCTCGGCAAGCCGGGGCGCCGATTCCCTTGAGCCTAGTGCCCCAGCACCGCGTCCTCAGGCACGCCGATCTCGCGCCAGCGATGGCAGGCAACGAGCCGCCCATCTTCGATGGTTTCGAGCACTGGCCGCTTTTCCGCGCAATAAGGCTTGGCGAAGCGACAGCGGGTGCGGAACGGGCACCCTGAAGGCGGATTGATCGGCGAGGGGATTTCCCCCCGCAGCGCATCCACATTGCGTTGCCGCGCCAATCTGGGGTCGGGAATGGGCACGGCCGTCAGCAGCGCCCGTGTATAGGGGTGCTTGGGGTCCTCATAGATCTCGTCCCCCGTTGCCAGCTCCACGATTCGCCCGAGATAGAGCACGAGGATGCGGTCGGACACATGCCGCACGACGCTCAGATTGTGCGAGATGAAGATCAGCGTCAGCCCGAACTCTTCCTTGAGTTCGGCGAGCAGGTTGAGGATCTGCGCCTGGATCGACACGTCGAGCGCCGAAACCGGCTCGTCGCAGACAATGAGCTTGGGCTCGGTGATCAGCGCCCGGGCAATGCCGATGCGCTGCGCCTGCCCGCCCGAAAACTCGTGCGGATAGCGGTTGATCATCTCGGGCAAGAGGCCCACCGCCGCCATGATCTTGAGTACGCGGGCCCGCCGCTCGGCCTTGTTGAGCTCGGGCCGCAGCGTGCGCAAGGGGTCGGCGATGATGTCGCCCACGGTCATGCGCGGATTGAGCGAGGCCAGCGGGTCCTGGAAGATGATCTGCAAGTCCTGCCGGCGCTTGCGCATTTCCTCGGCCGGCACCCGGGTCAGATCCTGCCCTAGCCACAGCACCTGCCCCTCGTCTGGCGCGATCAGCTGCAGGATGCAGCGCCCGAGCGTTGACTTGCCGCAGCCGCTTTCCCCCACAATGCCAAGGGTCTCGCCCTTGCGGATGGAAAAGTTGATGTTCTCGAGCGCCGTCAGCGTCAGCTTGCGGCTGAATAGGCCGACGGAAATGGAGAAGGTCTTTTTGAGATCCTTGATCTCGAGCAGGTTGATCGGGGTCTGGTCCATCAGGCGACCTTTCCATAGGCCATCGGGCCCTCATAAAAGCAGGCTTTTTCGCGCCCATTGCCGGTGTCCATCAGCGGCGGGCGCTCTTCGAGGCACCGGTCAAAGCAGAACGCGCAGCGCGGATTGAACGAGCAGCCCTTGGGCAGGTTCTCCAGGCTTGGCGGCAGCCCCTGGATCGGGTCGAGCCGCTCGGCCCGCTTGGCGATATGGGGCGTCGAATGCAGCAGCCCCAGCGTATAGGGATGGCGCGGATGGTAGAACAAATCGTCCACCGTGCCCTTTTCCACCGCCCGGCCGCCATACATCACCATCATGCGGTCGGCGACGCCGGCAACGACCCCCAGATCATGAGTGATCAGCACCAGCGAAGTGCCGAAGTCCTCGGTCAGCGTCTTGAACAGCTCCAGCATCTGCGCCTGCACCGTCACGTCCAGCGCCGTGGTCGGCTCATCGGCGATCAGGATCTTGGGCTGGCACAGCAGCGCCATGGCGATCATGACGCGCTGCCGCATCCCGCCCGAAAGCTCATGGGGAAAGCTGTTGGCGCGCTTGGCCGGTTCAGGAATCCCGACGCGCTCAAGCATGTCGACGGTGGCGCGGGTGGCGGCCTTCTGCTCGAACCCGCGATGCTTGACCAACACCTCGGCCAGCTGCGTGCGGATGCGCAGCGTCGGGTTGAGCGAAGTCATGGGATCCTGAAAGATCATCGCGATGTCCCGGCCGCGATAGCGGTCGAGCTCATTGGGTCCCAGCGCCAGCAGGTCCACATCACCCATTATAGCGCGCCCCGAAGCGCGCCCGTTCTTGGCCAACAGGCCCATGATCGACAGAAAGGCCTGGCTCTTGCCCGAGCCGCTTTCCCCCACCACAGCCAGCGTTTCACCCCGCGCGAGCGTAAAATTCATCTCGCGCACCGCCTGCACTTCGCTTTCGTGCAGCGCGAAGGTGACCGACATATCCTGGACGTCAAGTACGTGCTTCATTTCAATACAGGGCCTTTCTGGCGCGCCGGGCACGAAGCCGGGCAGCGCTTAGCGATCCTTGGGATCCAGCGCATCGCGCAGGCCATCCCCGATATAGGTGAGGCAAAGCAGGAGGGTGACTAGCACCACCGCCGGGCCGATCAGCATCCAGGGCAGCGTTTCCGCCACGGGCGAGCCGAACGAGATCAGCGTTCCAAGCGAGGTCTGCGGCTCTTGCACCCCTAGCCCCAGATAGGAAAGGAAACTCTCTGTGAGGATGATCTCCGGGACAGTTAGCGTCGCATAGATCACTACTGGCCCGGTCAGATTGGGCACGATATGGCGCATGATGATGGTCCAGGGCTTGGCCCCGCCAGCCCGCGCCGCCTCGACGAACTCCCGCTCCTTGATCGACATGGTCTGCCCGCGCACGATCCGCGCCATTGTCAGCCATTCCAGGCACCCGATGCCCACGAACAGCAGCACGGGATTGCGCCCGAAGATCACCACGAGAATGATGACGAAGAGGATATAGGGCAGCGCGTACATGATATCGACAAAGCGCATCATTACCGCGTCGACCTTGCCGCCGAAATAGCCGGCGACCGCGCCATAGATCACCCCGATCACCACCGAAACCAGCGTAGCAACGCCGGCCACGATCAGGCTCATCTGCGTACCCTGCATGATGCGGGCGAGCATGTCGCGCCCGTTCTGGTCGGTGCCTGCAAAGTGCCCGTTCTCGAAATTAGGGGGCTTCCTGATCGCGCTCCAGTCGATCTTGTCATAGGTCCAGGGCAGCAGATACGGGCCGACAAAGGCGAAGAGGATGATGAAGCCGATCAAGAAGATCGACACCACCGCCGCCTTGTTGCGCACGAGGCGCCGCATCGCATCCTGCGTCAGCGACCGCCCCTTGGGGCCGTCCTCCAGTGCCTTGGCATAGTCGGAAAGAATGGCGTCCTTGCCTGTGATGCCGGCCATCAGCGCAACCTCACCTTGGGGTCGAGCCAGGCATAAAGCAGGTCAACCACGAGGTTCACGGCCAGAATAATAAACATGTACAAAATGGTCGTTCCCAGCACGAGGCCGTAGTCGCGGTTGAGCGCGGCGCTGATGAAATACTTGCCGATCCCCGGCAGTGCGAAGATCTGTTCCACAACGAGCGAGCCGGTCAGCAGATAGCTCAACCCCGGCCCCAGATAGGACACGACGGGCAGGAGCGCCGGCTTGATGGCGTGCCGCGCAAGGATCAGCCGCGTGCCGAGGCCCTGGGAACGGGCGGTGCGCACATAATTGGTGCCCAGCACTTCGATCATCGAGCCGCGCATCAGCCGCGCCGTGCGCCCCGCATGGGGCAGCACCAGCACCGCCACGGGCAGCACCAGATGGACGATCGAGCCGTTCTGCCAGCCGCCCGCCGGCAACCAGCCCAGATACACCCCGAACACCAACTGCAAGATGCTGCCGATCAGGAAATTGGGCACGACGAGCCCGATCATCACCAGCATGACGAGCAGGTAGTCAGGCCACTTGTTCTGGTTTACCGCCGAAATGGCACCGGCAATCAGCCCCACCACCGTGCCGATGATGAAGGCGGTGAAACCCAGCATCAGCGTGAAGGGCAAGCCGATCCACAGCATCTGGGACACGGTGAAGTCGTTGTAGACCATCGAGGGTCCGAAATCGCCCTGCAGCAGCCGGCCGATATAGATGAAATACTGGCTGATCAGCGGCTGGTCGAGGTTGTAGTGGGCCCGCAGATTGGCCAGCGTTTGCGGCGGCAACGCGCGTTCGCCGTCAAAAGGACCGCCCGGGGCCAGCCGCAAAATGAAAAAACACGCCGTCACGGCGATCAGCGCCACCGGCAAAGCCGACAGCACGCGCCGCAAAGCAAATCCGAACATGGGTGAACCTTTCTGGTCCCCCGCAGCAGCACCGCGGTGCGCTCGAGGCGGAGGATGCCGGCGCCACTCGTGGGCGGCGCCGGCGCTAGTGTTATTCGGCCTTGGTCAGCCAGCGTGTACGGTGGATGTCCTTGGCATTGTTGACAAAGCCGGTGATCGAGGGCGTCACGACGTTCTGGGCGATATACCAGTAGATCGGGATCGCGCCGGTTTCATCCATGGCGATCTTTTCGGCATCGCCCAGCATCTTGGCCCGAACGGCCAAGTCAGACTCGGCAGCGGCCGACTTCACCAGCGCATCGAACTCGGGGTTGGAATAACGGCCATAGTTGTTGCCCCAGTTCATCTGGCCATCCTGCATGATGCCGGTGGTCAGGAGCTCCAGCGTGTTGGACGGATCGGAATAATCGAGCAGCCAGCCGGCACGGCCGACCTGGAAGTCCCCGGCGCGCAGCGCGTCATAGTGCACGGCGGTTTCGGAGTTGAAGAGCTCGGTCTTGATCCCGATCTGCTCCCACATGGAGGAGATGGCGACGGCCACGCGCTGGTGGTTGTCATTGGTGTTGTACTTGAGCTGCACGGGCAGCGGGTTGGAGGCATTATAGCCCAGCCCTTCCATGATCGCCTTGGCTTGCGCCACGCGCTCTTCATAGGAGAGACCGATCCATTCGGGCTGATAGGGCTCGACGCCCTCATAGTTGGCAGTGCCTTCGGGCACCCAGCCATAAGCGGGCAATTCGCCCGTGCCCAGCACATCGGGGCCGATCACGTCGCGATTGATCGCCATCGACATGGCCTTGCGCACCTCGGCATTGTCGAAGGGGGCTTTTTCCTGGTTGATCACATAGTAATAAACGCCCAGGAACGGGGCGAAGAAATCCTGCCCGGGCAGGTTGGTCTTGATCCACTCGGCCTGGTCAGCCGGGATATCAACGAGGATGTCGTATTCGCCGGCACGATAGCGCGCGAGGGCCGCGGCCAGGTCATCCTGCACGAAATAGTTGACCTCATCGATCTGCACATTGGCAGCATCGTAATAGGTCTCCGACTTGACCGACTTCACATAGGAGCCGGGCACCCATTCGGTGATCTTGTAGGGACCATTGCCCACGATGTTCTCGGGCGCCGTCCAGGCATCGCCGACCTTGTCGACCACATGCTTGGGAATGGGATAAGCGGTGTAGTGGGTCAGCGCCTGGAGGAAATAGGGCGTCGGGCCTTCAAGCGTGATCTCGACGGTCTTGTCGTCCAGCGCCTTGACGCCCAGTTCATTGAAATCGGTGAGGGCCCCTTCCGCCAGTTCCGAGCCATTCTTGATGGGGAACTGCAGATAGGCATATTCCGACGCGGTGGCGGGATTGAACAAGCGCTGGAAGGCAAACACAAAGTCTTCTGCCGTTACCGGCTCGCCGTCGCTCCACTGAATGCCGTCGCGCAGCTTGAAGGTATAAACCAGCCCGTCTTCGGAAACGGTATAGCTTTCGGCCTGGCCCGGAATGGCATCGGCATTGGCGTCTTCAGCCATCAGGCCTTCGATATAGTCGCCGATGATCCGGTTTTCCCAGTCGCCCGAGGCCTTGTGCGGGTCGAGCGAGCCGGGCTCGGAGCCGTTCATCATGTTGAGCGTAACAGCGGAGGCCGCGCTGCTCATCAGCAGCGCCATGGCGCTCGCTACTGACACAGCCCTAAGAGTTTGCGCGAATTTCATGCTCGTCCCATCTCCTTGTGGAAGTCCTGATGTCGATTCTTGTGTGCCCGCTTTGCCGCGGTTGCCTTGTTTACCGGCAGTTTTGACCTGCCGGTCAATTTCTGGACGGTAAACCGCCTTTCCGCCCACTGACAAGCAAAACCTTGACCTATGCGTCAACGTAACCACGGCTCGCACAATATAGGCGGCAGTAGACGTCCCTCCCGGCCATGCAGAGGCGCTGCAACATTACAATTTTCGCAAAATAGTGCAGAACTAGCCGCCGAGAATACCTGAGCGTTGCACTCCATATATGGCGAGCGCCACCACGATCAGCAGTGCAAAAGGCAGCCAGGCTGGTGGCTCGCGCCGTTTGCGCGGGGGCTGTTCCGGCTTTTTCTCGATCCGGCGAAACTTGACCACATTGTCCTTCACGCCGCCCGCTCCACAATCGCCGCCACGCCCTGTCCACCTGCCGTGCAGACCGACAGCAGGGCCCGCTGCCCCTGCCCTTCGGCCAACATCTTGGCCGTCAGCCCCAGAATGCGCGCGCCCGTTGCCGCAAAGGGATGCCCATAAGCGATGCTCGATCCCTTGCGGTTGATCCGCTCGGGATCGATCGGCCCCAGCACCTCCTCTCGGCCCAGCTCGCGCCGGCAATAATCGGGATCGTTCCAGGCCTTGAGCGTGCACAGCACCTGCGCGGCAAAGGCCTCGTGCAGCTCGAACAGGTCGAAATCGGCAAAGCCCAGTCCCTTGCGCGCCAGCATCTCGGAAACGGCAATCGTGGGAGCCATCAACAAGCCCTCACCATGGGCGAAGTCATTGCCCGCCACCCGCCCGGCCGTGAGATACGCCAGCACCGGCAGCCCGCGCTCGCGGGCCCAATCCTCGCTCGCCAGCAGCACCGCTGCCGCCCCGTCGGTGAGCGGGGTCGAGTTCGCCGCCGTCAGCGTGCCATGGCCCGAACTCTTGTCGAATGCCGGCTTGAGATCCGCCATCTTGGCCAGATTGGCATCCGCCCGCACATTGTTGTCGCGGTCGAGCCCCGCGCAGGGCACCAGCAGATCGTCGTGGAAACCTTCGTCATAGGCAGCCGCGGCCTTGCGGTGGCTGTCTACCGCCCACTCATCCTGCGCCCGCCGGGTAATGCCCCATTCGCGCGCCATCAGCTCGCAATGCTGCCCCATCGACAGCCCCGTACGCGGCTCCTGGGTAGAGGGCGCCACCGGCGTCAGCTCCCCGAGCGAGAACCCCTTGAACACACCAAGCTTGTCGCGCGTGGTGCGCGCCTTGTTGAGATCGATCATTCGGTGCTGGAACTTGTCGCCAAATACCACCGGGCTGTCGCTGACGCTGTCGGCACCGGCCGCAATGGCGCTGTCGATCTCGCCCGTCGCGATCTTGGCCCCAAGGCTCAGCGCTGCCTGCAGGCTCGTGCCGCAGGCAATCTGCATTGTCGTGCCGGGCGTGCGCGGTGACAGGCCCGCATCGAGCAGGGCTTCGCGCGCCAGGTTGAAATCGCGGCTATGGCTGATCACCGCCCCCCCGATCACCTCGTCGATCTTTTGCCCCTTGAGCCCGAACTTGTCAGCCAGCCCGCCCAGCGCCGCCGCCAGCATCGAAAGATTGGTTTGCTCGCTATAGGCCGTGTTCCCCCGCGCAAACGGGATCCGCGCCGACCCCACAATCGCGACTTTGCGCAGTTCAGTCATCTTGCTCTCCAAACAGCGCCATCACGCCTTTCCATCCCGGCGCGCCTGCAGCGGCCCGCCCAGGAACGGCGCAAAGCCGGTGCCCAAAATCACCCCGATATCGGCCAGATCCGCATTGGCGACCACGCCCTCAGCCAGCACAACTTCGGTAGTATCGACCAGCGGGCGGACCAGTTCACGCCCCAAACCTGCGAGATCGGCATGGGCCGGGGTTTCACCCTTTTGCGCCTTGCCGTCGCTCCACTTGTAAAAACCCTGCCCGCTTTTGCGCCCAAGCTTGCCACGCCGCACCAGTTCGGCAAAGCGCGACCCCTCGGGCACGGCATGCCCCAGCTCCGTCGCCACCGACTGGCCGACATCGAGCCCCACCGTATCCATGAGTTCGATCGGCCCCATCGGCATGCCGAAGGCCACGGCCGCTGCATCGAGCAGTTCGGGGCTTTCCCCCGCTTCCACCCGCTCCACCGCGCCGAGCATATAAGGCATCAGCACCCGGTTCACGAGAAAGCCCGGCGCCGATTTCACCACCACCGGCGACTTGCCGATGGCCACGGCAAAAGCCGCGCCCTTGCCGATCTCCTCGTCGCTATTGAAGCGCGAGCGGATCACCTCGACCAGCGGCAACTGGGCCACCGGGTTGAAGAAATGCAGCCCGATCAGCCGGGATGGATCGCTCAGCCCCTCCGCAATCCGCTCCAGCTCGATGGAGGACGTATTGGTCGCCAGGATCGCCCCCGGCTTGATCTCGGTCTCGAGCTCGGCAAAAATCTGGCGCTTGATCGCCAGATCCTCCACCACCGCCTCGATCACCACATCGGCCCGCGCCACGCCCTTGCCATCGGGATCGGCCTGCAGCCGCAACATGGCGGTATCCACCTCAAAGCGTTTCTTCAGCCGCTTCTTGAACAGCGCCTTGCCCCGCTCCAGCGCCGGCTTGATCCGGTTCATGTCGAGATCCTGCAGCGTCACGCTCATGCCGCGCAGCGCGCACCAGGCGGCAATATCCCCGCCCATCACCCCCGCCCCGATCACATGCACGCGCCGGAACTGCTGCCCCTTGGCTGCCTGCTTCTTGAGCCCCTCGGACAAAAAGAACACCCGGCGCAGATTGGTCGCCGCGGTCGAACCCATCAGCGGCACAAAGGCCGGCACCTCGCCCGCAATCATCGCGCGCCAGTCATTGCCGTGTTCTTCAAACAGCTCGATCAGCCCATAAGGCGCCGGGTAATGCTCGCGCTTGGCCTTCTTGCCGACCTTTTGGCGCATCTTGTCGGCCACATAGCCGCGCAGCGGCCCCATCGCCATGATCGTCTTGGTGATTGGCGCCACGGTGGACCGGCGCTTTTGCAGCACGGCCTTGCGCCCTTCCCAGCGCAGATTGTCGCGATGGCGCACCAGCTTGTCGACGAGCCCCAGCCCGCGCGCCGGGCCCGCCCGCAGCATCTTGCCGGTGAGCATCAGGTTCATGGCATCTACCGGCCCGGCCTGGCGGATGGATCGGCCGGTGCCACCAAAACCCGGAAAGATCCCCAGATTGACCTCGGGAAAGCCGAGCTTGGTTTTCTCGTCCTTGACCGCGATCCGGTAGTGGCAGGCCAGCGCCAGCTCCAGCCCGCCGCCAAGGCAAAAGCCGTGAATGCCCGCAACCACCGGGATCTTGAGGTTCTCGATCCGGTCAAACAGTTTATGAGCCTGCCGCAGCGCGTCTGGCAGCAGCGCCAGGTCCATCTTGTCGAATTCGCGCACATCGGCGCCGGCGATAAAGCCGCTATCCTTGCCCGACAGCAGCACCACCCCCACGAGTTCGCGCCTGTCGGCCATCCCCTCGATGCGCCCGATCAGCTCTTCAAGCTCGAGGATCGCCGCGGTGCTGAGCGTATTGACCGGCGCATCGGGGCTATCGATGGTCAGCCAGCCGATATCTTCCACATCCTTGTGGAAGCGCCACGAACCCGTCACGCCCTCAAAGGGCAGGATGGGGGTGTCCATCAGCTCTTCGATCATTCCGCTGCCCTCCGCGCCGGTTCAGCCGCCAATTTGTCGGGATCGAAATCATCAACCCGCACCGCGCGTTCCGTCGCCGCGTCGGCTGCACGCATGATACCCGCTTCATTGTCGTTGAGAACGCCCGCCGCTACCGCATCGGCAATGGCGTCGCGGTCGAGCCGGCGCTCAATCACCCCCTTGCGGGCGGCCTTGACGAACCGCGCCTCGATCTCCTCGGCCTCGGTGACCTTAAGCAGCGCATCTTCCAGCACGCCCGTGACATCATCGGGGTCCATCGACACATAGGCGCCCGTGGTCATGCGGTCGCGGAACTGGCCGGGCTGCAGCACGGCGCGGGCATACCGGTTGTTCACCCGATCCGCTGCCGGGCGGGCATGCCGCCCCAGCGGAAAGCACAATACCCGCAGCGCATTAGCCATGACCCGATTGGGGAAATTGGCGAATACCTCGCCGAACTTGCCCTCAAGGGCAGCAATGCGATCCGCCATGATCGCATCCACCAGTCCCCGATCTTCGGCCAGCCGCCCCTCATCCTCGAAGCGCTTGAGCACCGCTGACATCAGGTAAAGCTCGCTCAAAATATCGGCCATGCGGCCCGACAGCTGCTGCTTGGCCTTGAGCGCGCCACCCAGCGACACCGTGGTCCAGTCCGCCACCAGCGCAAAGCACTGGCTGTAGCGATGCAGCTGCCGATACCAGCGACCCGCCTCATGCTCGGCCGGGCTCGAAGCAAAGGCCCCGTTCGTCATCCCATGGAGGAAACTCGCCACAATATTGCGCAGCATGAAGCTGGTATGCCCGCCAAAAGCCCGGTCGAACTGCCCGAGCCCCTGCGGCCGATCGGGGTTCTGCACCGCCTGGATTTCGCGATACAGGAACGGATGCGCCCGTAGCACGCCTTGTGCGAACGTCATCAGCGTGCGGGTCAGGATATTGGCCCCTTCGACGGTGATGGCGACCGGCGTCGCCATATAGGCGCCAAACAAATAGTTGCTCGGCCCGTCCTGGATCGCCCGGCCCCCGTGAATATCGAAGGCATCATCGATGGTGTCGCGCATCGCCTCGGTGGTCCGATATTTCAGCAGCGCCGAAATCACCGCCGGCCGCTGGCCTTCATCCACCATGGAGGCTGTCAGCCGCCGCGAGGCTTCATAGGTATAGGCGTTCTTGACCATCCGCCCCAGCGGCTCGGCCACCCCTTCCATCGCGCCCACCGGCATGCCGAACTGGCGCCGAATGCGCGCATAGGCGGAGGTCACCCGCAGGCTTTGCTTGATCGAGATCGTGCCAATGGCCGGCAGCGAGATCGCCCGCCCCGTGGACAGGCATTCCATCAGCATGCGCCAGCCTTGCCCGGCATAGGCCGTGCCCCCGATCAGGAAATCGAGCGGAATAAACACGTCCTTGCCCGTGGTCGGCCCGTTCATGAAGGCCTGCCGCGAGGGATAATGGCGCCGCCCGATCTCCACCCCGAGGTGGTCCGAAGGCACCAGCGCCAGCGTGATGCCGATATGCTCGCCCTTCCCTAGCAGGTTCTCGGGATCCTTGAGGATGAAAGCGAGGCCCAGCAGCGTTGCTACGGGCGCGAGCGTAATATAGCGCTTGTCCCAGGACAGGCGCACCCCCAACACTTCGCGCCCCTCATGCATGCCCTTGGTGACGACGCCGATATCGCGCATCCCCCCGGCATCGGAGCCCGAATGCACGCCCGTCAGCGCAAAGCACGGCACTTCGAGCCCCGTCGCCAGCCGCCGGAGATAGCGCTCCTTCTGCTCAGGCGTGCCATATTTTTCCAGCAACTCGCCCGGCCCCAGCGAATTGGGCACCATCACCGTGATCCCCGCCGCCACCGAGCGGCTGGCGATCTTGGACACGATCATGGATTGCGCCTGCGCCGAAAACCCAAGGCCACCATGCTCCTTGGCGATCAGCATGCCAAAGAACCGGTTGTCCTTGAGGAACTGCCACACCTCGGGCGACAGATCCGCTAGATTGTGCCGCGCTTCCCAGTCATTGATCATCGAGCACACCTGCTCGGTGGGCCCATCCAGAAATGCCTGCTCTTCCACGCTCAGGGTCAGTGGGCGGATGGCGGTCAGCTTGTTCCAGTCCGGCCGCCCCGAAAACAGCTCCGCATCCCACCCGACAGTGCCGGCATCGAGCGCTTCCTGCTCGGTACGCGAGACGCGCGGCAACATGGATTTGACCAGCCCATAAAGCGGGCGCATCACCACGGCCTTGCGGATCGGCGCCAGGCTCAACAGCAGCAGCACGATCCCGGGCAGCAGCGCCAGCACCAGCCCCGCGCCCGTCAGCCGATAACCGACTTCGAGATCGATGCCCGACATCAGCCCGATCACGAGGGCCGCCACGCCCCATTGCCAGAGCGGCGCTTCGCGGATGGCCAGCACGGCGATGGCGACCAGGGACAGCACAATCAGCAACAACGCCACGGCAACATCTCCTTGAGGCACACCCGCAACCATCGGGCACCTAACCACTCTAACCAGCCTTACGTAAACGTCAACTCCGCGCCCCATGCGTAGAGCGCCTGCGCTGCAGCGTTCAAAAACCCGGGCAATTGTTTGACGCTAACGTAAACCCATGGGATAAACTGCCGGGCAAACAGGCGCCCTAAGCGGGCTCGCCTACCCGCAAGCGGGCACGCACCCGCGGGACGGCAGGAGGAAAACAGCAATGGATATGGTCAATCCCGAGCCGGGACCGCTTCGCCCCTGGATTGCCAATTATCCCGAGGGCATCCGCTGGGATATCACCATCGATACCCGCCCCGTCCATGAACAGGTGCTGGCCGGCTGCGCCAAGAACCCTTCCGCCGTCGCGCTCGACTTCCTGGGGGGCACCACCAGTTTCGGCGAACTGGCCAAAAGCATCATCGCCCTGGCTGGCGCCTTGCAGCACCAGTTCGGCATCGGCAAGGGCAGTCGCGTCGCGCTGATGCTGCCCAACACGCCCTTTTATCCCATCGCCTATTACGCCGTGCTGCGCGCCGGCGGCACCGTGGTCAACTGCAACCCGCTTTATACGGTCCCCGAGCTCAGCCACATCATGGCCAATGCCGGCGCCGAGCTGATGATCACGCTCGATCTCAAGCAGATCTTTGACAAGGCCGAGGCCCTCGCCGCATCGGGCCACGTCAAATCGCTGGTCGTCTGCCACTTCCCCGAAGCGCTGCCGCTCGCCAAGCGCGTCCTCTATTCGATCGCCAAGCGCAAGGACCTGGCCGACCTCAAGCGCTCCCCTGCGCGCGATCGCATCACCACGCTCAACAAACTGCTTGCCCGCCGCGAAACCCCGGACGCGGTGGTCATCGACCCCGAGCGCGACATTGCCGTCCAGCAATATACCGGCGGCACCACCGGCCTGCCCAAGGGCGCACTCCTGACCCACGCCAATATCTCGGCCAATATGAGCCAGATCGACAAATGGGGCTGCGAGCTGTTCTACCCGCCCTCCAAGGTCGTAGCCGTCCTGCCCTTTTTCCACATCTTCGCCATGACGGCCTGCATGAACGTGCCCCTCTGCAACGGCACCCCAGTCATCATGCTGCCCCGCTTCGAGCTCAAGGCGCTGCTGGACCTCTTCACCCGCACCAAGGCCAATGTCCTGCCCGCGGTACCGACGCTGCTGGCGGCCCTCGGGCGCTCCTCTCCCGTCAAGCCCGAACAGCTGGCAAGCCTGCAGGTCGCCATTTCCGGCGGCGCCCCGCTCAGCAACGAAGTGCGCGCGCAATTTTCCACCAAGTCCAAGGCCCTCCTGGCCGAAGGCTACGGTCTCACGGAGGCCTCGCCCGTCGTGTGCTGCGCCGCGCTGCGCGTTCCCTCCAAGCCCATGAGCATCGGCATGCCGCTGCCCGCCACCGATATCCGCTTTGTCGATGTCGATAGCGGCGAGCTCGTGGGCCCCGGGGTCGATGGTGAATTGCAGGTCAAGGGCCCCCAGGTCATGGTCGGCTATTACAATGACCCCGAAGCGGACGCGCAGGCCTTCAGCGATGGCTGGCTGCGCACCGGCGATGTCGGCCATATCGATGAAGACGGCTATGTGTTCCTCGTGGACCGCATCAAGGACCTCGTCATCTGCTCGGGCTTCAATGTGTATCCGCGGGTCATCGAGGAAGCCCTGCTCACTCATCCCGCGGTCGAGGAAACCAGCGTCATCGGCGCCCCGGACCCTTATCGCGGCGAGGCCCCTGTCGCCTTCGTCAAGCTCCAGTCCGGCCAAACCGCGACCGAAGCCGAGCTCAAGCACTTCCTCACCGATCGCCTCAACAAGATCGAGCTGCCGCGCGAGATCATCTTCAAGGATGAATTGCCCAAAACCCTGATCGGCAAGCTTTCCAAGAAGGAACTGCGCGCCGAATACGCCAAAAGCCATCCCGGGTCGGCGAGCAAATGAACCGCGCCGAACCAGAAAACCGCGATCTCTTCGCCATCGCCGATCTCGCGCGCGAATTCGGCATTTCCACGCGCGCCATCCGCTTCTACGAAGCCAAGGGCCTGCTCGCGCCCGAACGCGTCGGCGCCGCTCGCATCTTCCGCCGTCGCGACCGGGCCCGCCTGATCCTGATCCTGCGCGGCAAGCGCCTCGGCTTTTCCCTGCGCGATATCTCTGACTATCTCAGCCTCTACGATGCCGACCGCAACGAGCAGCTGCATCTGCTCGCCGGCAAGGTCGAGCAACGCCTCGCCTCCCTCGAACAACAGCGCGCCGACCTCGAACTCACCATCGCCGAACTGCGCGAAATCAAGCAGCTCGCCGAGGAGCGGCTGCACAAGCGCTGAGTTGAATTTTTGTACGTAAGTGCGTACATTAAGGGCAAGGAGAAGTCCCATGCGCGCCAAATCCATTTCCGATTTCCGCAAAAACATCGCCGCCGACATTGATGCAGTGGTGACCGACCTCGAGCCCTTGATCGTCACCCGCAACGGCGGCAAGCCGCCGGTCGTGGTCATGTCACTGGAGGAATTTGAATCCTGGAAGGAAACTATTCACCTTTCCAGCACCCAGGCTAATGCCGATCGGCTGGCCCAGGGGAATGCCGATTTCGAAGCGGGCCGCGGCATCAGTACCGACTGGCCTGAATGAGGCTCCTCTTCACCGAGCCGGGTTGGGATGACTATCAGTATTGGCAGGCCAATGATCCAGATACGCTGGCCAAGGTCAACGAGCTGATCAAAGATTGCCGCCGCTCGCCATTTTCAGGCATCGGCAAACCCGAGCCCCTAAAGGGCAACTACAAGGGCTGGTGGTCACGCCGCGTCACCCAGGAGCACCGACTGGTCTACCGCGTCGAGGCCGACGTCTTGTGGATCAACCAGTGCCGCTTCCACTACGACCGGCGCTGACGATCTGGCGCCGCTAACTCCCGCCCCGCGGCTTGACGTTCTTGGTCAACAGATCCGGCTTTTTCGGCTTCACCCAGCCTTTGGGTGGCTGGCGCACCGGCACATGCGTCCCCAGGCCCATCGCGCCCGGCGGCGGCTGTCCCACGGTAACCGTGCCCTCGCCCTCCTCGCCCGGAGCACCACCCTCTCCCTTGAGCCGGGCAATCTCATTGCGCAGCCGAGCGGCTTCCTCGAAGTCCATCGCTTCCGCTGCCGCCTGCATCTGCGCTTCCAGCGCCAACAGCCGCTGGTGATTGGATCGTGATGACATGTTTTTCCGCCCTTTTCTCCCACGCACTGCTGTCACCCCGGCCTTGAGCCGGGGTCCATCCGTAGATGCCAGCATTATACAACCGCTCAAGTCGCCTCGATAAACACCGCCATATCTTCAAGTGTCGCCGCTTCGCTTGCCGGCTTGTCCCAGCGAATGCGGTTGATGCGCGGAAACCGCAGCGCCACCCCCGATTTGTGCCGCGTCGATTCCTGCGCCGAGTCGAACGCCACCTCGAACACCAGCTCCTTACGCACCTCGCGCACTGGCCCGAAGCTTTGCAGCGTATTGGTGCGGATCCACTTGTCGAGTTGTTTGAGTTCCTCGTCGGTGAACCCGAAATAGGCCTTGCCGATCGGCACGATCTCATTGCCTTTCCACACCCCGAATGTGTAGTCCGAATAAAACGAAGAGCGCTTGCCGTGCCCGCGCTGGGCGTACATCAGAATGGCATCGACCACATTGGGATCGCGCTTCCACTTGAACCAATAGCCCTTTGGTCGCCCCGGCAGATAGGGCGAGGTCCTGAGCTTGAGCATCACGCCTTCATGGCCGTGCTGGTCCGCCCCTTCGCGCCTTTGCTGCGCCAGGTCCTCCCAGTCGGTGAACGGCAGCACCGGCGACAAATCCAGCCGCGTTTGCGGGTTGGCCTCGAGCCACCGCTCCAGCCGTGCCCGCCGCTCGGTCCAGGGCAGCCCCCTAATGTCCTCGCGCCCATCGAACAGGATATCGTAGACGCGGATAAAGGCCGGCGATTCCTTGAGGTGCTTGGCGCTCGCCACTTTCTTGTTGAGCCGCTGCTGCAAATCGTTGAACGAGCCCGCCTCGAAATCGCGCCCCACCAGCAATTCCCCGTCCAGCACCGCCTGCCCGTTCACATTCTCCACGATGTCGGGAAAGGCGGCCGCAATATCGTCGCCAGTGCGCGAAAACAGCGATGCCGTGCCCGGGCCCAGCACCAGTTGCACGCGGATGCCGTCCCACTTCCACTCCGCCGAAAAATCCTCGGGCTGGAAGCGGGTCAGATCCTTTTCCTCATCGATCGGATTGCTCAGCATCAGCGGGTGGAACCGCGCGGCATGATCGATATCGGGCCGTTCGGCCTCCCCGCTCAGCCAGGCAAAGAGCTCGGTATAGGGCACCTGCAGCCCGTGCCAGACTTCCTCGATTTCCTGCAGCGGCACCCCGCTCATTTCGGCAAGAGCTGTCTTGGCCAGCCGCGCCGACACCCCGATCCGCAGCGCTCCCGTCGCAAGCTTCACCACCGCCCAGCGCTCATTGATCCCCGCCCGCGTCAGCAGCGCCGCGATCAGCTTGGGCAATTCGCTCTTGGAGGTGGTGTTGAACAATTCGATCAGGTCGGTGAGCGACGGCAACTCGCCCTCGCCGCCATGATGGGGCCAGATCAGCGCGATGGTTTCCCCCAGATCCCCGACATAATCGTAGCTCATGGCGAACAGCACGGGATCGACTTCGCGCAGCACGATGTCCTTGAGCAGCGCCGGCTTCACATTGCGAAAGGTCAGCGCCCCCGTCAGCACTGCCAGCGCAAAGCCGCGATCAGGGTCGGGGGTTTCCCGGAAATACTGCGTCAGCGCCTCGATCTTGCGATTGCGCGAGGGCGTCAGCGCCAGCAGTTCCAGCAATTGGGCAAAGCGCTTCATTCCTCGCCCTCCCCGCCATCATCCTCAAAGCCCTGGATGTTGAGCGGCTCGGCCTCCAGCCCCTGCTGGCGGCACCAATACACCAGCGCATCCTCGCGACCATGCGTCACCCACACGGTCTGCGCTTCGGTCTCGTGGATGGTCTGACCCAGCTCGCCCCAGTCGCAATGGTCCGAAATCACCAGCGGCAATTCCACCAGCGCCTGACGCGCCCGCTGCTTGACGCTCATCCAGCCTGAAGCCTGGCAGGTCACAGGATCGGGAAAGCGCCGGCTCCAGCGGTCGCGAATGGCCGAAGGCGGCGCAATCACGATCGCGCCGGCCAGCTCCGCCTTGGCCACGCCCGTTGCCGGGCGCAGATCCCCCAGTGGCACGCCAAGCTCTTCATAGAGTGCACAAAGCCGGATCATCGCCCCATGCAGATAGATCGGCGCGTCATAGCCAGCATCGCGCAGCAGCCCGATCACCCGCTGCGCCTTGCCCAAGGCATAGCAGCCGATCAGATGCGCCCGCTCGGGGTTCTTGCGCACCGAATTGAGCAGCCGCCCGATCTCGGTTTGCGGCTTGGGATGCTGGAACACCGGCAGCCCGAAGGTCGCCTCCGTCACCAGCAGGTCGCAGGGCACCAACTCATAAGGCTGCGCCGTCCGATCGGCGAGCCGCTTATAGTCCCCCGTCACCACCACGCGCTGTCCATCCTGCTCGATCAGCACCTGCGCGCTCCCCAGGATGTGCCCTGCCGGATAAAAGGTGATCCTGATGTCGTCGACCACAAGCGGCTCGCCAAAAGGCAGCGCCTGGAACTGGTCCGCGCAATCCTCGCCATAGCGCACCTTCATGATGGCGATCGTGTCGGGCGTGGCCAGCACCGCTCCATGCCCCGCTCGCGCATGGTCGGCATGGCCATGGGTAATGATCGCCCGCGCCTTGGGCGTGGACGGATCGATAAAGGCATCGATGGCCCGAAGATGGAGGTTCTTGTCGAGGATCTGCGGCATGGTAGCTGCCTAACGCCCCAACCCTCGCGAGGTTCAGGGCGTCTCCGAGCCGTCTCCCCCCGGCAGCAGCGGATCGAGGATCTCGAGCGGTGTGCCTTCGAGCGGCGGTACAAGATCGGGCACGTCCACCCCGAACACCAGCCCGATCGCCTGTGGCGCGAGCCACAGCCCCAGCGCCACCAGCACGGCAAGGCACCCCCACCAGACCAGCGTCAGCAAACCGTCGCGCGCCGACAGCGCCAGCGCAAAGATGGCGATCACCGAAGCGGCGATGGTCGAGGACAGCGGGATGAACTCCAGCAGCGGCATGATCGCGCCCATCAGCACGCACACCCCCGCCCCCAGTCGTCGGGCCCAGGTACCGGTCAACACCAGCCAGCGCCGCCGCACCACCCCGTCCGCCATCCGGCTCACCGGATACAAAAAGCTCAGCAGCTTGCCCACATGCTTGGGCGCCAGCGAACGCCGCGCCAGCCAGCCCGGCAGCCAGATACGGTTGCGCCCCAGCATCAGCTGCCCCGCGACCAGCACCGTGTTGAGCCCTACCAGCGAGGGCACGCCCGGAATGATGCTGAGCGGCGAGACCACGATCAGCGCCGGCAGCAGCAGCATCGGCCCCGCCGCCTGCGCTCCAGCGACATTGCGCAAGGCGCCGATCGACACCGCTTCACCGGCGGCGGCCCGCGCTTCCACCTTGCGCACCAGCCGCTCCAGCGAGCCTTCAGCCTGCGACATGCAGCATTCCCTTTCCGGCGCCCGAGCGCTGTCCCCTAGAGGACCTTGCTCACGTCGAGCAGTCCCGGCCGCTGCGCATTGGCGGCAGTGATAGCGGCTTCCCCGCCCAGCACCACCACATGCCCATGGCTCGCCACCGCCGCAACGGCTTCCGCCAGTTCAGCGAAATCCTTGCTGCTGGCATTGAGCACTTCGTCGCGCCGCTGCTGGCGGATCGCATCGGTCGTGCCGGTCAGCTGCCGCCACATCGAGCCATAGCCCTTGGCATCGGGGAACTGGTAACCGTCCATATCCCCGATCACCCCGATGATGGAACGCGTCAAATCGTTCTCGCCCACCCCAGCCGCCAGCGCCTTGGCCGCGCCGTCATAGACATCGACCGTCTTGAGCAGATTGGGATCGCGATAGCTCAAAAACGAGAAATTGCCCGAGGTCAGGTCAAACCGGCTCGAGCCGCCATAAGCGCCGCCCTGCACCCGCACCTTGTCCCAGAGATAGGTGGTGTTGAGATATTTGAGCGCCACGCTCGCGGCGGCCGAAACCTCGAACCCCAAGGCCTTGAGGTTGGCGCCCTTGCCGACATAATTGACCTGCGCCGGGATCACGAGCCCTTCCGAGCGCGCCGCCAGCGGCCCCGGCCATTGCTGTAGTGGCTGTTCCACCGCCGGCAGCCGTTCGGTGAACGCGCCGATCTCGCCCTGCGCCTGGTTCCACAAAGCGCCGTCAGTGGTCACATTGACCACCATATGCGGGCGGTTAAACAGCGTGTCGCGGATGGTTTCGAGCACCTGCTGCACGCCGGCCCAGTCGCTGTCGATCCGCCCGACCAGTTCGCGCAGGAACTGCAGATAGCTGATCCCGCCCATGCGCTCGGACAGGGCGCCCGCCTGCGTCAGGCCGGCCTTGAGCCTGGTATCGACAATGGCATTGCCGCTCGGCACCAGCCGCGCTTCAAAGCCTGCCTTTTCCTCGAGCGCCATCTGCCGGAACCGCTCGCGGTTATCCAGCCGCGCATCGAGCAGCACATCGCCCATGATGGCGAGCAATTCCTCGACCTTGTCGGCCACCGCCTTGCCCGAAAGGAAGAACCACGCCGCCGTCTCGGCGCTCCCTTGCATCGCCGAAAGCCCGCGATGCTGGTTTATCCCGCCCGTGCTGCGCCCGATGCGCTGCGTCAGCGCCACGAAATCTTGCTTGCTCGTGCCGGTTTGCAGCAGCGCCCGCCCAAACAGCGGCAAATAGGGCAGCAGCTCGTCAGGCAACACATGCAGGTCGAACCCCAGATCGAGATACACGATCCCGAGCGTTGGCAGGTCGTGGTAGAACAGCCGCGCGCCCCCGATTTCGCCGGTTTCCACCGGCACCTTGCGGATCTCGCGATCGAGGTCACCCAGCGTCAGTGTGGGGATCTTGGCGAGATCAGCCGGATCATCGGCGGTTTCCTGCAGGCGCTTGAGCTTTTCGGTTTCGCTGATCGTCGCTGCGATAGCCGCCTCGTCCATGCCGGCGCGCACCTGAGCGAGCTTGTCGGCTTCCGCCGCCGCTTCACGCGCCCCCTGCTCCGGATCGGCCTCGAGCGTCACCGTGGTGCGGTGAGTATTGTCGAGGAACAGCCGGCGGATTTCGCCTTCGAAATGGCCCCCTTGCGCCTTCTCCTTGAGCGCCGCCAATGCCGTCTCGAAATGCAGCGGCGCCAGTGGATCCCCACCATGCAGCCAGGTCGCGAGCGCGGTGAACATATAGGTCATCCCGCGCGGATAAGAGCCCGTATTGTTTTCGCGCAGCGAGAACTCGAAAGTGTTGATCGCCGCCTCGAGCTGATCGCCCGGAAAGCCGCGCTCCGCGATCGCGGCCAGCGTATCGAGGATCAGCGTTTCGACCTTGGGCGCATTGGCCGGGTCGATCCCCTTCATGCCAAAGCTCGCCATCGGCTGGCGCAGCCCCGAGCCGATCCCCCCGCCTGTCATGCCCTCGCCCAGCCCGGATTCGGTCAGCGCCTTGCGCAGCGGCGCCGCCGGATTGCCGGCCAGCAAATAGCTCAGCAGCCCGTGCGACAGCGCTTCCTCGCGATCAGCGGGCGGATCGATCATCCAGTTGACCGAGATCATCCCGTCGCGCGGCTTGTCGGCGTCCTTAGTGCCCGCATAGGTGCCGTGGAGCTGGCGCGGCGCATTAAAGCGCGGCTGCAGCCCGACTTCCGCGTCGACCTCCGCCCGCTCGAACTGCGAGAAATAGGCGTCGAGAATATCGAGCCGCTGCGCCGGATCGTCGTCGCCCGAAAAGAACGCCCGCGTATTGGAGGGATGGTAGAACTTCTCGTGGAAGCGCTTGAACTGCGCGAAGGTCAGGTCGGGAATGGCCTTGGGATCGCCGCCCGAAGACTTGCCATAGGTCACATCGGGATAAAGCGAGCGCTGCGACAAGTCGCGCATCACCGCATCGGGAGAAGAAAACACCCCCTTCATCTCGTTGAAGACCACGCCCTTGTAGACCAGCGGCGCCTTGGCATCCTCGAGCTCGTAATGCCAGCCCTCCTGGTGGAAGGTGTCTTCGGTCAGGAGCGGGAAAAACACCGCATCGAGATACACATCCACAAGGTTGTAGAAGTCCTTGAGGTTCTGGCTCGCCACCGGATAAGCCGTTTTGTCCGGAAAGGTCATGGCGTTGAGGAACGTGTTGAGCGACCCCTTGATCAGCTCCACGAACGGCTTCTTGACCGGATATTTCCGGCTCCCGCACAGCACTGAATGCTCGAGAATATGCGCGATCCCGGTGGAATCGGTGGGCGGCGTCTTGAAGGTGACGCCAAACACCTTGTTCTCATCGCTGTTGACGAGGCTCAGAACCTCCGCCCCGGTCTTTTTGTGGCGATACAACAGCGCTTGGGAATCCACGTCAGCGATGCGTTCGTCGCGGACCAGTTCAAAGGCGGGATGGGAAAACATGACTACTCGACTGCCTGACAATTGCCCCCAAGGTAAGCAGCCCAAGCCTGATCCGCTAGGGGCAAGCCCTCCCTCCCCCTTGAGGGGAGGGATCGGGGGTGGGGGTTCGGGCGGTTCAACCCACTCGCAACTTGCGAGCTTCGCCCCCGCTAGACCCCGCCGCGAATGGCCGGCTTCACGTCCTTTTCATACCATTCCTTGAGCCGCGTATTGAGCGCGGGAAAGAGGCTCCGCTGCTCGCTTGCGGCCACATTGTCGGCCAGCTGCTCGGGCTTGCTCACCCCCGCAATGATCGTCGACACCTCCGGGTGATCAAGGATCCAGCGCAGTGCAAACTGGCTCAGCGGCATGCTTTCGGGCGCGAGTCCCTTCAGTTCCTGCACCAGTTCCAGCCCCCGCTCATAGGGGATGCCCGAAAAGGTCTCGCCCACCGAAAAGGCTTCCCCGTCCCGGTTGAAGTTGCGGTGGTCGGTCGCCTCGAACTGCGTATCGCGGCTGAACTTGCCCGACAGCAGCCCGCTCGCCAGAGGCAGCCGCACGATGAGGCCGACATCGCGTTCCGCCGCCTTGGGCAACAGCTGCTCGGCGGCGTCCTGGCGCAACACATTGAAGATAATCTGCAAGGTCGCGAGCCCCGGCTGTTCGAGGCAGAGCAGCCCTTCCTCGATCGTTTCAACGCTCGCGCCCCAGTGGCGCACCAGCCCTTCGGCCTGCAACCGGTCCATCCAGCCAAAGATCGAGCCTTCGCGCAACACCGCGGTGGGCACGCAATGCAGCTGCGCCAGGTCCAGCGTCGCTACGCCCAGCCGCCGCGCCGAACCCTCAAGGCTCGCCCGCACGCCCTCAAAACTGTAATTGTTGGGGAACAACCCGCCCCCGCGCCCGAGCTTGGTGGCCACCCGCACCTGCGCGTTCTTGGGGTGCGCGCCGATCCGGCTTTCGCTGAGGCCCCCACCATAAACATCGGCCGTGTCCCAGAAATTGACGCCAGCCGCATCGGCCGCATCCAGAATGGCATTGGCGGTCTCGTCGCCCACCGGCCCGAACCCGCCACCCAATTGCCAGCAGCCCAGGCCGATCTCGGAAACCTGGTACCCCGTCTTGCCCAATCGCCGCTGTTTCATCGCCACTCTCCCTTGCCTTGACCCCGGCTTAACCCGCTGGGGAGAAAGGGGCAACTGCACGAGCCGGTTCCGCCCCCAGCCCCAATCGGCTGGGGCTCGGTTCAGCCTTCGTCGAAATATTCGGGAAAATCGGCAATGGTCTGGGCCAGCAGCACTTCGGCCCGGGCCAGATGCGCCCGCATCGCCGCTTCGGCCGCCACCGGATCGGCGGCCGCCACCGCATCCACAATCTGCCGATGCTCGGCAATGGCGCGCTGGCTCGAGGACACGCCCAGCGTCAGATAGCGCACCCGGTCGAGCTGCATCTTGTGATCGTCGATCAGCTGCCAGGCATATTCCACCCCCGCCAGCCGCGCGAGCACTCGGTGAAACAACTCGTCGAGCTCGTGGAAGCGCCGATGGTCGTCGGCCAGTGAAGCCTGCTCCTGCTCCGCGAGCAGCGCCTCGAGCTCGGCGCGCACGCCCGGCGCGGGCTGCGCCGCCAGGCGCCGCACGATCTCGACTTCGATCGATTCGCGGATGAACCGGGATTGGCGCACCCCATCGGGCGAGATTTTCTTGACCACCGTCGCGCGCTTGGGCCGGATCAGCAGCAGCCCCAGCTGCGCCAGCCGGATAAAAGCTTCGCGCACCGGCTGACGCGACACGCCATATTTAGCGGCGATATCGCTTTCCGAAATCACATCGCCCGGCTTGAGGGCCATGGTGATGATGTCGTCGCGCAAAGCCCGCACGACGCGCAGCGCCATGGTTTCTTCGCCGGTTTGGGTCACATCGGCCACCACTTGCTTTGCTCAACTCCGGGCAGGATCGAATGCACGCCAGCGCCGGGGCCTGCCTGCCCGGGCTTTCCCAGTGCATATCGCGCGGCGCATCATAAAAGAAGTAGTGCCACAGCCCAATCTTGTATGGTAGATGCGAAAGCAGCCTCGTTACCTCAAGACCGGAGTTTTCCCCTATGGCCAAGACTTACGCGCTGGTGGGCACCGGCGGTCGTGCCCGCATGTTCTATGAAGCGATCTTCGGGCCCCATCGCGAGCATTCCCGCCTGCTGGCGCTCTGCGACACCAATCAGGTGCGCATGGATTTCACCAACCGCGTGATCGAAACCGAGCTGGGCGGCCAGGCCGTGCCCACCTTCAAGGCCAGCGATTTCGGCGCCATGCTCAAACAGCACCAGCCCGATACGGTGATCGTCACCTCAATCGATCGCACCCACCACCACTACATCATCGCGGCGCTGGAAGCCGGTTGCGACGTCATCACCGAAAAGCCGATGACCACCGACCCCGAAAAGTGCCAGGCCATCCTCGACGCCGTCGAGCGCACCGGCAAGCAGGTCCGCGTCACCTTCAATTATCGCTACGCCCCGCATAATTCCGCTTTACGCGAACTGATCGCCGAAGGCGCCATCGGCACCCCCACTTCCGTGCATTTCGAATGGCTGCTCGATACCCGCCACGGCGCCGATTACTTCCGCCGCTGGCACCGCGACAAGCGCAATTCGGGCGGCCTCATGGTGCACAAGTCCACCCACCATTTCGACCTCGTCAATTTCTGGCTGGGCTCCCAGCCCGATACCGTCTTTGGCATGGGCGACCTCAAATTCTACGGCCGCGCCAATGCCGAAGAGCGCGGCATCTTCACCCCCTATACCCGCACCACCGGCGTGGAGGCCGCGAAGAACGACCCCTTCGCCATCGATCTCACCAGCAACCCGGTGCAAAAGGGCCTTTATTGGGACGCTGAGAAGGAAGATGGGTATCAGCGCGATCAGAACGTCTTTGGTGACGGCATCTCCATCGAAGACACGATGAATGTCATGGTCCGCTACCGCAACAAGGCGGTGATGACCTATTCCCTCTATGCCTATGCGCCCTGGGAAGGCTTCAACGTCGCCATCAACGGCACCGGTGGGCGCCTCGAGCTCACCGTGCACGAAACCTCCTACATCAATGCCGGGTCCACCTCGGACACCGAAGGGGCCGCCAAGGGCGTCACGCTCTACCACTTCCCCTTGGGCGGCGAAGCGCGCCAGGTCCCGGTCAAGCATGGCGAAGGCGGCCATGGCGGCGGCGACAAGATCATGCTTGAGGAAATTTTTGGCAATGCGACGCCAAAACCCGGCTATGGCGCCAATCACCGCGACGGCGCCCTCTCCATCCTCACCGGCATTGCCGCCAACCAGTCCTTTGCCACCGGCCTGCCGGTCAAGGTCGACACCCTCGTGCGGCTCTGACGGCGACAAAGTAAACTGTGACTCAACGGCTCGGCCCGGCTTTCATCGCCGGGCCGATATGCTAGGGAAGCCCTTCGTCCCCCTATGCGCGAGTCCCGCCACCGGCACGAACCCGCGCCTACCCGGAGCAGGAATGAAGGTTCAGATCGACATGGGCGCTACCGGCGCCGGCGTTTCCAAGGGAAGTGCCTTGCTCGATCTCGAGGAACTCCTTGCCACCCGTCTCCTCGTGCAAGGCAATTCCGGCTCGGGCAAATCCCACCTCCTGCGCCGCCTGCTCGAGCAAAGCGCGCCCTGGGTGCAGCAATGCATCATCGATCCCGAGGGCGATTTCGTCACCCTTGCCGACAAGTTCGGCCATGTCGTGGTTGATGCCGCCCGCACCGAGGCCGAGCTCACCCGCATTGCCGGCCGCATCCGCCAGCACCGCGTCTCGGTCGTGCTCAACCTCGAAGGCCTCGATGTCGAGCAGCAGATGCGCGCCGCCGCCGCCTTTCTCGGCGGCATGTTCGATGCCGATCGCGACCACTGGTATCCCGTGCTCGTCGTCGTCGACGAAGCCCAGCTCTTTGCCCCCGCCGTTGGCGGTGAAGTGTCCGACGAAGCGCGCAAGCTTTCGCTCGGCGCCATGACCAACCTCATGTGCCGCGGCCGCAAGCGCGGCCTCGCCGGTGTCATCGCCACGCAGCGCCTCGCCAAGCTCGCCAAAAACGTGGCGGCCGAAGCCTCCAATTTCCTCATGGGCCGCACTTTTCTCGATATCGACATGGCTCGCGCCGCCGATCTGCTGGGCATGGAAAAGCGTCAGGCCGAGCAATTCCGCGACCTCGCGCGCGGCCATTTCATCGCTCTGGGCCCCGCCATTTCGCGCCGACCGCTGCCCGTTGTTATCGGCACAGTGGAAACCTCGGCCCGCTCCACGAGCCCCAAGCTCACCCCCTTTGAAGCCCCGGTGGATGCCGCCGAGCTGATCTTCACCGCCGAGCCCGAGCTCGCCCGTCCCGTGGTGCGCCGCCCCGCTCCGCCCCCGCCGCCCTCGACCAATGAACTACTCGCCCAGGTCGCCCGCGCGCGCCCGGAAGCCGAGCCGACGCCGCAATCGCTGTTCCCCGAGATCGACGAAGCCGAGCGCGATTCGCAGATCGACGCCATCATGGTCGAACTCTTGAGCGACCCCGACGCCGCCTTCCGCACCACGGCGGTGCTCTATCAGGATTTCCTCGTGCGCTGCCGCATCCGGCGCGTCCCCGGCGAACCGCCCGAACTGCCGGCCTTCAAGCGCCGCCTCGCCGTCGCCCGCGTTGCGCCCGAAAAGGAACTGGCCGACAGCGATGGCTGGCAGGCCGCGCTCGCCATGTCGGAAACCCTCACCGACGACGTGCAGGGCGTCTTTCTGGTCTTGGCCCAAGCCGCCCTTGCCGGCGAACCCTGCCCTTCCGACGCCACGGTGGCGCGCCTTTACGGCACCCACTCCACCAGCCGCGCCCGGCGCCTCCTCACCTGGTTCGAGGAACGCGGCCTCCTCGTTGTCCGCCTCGACTTCCGCAACAACCGGGTCGTCGCCTTCCCCGACCTCAACTGCGAAACCGCCCCCGGCGACCCCAACGGCCCCGACGCCCTCATCGACGAACGCCCCGCCGCCGAATAATTCTTGTCCGGCAGTCCACGGGCGCCGCCCAGCACACGATTGTCACCCCGGCCTTGAGCCGGGGCCCATCTCGAGATCTCACCCCAGCCCCCAGAAGTGCGAACGACCGCGGCCCTCCCTCCCTTTGAGGGGAGGGATCGAGGGTGGGGGTTCAGGCCTCTCCGAAAACTGAAAGCCGGCGCCTCTTGCGAGCGCCGGGCATCGGCCCTTTCGCCTCCCTCCCCCTTGAGGGGAGGGACCGAGGGAGGGGGTCCCTCAACACTGCACCGGCGCTGCCCAGCACGCGATTGTCACCCCGGGCCTGACCCGGGGCCCATCCCGAGATCCCACCCCAGCCGCCAGAAATGCGAACAACCGCTGCCTTCCCTCCCCCTTGAGGGATCGAGGGTGGGGCTTCAGGCCCCGCCGCAAACCGGAAAGGCGGCTGCCCCTACCCCAACACCTCAACCGCAAACCCGAACCGCGCCACCCCGCCCGGCACCAGCGTTAGCGTCAACGGCCGCTCCTCGAGCGCCGGACCCGCCCCCACCCGTGCCGCCATGCCGTGCCAGGGCTCTAGGCACAAGAACGGCGCCTCCATCTTGGGTTTGCTCCACAAGGCAAAGGCCGGCAGATTGCTCCAGGTGAAGTGCAAACCCTTGCCGCTTTCCGCCACGAACCGGATGCCGCTGCCGGCTCCTTGCGGAAACACCAGCGCATCCTCATCAAACAGCCCATGCTCCAGCACCAGTTCACCCGCCTTGAACGGCGACGGCAGCATGTCGGGGCCGAGCAGACCCCCTTCGAGCTTGGCCCGCGCCGGCTCGGCCCCATTATCGAGCACGGCGCGATGCTCCTCGCCCGCGCAGCCCGGCAGCGGCCAGGCAAAGGCGGGGTGAAATCCGAGCCCAAACGGAATCGGCCGCCCATCGGCATTGGTGACTTCCGCTTCCACCACGACCTTGCGCCCCTCGAGCCGGTAACTCACGGCCAGGACGAACTCGAACGGATAAACCTCGTGCGTTACCTCTGACGCCCTGAGCTCGAAGCGGCAGTGATCCTCCCCCTGCTCAGCCAGCGTGAAAATGCTCCGCCGCGCAAAGCCGTGCTGGCTCATCGCGAACATCTGCCCCTCGATGCTCACCTGATCGTCCGGCGCCTTGCCCACAATGGGAAACAGGACCGGCGCCCGCCCATTCCAGAATTGCGGATCGCCATGCCACAGCCATTCCCCGCCATCCGCGGTGGTGATCGACTGCATTTCCGCCCCCATCGGCGCAAGGGCGACGCGCAGATCTGCATTGGCGATGGTGATCAGATCCATGGGATTTGCCTTTCAAATTTGTGGAAGGGTTCGACGCGAACGGGCCGCTATGCGCACCGCCTTGGCCTCGTCAGCATTGGGCGGCGCCCATTGCACTCCGAGTCGCGCCATCAAGCCTAGCGCATCTCCGGGTGCCATCAGCTTGTCGGTATTGTCGAAAAACAGGTAAACATCGCGCTTTACGCCATCCGCAGTCGGACCGGTGACAAAGTTCCCATCGGTCGCCTGCCCGGTGGACCACCGCCGCACCCGCTCGGCCCAGCTATCGAGCTGGGCGGGGGAATAGCCTGACTTATAGAGCTCCTCCGAGCCATGCAGGCGGCAATAAACAAAGTCCGCCGTCACATCCATCAGCAGCGGCCAGCTCACCGTGTCGGCGCAGACCAGCGCAATCTCGTAGCGCCGCAGCAGCTCGATAAACACCGGGTCGCAAAAGCTCTGATGCCGGATTTCCATGGCGTGCCGGATCGGTCGCACCACCCCGTCGCCGAAATGCGGCGGCGCCCGCAACCGCCCGTCATGCCGCCGCGCCAGCTCTGCCGCCTGCGCGGTGTCGCGCGGCAGCAGCCGAAAAAACGCCTCGAGCCGCTCCGGGTTGAAGGCAAACCGCTCGGGAAACTGCCACAGCACCGGCCCCAGCCGCTCCCCCAGCGCCAACGGCCCCGAAGCAAAGAAATTGGCCAGCGGCGGCTCGGGATTGGTGAGCTTGAGCATATGGGTCAGATAGCGCGGCCCCTTGAGCGCAAACACAAACCCTTCCGGAACCGCATCGCGCCATTGCTCGAACGACTTGGGCGTCTGCATCCCATAAAACGTGCCATTGATCTCGAGCGCATTGAAATGAACCGCGGCAAAGGCCAGTTCGCGCTTTTGCGGCAGCCCTTCAGGATAGAAATTGCCGCGCCAGGGCGTGTAGGTCCACCCCGAAAGCCCGATCCTGATCTCCCCGCACTGCGCCAATCGCTGCCCCGTTCACACCTGCTCGCGTCTCAACGCCAGCATGCCAACGACGTTGCAGGGCACTTTCTGCACCCTCCCCCTTGAGGGGAGGGCCGGGGTGGGGGTTCAGGCCCCTCCACCAACTGGATCCCGCCCCCTCACGTCAACGGAAACACGCCCCTGATCCGCGGCTCGCGCAGCCACAGCGCCACCCAGGCGAACACCCCCAGATAGAGGCTAAACAGCGTATGGCTGAACAGCGGATTATCCACCCGCAGATTGGCCGCCAGCGCCGCCCCCAGCAGCCCGGTCAACAACACCGCCCCCAGCAGCGAAGTGCGTGGGATCACAAACAGGACGGTGCACACCGCCTCGATCACCCCAATCAGCAGCAGATATTTAGGCGGCCATCCCACCGCCTGCAGCGGCTCCAGCGCCAGCGTCGAGCCCAGCAGTTTTGGCGCCACCGACGCACCCAGCATGAACAGCGCCAAGAGCCCCGTCATGATCCAGCCAGCAATAATCATTCTTCGTCCCCACAACCCCGGCAGCCTCACGCTGCCCCCTCCCTCTGACGCTCGCCAGCCGCCCTTGCCGACACGCCCCCCATCTTTTCGCGGCGCTTGCCCCCGGCCCCGCCATGCGCCACAACCCCGGCCATGTCCCTGCCGCCCCTCCCCATCGACCAAGCCCTCCCAGCCCTTCACGACGCGCTGGCCGCCGGCCCCTATGCCGTGCTGGTCGCGCCGCCCGGCGCGGGCAAGACTACCCGCGTGCCCCTCGCCCTGCTGGAGGCGCCCTGGCGCGCCGATAGCCGCATCATCGTGCTCGAGCCGCGCCGCCTTGCCGCCCGCGCCGCCGCCACCCAGATGGCGCGCCTGCTTGGTGAGGATGTCGGCGCCACCGTGGGTTATCGCGTCCGCATGGATAGCCGGGTTGGCCCCAGGACCCGCATCGAAGTGGTCACCGAAGGCGTCTTCACCCGCATGCTGGTGGATGATCCCGAACTGACCGGCATCGCCGCCGTCCTCTTCGACGAATTCCACGAGCGCAGCCTCGATGGCGATCTCGGCCTCGCCCTCACCCTCGATGCCGCCGCGCTCCGCCCCGATCTGCGCGTCCTCGTCATGTCCGCCACCGTCGATGGCGCTGCCGTCGCGCGCCTCCTCAACGATGCACCCGTCATCGAAAGCCTTGGCCGCACTTTCCCGGTCACGACCGAATATCGCGAGCCCGATCCCCTCGCCCGCCTCGAAGACGCCGTGGCCACGGCCGTCCTTGCCGCCCTGCGCGAGCATGAGGGCTCGGCGCTCGTTTTCCTGCCCGGCCAGGGCGAAATCGCCCGCACCGCCGAACGCCTCGCCGAACGCCTGCCGCCCCACATCAGTCTCGCCCCGCTTTACGGGCAGCTCACCCCGGCCGAGCAGGACCGCGCCATCCAGCCCGCCCCGCCCGGCCAGCGCAAGATCGTGCTCGCCACCTCGATTGCCGAAACCTCGCTCACCATCGAAGGCATCCGCATTGTCGTCGACAGCGGCTTTCGCCGCGTCCCCGTTTACGAGCCCGCCACCGGCCTCTCGACCCTGCAAACCCGCCGGGTGTCCCGCGCCGGGGCCGATCAGCGCCGTGGCCGCGCCGGCCGCACCGCCCCCGGCCACTGCATTCGCCTCTGGAACGAAGGCCAGAACGCCGCGCTCCAGCCCTTCGATACCCCCGAAATCCTCGCGGCTGACCTCGCCGGCTTTGCTCTCGATCTCGCCGCCTGGGGCGTCGCCGATCCCAGCCAGCTCCCCTTTCTCGATCCCCCGCCCGCCCCGGCCTGGAGCGAGGCCGTCGCCCTGCTGCAAAGCCTCGATGCCCTCGATGCGGCAGGCCGCCTTACCGCCGCGGGAAAGGCCCTGGCCCGCCTGCCGCTCCATCCCCGGCTCGCCCATATGGTGGTCGAAGGTGCCGCCGATGGCGACGCGCAAACCGCCGCGGAACTGGCCGTGCTGCTTGCCGAACGCGGCCTTGGCGGCGACGGCATCGATCTAGCCCATCGCCTCGATCGCTTTCGCCTCGATCGCTCACCCCGCGCCCGCGATGCCCGCGCCCTTGCCACCCGCTGGGCCAAAGCCGCTGGCGGCAGCGCCGCCGACAACACCGAACCGCAATTGGTCGGCCATCATCTCGCCCGCGCTTTCCCGGACCGCGTCGCCCAATCCGCCGGTGCGCGCGGGCGCTTCCGCCTCGCCAATGGCCGGCAAGCCAGCATGGAAGCCACCGAAGCCCTCGCCGCCGTGCCCTTTCTCGTCGTCACCGATCTGACCGGCGCTGCCGCCACCGCCCGCATCCGCGCCGCCGCTGCGCTGGAGCGTGCCGAGCTCGAAACCCTCTTTGCCGACAAGATCACCACCGAAACGAGCCTCAGCTTTGACGAGGCCAGCGCCAGCATCCGCGCGCGCCGCACCCGGCGCCTCGGTGCGCTGCGCCTTGCCGATGAACCCGTGCCCGTTGATGATCCGGAAGCCGCCGCTGCCCTGCTGGCCGAAGCGGCGGCGCGGCGTGGCGTCGATGCCCTTCCCTGGAGCCGCGAGCAAAAGGCCTGGCGCGCCCGCGCCAATTACCTGCACGCCACGTTGGGCGACGACTGGCCCGACCTCAGCGCCGAGGCCCTTGCCGACAGCACCGCCACCTGGCTCGCCCCCGCCCTTTACGGGTTGACCAAACTCTCCGAAATCACCGGCGAACAGCTGCGCACCGCGCTGGATCTCCTGCTTCCCTTCGCGCGGCGCCAGGAAATCGAAGCCCTGCTGCCCAGCCATTTCACCGCCCCGACCGGCAATGCCGTGCCCATCGACTACACCGCCGAAGGCGGCCCTGCGATCGAGATTCGCGCGCAGGAACTGTTTGGCCTCACCCGCCATCCCACCATCGCCAATGGCCGCATTCGGCTGGTTCTCGTGCTGCTATCGCCCGCCCACCGCCCGATCCAGACCACGCGCGATCTGCCGGGCTTTTGGGCCGGCTCCTGGCGCGATGTCGCCAAGGAGCTCAAGGGCCGCTATCCCCGCCACCCCTGGCCCGACGATCCCGCCGGGGCGCGCCCCACCGCCCGCGCCAAACCAAGGGGAACTTAGGGCCACGCCCTCTTGGGTTCGAGGCGCCAAAAGCGCACCTCTCCATGAGGCCTGTTGATGCATCGAGTTCCCAGTAGCCCTCATGGTGAGGTGCGAGCTCTTCGCGAGCCTCGAACCACGAGGGCGTGCCCCCGAGGCCGGGCACAAAAAAGCCCCGGATCACTCCAGGGCTCTTATGTCTTATTCGGCAGGCGAAAAATTCAGCGCCACACCATTGATGCAATAGCGTAGCCCCGTGGGCGGGGGACCATCGGGGAACACATGCCCCAGATGGCTGCCGCAGCGCGAGCAATGGCACTCCGTGCGTACCATCCCGTAGGAGCGATCCTCGGAGGTCTCGACCGAACCGGGCAGCGGATCGTTGAAGCTCGGCCAGCCCGTGCCGCTCTCGAACTTCAGCGTCGATTCGAACAACGGCTGGTCGCAACCGGCGCAGGTGAACGCACCCGCCCGCGTTTCATGCAGCAGCGCGCAGGACCCCGGCCGCTCGGTGCCGTGGTTGCGCATCACCTGGTATTGCTCGGGCGTCAGCCGCTTGCGCCATTCCTCATCGGTCCGCGTGACCGGAAATGCATGAGCATCCATGCCATTCTCCCGCTTGTTCCAAAATTTCAACATGGCTTTCATATAGTGCTGCACCCGCCCTGGCGACAGGCCCAACCCCTCCGAGCCGTTCAAGCCGAGGTGACCGGCGCCTCGAACAGCCCCGTGGGAAAGCCATCCTGGCTCACCTGGTTCTTTTCGCGCCAATAATCCTCGATGCCATCGACGCCCTTGGCCCGCGCCCAGCTATCCATCTGCGGGCGCTCCTCGCGATAATCGAACAGCGGCACGCCATAGCCGCACGAGCTCTGCACCAGCTCGACCTCGAGCCGCACCATCTGTCGCGCCCCAAGCGGCGCCTCGCCCCCGAACTGCTCGGCCAACAGGGTGGCATATTCCTCGCTCTCGCGATGGATCACCCGCCCCTGCCCATACAGCCGCAGAATCAGCGGCGGCCCGTCCACAGCGCAAAACATGATGGTCAGCCGCGGATCGATCCGCAGATGCGCCGCCGTTTCATTGCCGCTGCCGGTGCGGTCGAGATAAAGCACGTCATTGTCCCCGAGCACCCGGAACATGTCGGTGCTCCGCGGCGACATGTTCACATGCCCCGTCGGCGCGGCAGAAGCCGTGAAGAACATGTGCTGGGCCGCAATGAACTTGTGATGGTGGGATTCGAGCTGGGGAAATCGCTTTGCCATCCCCCATTTCTGCTCCCGCCCCAGCTACCCGCGCAAGCTCTTTTCATCAGCCGCTAGAACCTGCCGCCAAGTTCTTTCTCTTCCCCCAAAACATGCCGGAACCGAGGCTCCCGCCCTCCCTCCCCCCTGAGGGGAGGGCTGGGGTGGGGGTCAGCGTCGTGGCCGCATTGTGCCCGCCACGACGACCCCCTCCCTCAATCCCTCCCCTCAAGGGGGAGGGAAGAAAGTGCCCCGGCAAGCGCGTTATGCCATCCCCTTTGCAGGGCAGGCGCAGACAGCAGTCATCGAGAAACCGGCGAATCAATGCTCGTCGTCACGCACCATCCGCCCCAGCTTCGGGTCGGGGCGAGTCGAAAACAGTAATGTCCGAGAACCGGCGCGCAACGTAGATTACTACGTGAGCACCGGAAGCGCAGGTCATTGCTGTTTGCAGGCCGCCCCGGCGCGAGGAAGGGGCGGATGGTGGGAGTAACAAGGATTGAACTTGTGACCCTTCGCGTGTGAAGCGAATGCTCTCCCGCTGAGCTATACTCCCATCGCCATCGGCGAATAGACTAGAGAGATGGTGGGCGTAACAAGGATCGAACTTGTGACCCCCTCGATGTCAACGAGGTGCTCTCCCGCTGAGCTATACGCCCATCTCTCCGGGAAGGAACCGCCGCTAGGCCGTCCCAATGGCGCGGATAGACCACAAAACTTGCTTTGTGGTCAAGGGGCCTCGCGCGCGCCGCTGGGGAGAAAATGCTCCCCCGCTTTTCCGCCTCCACCTGCGCCCAGATCTGCGCGCAGCGATGGCAATTCCAGCACCCCATTCAAAGGCGGCTCAGGCGCCGCCCCAGCGTGTTTGATCACGCGGCCAGCAGCCGCTCCACTTCATTCACCAGATCCTTGAGGTGAAACGGCTTGCTCAGAACCGAAGCATCCTTGGGCGCGTCACTGTCGGGGTTGAGCGCCACCGCGGCAAAGCCGGTGATGAACATCACCTTCAGGTCTGGATCGAGTTCGGTGGCGCGCCGCGCCAGCTCGATCCCGTCCATTTCCGGCATCACGATATCGCTCAGCAGCAGCGAAAACGGCTCCTCGCGCAGCCGCTCATAGGCAGAAAGGCCATTATCGAAGGAAACCACCTCATAGCCGGCGTTTTTCAACGCCCGCGTCAGAAACTGGCGCATGTCATTATCGTCTTCCGCCAGCAGAATTCGTCTCATCACTCTCTCCGGCCAATTCGCCACTGAGTCGCAAATTATCCCACGGATGTTTATGCCAGGTTAGCCATAACGCAAACCGGGCAGCTGGCCCTTACAATTATCTTGATCAACTGGACAAGCCGCGTGCCACGGGCCACATTGCGGGGGTAAACGGCGCCGCGTCGCAGAACGGCGCCCAAGCCTATCGGGAGGGACTGTGCGGTCCGACTATTGGGATCAGCCAGCGTTTGAAACGATCCGGCCGCGCCGCCTCGTGGCGCCCCTGGTGTTCAACTCGGCCCATTCGGGCCGCAATTATCCCGAACGCTTCCTTGCCATGACCCGGCTCGATAATCTCTCGATCCGCCAGTCCGAGGATGCTTTTGTCGACGAACTCTTTGCCCGCGCACCCCATCTCGGGGCTCCCCTGCTACGCGCGCATTTCCCCCGGGCCTATCTCGACGTCAATCGTGAGCCGTGGGAACTGGACCCCTCCATGTTCGACGAGCCCCTTGGGCCAAGGTTCAACACCACCTCGCCGCGCGTGGCTGCCGGCCTTGGCACGCTCGCGCGCGTCGTGGCTGAAAACAAGCCCATCTATCGCGACCGGCTGACCCTTGAGGACGCGCGCATGCGTATCGAGGGCATTTATCAGCCCTACCATGCCGCACTGCAAAAGCTGCTCAACGAAGCCGTCGGCACCTTCGGCGTCGCGGTGCTGATCGATTGCCATTCCATGCCGCGCATCAACCGTCCGAGCGACCGCTCCGGCCCCGATATTGTGCTTGGCGACCGCTATGGCACCACCTGCACCCCGGCCCTGATCGACATGGTGGAAACCATCTTCAGCGCGGCGGGCCTGCGCGTTGCGCGTAACCGCCCCTATGCCGGGGGCTTTTCCACCCGCGCCTATGGCCGCCCCCAGCAAGGGGTGCACGCCCTCCAGATCGAAATCAGCCGCCACCTCTACATGAACGAAGCGACCCTGGATCGAAACAGCGGCTTTGACACCATGCGCTCCCTCATGGACCACCTGATCACCGCCCTCATCACTCTGGACCTCCCCACCCTCCTCACCCCCCACACCGCCGCCCAAAAACTCGCCGCCGAATAGCGGACCGGCCGGCGCCTCACCCGCACCCGTCACCCTGCCCGGGCATCCTGCTGCATCAATTCCCGGCGTTCGCCTGCCATGCCGAGGAATGTCCCAGCCACGATCAGGGCTGCACCAACAAGCGTCGATGCGGTTACAGGCTCAGCTAAAAGGAGATGCGCTAACGCAAAACCGAACAGCGGCTCGGTTCCCATCAGAAAGCCAACCCTGGTCGGGCTCGTTCGGCGGACCGCAGCATTCTGGACGTAAAAGGCCGCGATCGTACAAAACAGCGACAGAAAGGCGACGCTGGCCCAAAAGCTCGGGCCGGCCGCCACAACAAGCGCGCCAAGCCCCTGAGTGCTCCAAAGCATCGCCAGCGCGACTGCGCTGACGATGACAGCTTGCGTGGCAGTCAGCGCCACGGACGACAATGCGCGTCCCGCCATCAATCGCTTGGTGGCAACCACCATGACCGCCCGAAGCATGGCGGCAAGGAGAATAAGCCCATCCCCGGGCGACCATGCGGTCAGTCCACCCACAAGGCAGCCAACGCCAGCGCAGGCGATAACCGCGCCAACAATGACGATGGGGGGCGGCACGCGCCGCGCCAGCGCATAGTCCAGAAACGGAGTAAAGAGCGTGCTCAAGGAAATGATCAAAGCCGCATTGGTTGCGCTCGTCTGGGCAAGGCCTGCGATCTCGGCAATAAAGATCACTGCTAGAATAACGCCGAGCACAGCAGCCCGCACCAGGTCCGCCCGCGCAGCAGATGCCAGTTCGCGCCGCGCCAGCATGGACATGATGCAGGCAGTGGCGAAAAACCGGTAGAAAATCAGGACCAGAACCGGCGCATAGGCCAATGCGCCTTTGCTGACCGGGTAGCTCGCCCCCCAAACCACCGCGACGCCCAGCACGGCCAGGTCGGCCAAACCGGTGGAGCGGCGATCATGTGTTGCCGCCGCATGGACCCTGTCCGTCATGGTCTTTACCCTCGTTCAACTCAGACCCGCCACTGTGGCTCACGGTCTAGCTGTCAGTGGGTAGGCGATGGCGCAGGCGAGCTATAGAACAAAAGTGCAGCCCCGGTCAGGCCTGCGCATAAGCTGCCGGTGTGGTGCCGACTATGGCGGTAAAGTGCCGCGTCATGTGGCTCTGGTCGGCAAAGCCCGCCTGGGCCGCCGCCGCAGCCAGCGAGTGCCTTTCGCGAAGCAGGTTCTGCACCAGGCGCACCTTCAAGCCGATATGGTAGGCATGGGGCGGCAGTCCGGTGCGGCGCTTGAACAAGTCGATCGTCTGCCGCCGACCCAATTCGGCCAGCGAGGACAGCACGTCGAGCCCGACATCCTCTTCAACATGGGCATGGAGGTAGTCGACGAGGTTTCGGGCGCGGTGATCCGGAAGAATAATCGCCACTTCTGTTTGGGCAGTGTTACCGGCAAGCCTGGCCACCACATCCCCCAGGGCATCAAGGGCCGTGTCCCGGGACAGCGCCAGCCGTGACCCATGCACAACCTGGTGGATGCGTTCCAGCCGCTCTGCCAGGGACGGATCCCGGCGGTTGGAGAGCTTGAAGTCCGGCAGGGGCACGCCCTCGCGGCCTTCCCGATTTCCCAGGATGTCCCCCATGGTTTGCTCGGAGACATAGAACATCCGTTGCCCCCAACCACCCTCGACCGCCGCATTGCCGTGGTGCACGTCGCCTGGCCGCATGGTCATGACGGTTCCCGCGCTCACGCTGAGCTGCTCACCCCGGCACCAAACCGAATGCACGCCGGCTGTGATCACCCCAATCAGGTATTGCGGGTGAAAATGGGGTTTGAACGATTGGCGCACATAGTGAGCGGCGAGGGTTTCGAGGCCCCCATGGACCAGTGGGCGCCGGAAGGAAACGCGCTCCGATCCTCCCTTCGCCCGCGCTGGCCTATCGTTCACCGCTTTCGCCTACTCGTTTGTGCCGCAAGGATCCTGCCACCACCGCAGATAAACCGCAGGGAGCGGCGAGTAAATAAAATCCGCAGACCACACCTGCCCTCGTGTCCCCTCCGGGCCTGGAGCTTGCCTATTGGCTATCGCCGTTATCGGCTTTTGACGGCAAGATCAGTGGCACCGCCGCCAGGATGATGAGGATAACAGCCGCCGACAGCACCGCGGTAGCTTCGAGGCCCAAACCGGCAATGACACCAATGCCCGCAGTGGCCCAGATATTGGCGGCGGTGGTCAGGCCCTCCACCTGGTTCTTTGCCGTGCGCACGATAATCGCGCCGGCGCCGAGGAAGCCGATCCCCTGCACAATGCCCTGCAAGACCCGCGACATATCCTCGATCGGCATGCCACTCTGGGTCGGTCCGATGACAAACAGTGCCGCCCCCACGGCAACCAGCATATGGGTGCGCACCCCAGCGCTTCTGCCTTTGCGTTCACGCTCATAGCCAAGGATCCCGCCAAGCATGGCAGCGAGCAGCAACCGCATGGCAATGCGTGTAATGGTCGAAACGTCTGGAACATCCGAAAATTCGTTGACGGCGGTGGACCAGATTTCGTCGAGCACGGTTGGTTTCCTCATCATGATGCGGGGGCACGGCGCGCCGCTGCACCTATAAGGCAACAGGCCCCACATGGATGCCAGGGCCATGCAAATGCGCGTCCCTGGGTCGCAGCCCGGGGCCTGACCCCGGCACGTCCACGTGAGCACCCCGGCGCTGGCCTTGGCGGGTACATCCTTGCTATGGTGTGCTTTCCTGTTTTTCAGCTCTGACCCGAAAGAACCAGCACGGCCATGACCGTGACAGGCTTTCATTCTTGCGACCAAGGTGGCGAAGATGAACAAGCCTTTTGTGGCGCTGCGTCCGGAAATCACGCGGACCCACGCCCAGATCCTGATGCGTTGGTTGGAAGATGAACGCGTCACGCGCTATCTCAGTGATTCAAGCAACGTGTCCCGCTTCATCGCCCAGGCCGTCGATCGAACGCAGCTGCCGATCCTGACCCATTTGTTTAACCAGGGCGGACGCTTCTTCATGGCCCATGATCGCACTGATCGGCCCGTGGGCTTCGTCCGCCTGGTCAAGACCGGCCCTGATTGCGAAATCGTCCTGGTGATCGGCGATCACGACAACTGGGGTCGCCGGCTCGGCACCAGCACCATCCGCGAAGGGCTGAAGCTCGCCTTTCTCGATATGCGCGCCCGCACCGTCATCGCCAAGATCCATCCGGACAACACCCGCTCACTCAAGGCCTTTGAGCGCTGCGGCTTTGTGGTCGATCGGGAAACACCAGGGCTCACCGCCCTGTCCATGACCTCTGCCCGCTATCTGCAGCGCCTGCGTGACGGAGCCATGGCCGAAGCCGCCGAGATTTACATCACCGAGATGGACAAAGCCCGCCTCCAGGACCTGATGGCCTACGAGCAAGGACCGGCCATTGTGGACCTCGAACACGAGATCGAACGAGCCATTGTGGTCGATCCCCTGCGCGTCGCGCGCGATGTCGTCACCATGAATTCCAGGCTCGTGCTGCAGCTGGACGACGAGCAGCGCGACGTGACGCTGGTTTATCCGCAAGACGCGGACAAAAACTCGGGCAAGCTTTCGGTGCTCTCCGACCTCGGCGCCGCAATCCTGGGTTATGGTGAAGGCCATGCCATCGACTGGCTGGTGTCCGATCGTCCACAGCAGATCCGCATCGAACGGGTACTTTACCAACCCGAATCCGCCGGTCACTTTCATCTCTAGCGGCAGTATCGGGCCGCTACCCCCTACCCCAGCAGCCACCCAAGCCACCAATCCGGCTCAGCGACCCGGAACGGCCACCATGGGGGTGGGAAGCTGAATGCCGGCTTTCAGCAACGGAGCCGAAGAAGAAGCAGGCCACACGCTGTGCTAGAGCTTTGCTTTAGGTTCCAGACCGCTACCCAGTCACGGTGTTCTCGAGCAATTGTGGCGCGTTCAGAGCTGGCTCGTGGGAGAATTTATCGGCAATAAAGTCCATGACCACGCTAACACGCCGCGGCAGGAGCCGTGTCGCGGAGTAAAGGATGTTGATCGGCGTGGGCTCGCCCAGATGATCTGCGAGAACCACCCGCACAGATCCGCTCCGTATGGCATCTTCGAAAAGCCAGAACGGGCCATAACCAATCCCGAGCCCGTCACGCACTGCCCGATACACGGCGTCGATAGAATTCACCTTTAAGCGTCCAGTGACCGGGATGTCTCCGCTTCTGAACGACCACGCTCCTGTGGTCAGCAACGTATAGACAATGCAGGTGTGATCTTTGAGGTCGTCCGGGACTTTCGGCTCGCCGCGTCTCTCAAGATAAGTGGCGCTGGCGACGCAAACTCTTACAGAACTGCCGATCCGCCTGGCACGCATGGCGCTATCACGGAGGGTCCCGATACGGATGGCTATGTCGACACCTTCGCCGATAAGGTCGACGTACTGGTCGCCGATCTGGAGGTCCATCTGCAACTCGGTATAGCGTTCCAACAACTCGCCCAACCAGGGAAGCAGGACCTGACTGCCGAGTGAGGTCGCGCAGGCCACACGCACAAGTCCACTGGGGCGGTCTTCGCCGCGGGCATTCGCCTCCGCCTCGTTTAGTCCGTCGAGTACGGCACGGGCTTCCTGGTAAAAACGTTCGCCTTCGGGCGTCAGACTGAGTTTGCGCGTCGACCTCTGCATGAGGCGTGCACCGAGATGCTTTTCCAGTGCCGCGATGTTTCGGCTGACGGCCGGCTGCCCAACGCCCATTTCACGGGCCACAGCTGTGAAACTGCCGGTCTCGACAGCCCGTGTGAACGAAAGCATCAGGGTAAAGCGATCCACGCGAATTCATTCCTCAAAAGCATGAATGATATACAAAAGCGCCGACTAATCCAGGCTTCGCAGAAGTCTATATCCAGACAACGGTCGAACGAACGCTCCGTTTGGAAGTGTCTTGTGCCGATTTAATTCTGGATGACGATGATGGGTAGGCTTCAAGGAAAGGTTGCCGTCGTGACTGGCGGTACGAGCGGTATCGGGCTGGCAACAGCTCTGCGGTTCGTGCAGGAAGGCGCTTCGGTCTTCATCACGGCTCGCAAGCAGGTGGACCTGGACAGGGCGGCAGCGGCAATCGGTGGTGACATCACTGCCATCCGCGCGGACTCCACCAATCTCTCGGATCTCGACACGCTTTTCCGTGCCGTAAAGTCGGCAAAGGGGAGGCTTGATATCCTGGTGGCAAGTGCCGGTCTCGTGGACCCGGTGACATTCGGCGATATCAGCGAGGCGAGCTTCGACAAGACGTTCAATCTCAATGTGCGCGGCACGATGTTCACTGCGCAAAAGGCGCTGCCTCTGATGGCAGCTGGCGGGTCCATCATCCTCGTCGGGTCTGCGGCCAGCTATATGGGGCTTCCTGGCTACAGCACCTATAGCGCTACCAAGGCGTCGCTGCGCTCCTTCGCCCGAACTTGGACCGCAGAACTCAAGGCAAGCGGGGTTCGAGTCAACACATTGAGCCCTGGCCCGATCGACACTCCGATCATCGATAGCCAAGCCGATTCCAAGGAAGGCGCGGACGCCATCCGGACGGCATTCGCATCCATGATTCCGTTGGGTCGGATGGGACGTGCCGAGGAAGTGGCCAACGCGGTTCTTTTCCTCGCCTCAGATGAAAGCAGTTTCGTTGCCGGAACCGAGCTTAGTGTCGATGGCGGCATGGGGCAGGTCTGACCCCACACGGCCACGCCCTGGTGTGGCCCACTACTCAAACAACCAAAGGAGCAGTTATGACAATCAAGATTTACGGCGATCCCGGTTCGGGCAGTTTGCGTCGCGTGACCACCGCCGCAAAGATCATGGGCATTGAAATAGAACGCGTGAAGGTCGATCTGTTTAAGGGCGAAAGCCAAACCGACGAGTTCAAGTCGCGCTTCAATCCACATGGCTTGACGCCGGTTTTGGAAGACGGAGATTTCATTCTCTATGAAGCCGCCGCCATCAATTTGTACCTGGCTAACAAGGTAAACTCACCGCTGGTCGGAGCTACGGAGAGAGAACGCTTCGAGGTTCTTCAGTGGATGTTCTGGTCGGGCGAGCAATGGCGTATCTTTGCAACCACCCTATTCGATGAACGGGTCGGCAAGACGGTCATGGGCGCACCAAAGAACGAGCCGGTGATCACGTTCGCTGAGGGCAAGATGCGCGCCGCAGCGAAGGTGCTCGACCAGCATCTTGAAGGGCGCAAGTTCATGGTAGGCCAAGCTCTGACCCTTGCTGACTTCGATATTGCGGGCCCCTTCTCCCAGATTGATCGTTCGAAGCCTCCTCTCCGGGACTATCCTAACCTTATGGCGTGGCACGACAATCTTCTTCAGTCGGTCCCAGAGTGGGCTGAAACAAAAGAGGAAGTCGACAACCGTATCGACAGCTTCCTGGGGAGCGTCGGCGTAAAGCTGTAAATTGCAGCCTTTCCTTCTGGCCAGCGCGCATCTGGAATGGTGCTCGCTGGCAAGAGGGGGCCTGCAGTGGGTGGAGTTCGGGGAGCCCACCCAGTTCCTCCCCTCACCTCTTCATGCTACCACCACCGCGTCTCCCCCAGACCTCCTGGTGAGCCCCAGCCACGAGGTCGTGCCCCGGACCTCCTGCATGACGCCTGATTTCGCTGCCATCCAAGCCACCCTGCTCCGCGCCGCCGATGCCGCCGCGGCCTGCACCCTGCCCTTGTTCCGCACGCCCCTGCTGGTCGACAACAAGCTCGCCGGCGGTTTTGACCCGGTTACCGAGGCCGACAAATCAGCGGAAACCGCCATTCGCGCGGTGATCGCTGAAGCCTTTCCCGATCATGCCGTCATTGGCGAGGAATGGGGCAACACGGGCGAGCACCGCTTTTCCTGGATCATCGATCCCGTGGATGGCACCCGGGCCTTTATTTCGGGTGCCCCCGTCTGGGGCACGCTGATCGGCTTTGCCGTGGACGGCGTGGCGGTCGCCGGGATCATGACGCAACCCTTTATCGGGGAAACATTTTTGGCGGTGCCTGGCCAGGCCAGCTATCGCCGCGGCCAGACCCAGGCACCCCTGCGCAGCTCAGGGCAAACCGAGCTTGCCGCCTGCCGCGTGTTCACCACCACGCCCGAGCTTTTCCGCACGCCCGAGCTGCAAGCCAAATGGCAGGCTGTGGCCGGCGCCACCCGTCTGCAGCGCTTCGGCATGGATTGCTATGGTTATGCCCTGCTCGCGGCCGGCCATGCCGATCTGGTGGTCGAGCCTTTCCTTAACACCTATGACATCGCCGCCCTGGTGCCGATCATCCGCGAAGCGGGCGGCGCCATTGCCTGCTGGGACGGCAGCGAGCCCACCAGTGGGGGCAATGTGGTGGCCGCGGCTTCCCCCCGGCTGCTGGATGCTGCGCTCGAACTGGTGAATCGCGCCTGAGCGGACGGAGCCCTGCGGTCAGCTCTGCTCGGTGATGAACGCGTCAAACGCGGCGAACACCTGCGCGCGAATCGCATCGGTTTCCATGAACAGCTCATGCTGGGCTCCGGGCACCACCATATGCCGGCCGGTGCGCAGGCGCAGGCCCAACTCCTCGGTCGCCGGTGTCCAGACCACCCGGTCCCGCGCTGCCGCCAGGATCAGGAGGGGCACCCGCAGCTTTTCGGGAAAGTCATCGCGCTGTGCCGCAGCCATCGCCGCCAGCGCCGCCCCCGTCCACTGGATCGTTGGCGCCCCGATCTCAAGTTCGGGATGGGCCTTGAGCACCGCGATGCTCCGGGCAAAGCGCTCGGGATCCCCGGTCAGCGGGTTGTCGGCAAACGCCATTTTCGAGGCAGCCTTGTCCTGCGGCCGCCGCAACGGCAGCCGTCCGAGCCCAAGAAAGCTCATTGCGCTCAGGATCCGTGCGGCGCCCGCGGTGCCGAAAGGCGGCGATTCCAGCCCCACCATGGGCGAGGACAAAAAGATGCGCTCGAACATCAGCCGGTCATTGACCCCGGCAAACAGCGCCGCGAGCCCGCCCATCGAATGGGCCACGAGGTAATAGGGCGGCGGGCAATCGGGCAGCAGGATTTCGCTGTGAAAGCTTTTAAGGTCACTCCAGTAATCGGAGAACTTGTCGACATATCCCAGCTTGGGATTGCCGATCAGCCGTTCCGATCCACCCTGCCCGCGCCAGTCAAAGGTCGCGACGCCAAAGCCGCGCGAGCGGAAATCGGCGATGGTCTCGAAATACTTCTCGATGAATTCGGTTCGCCCCTGCAGCAGGCACACCGTGCCCCGATGCGGCCCCACGCCCTTGGGCCAGATCGCATAGCGCAACCGCACCCCGTCGGCGGACCGGAAGAACCCGACGCGCCCCCCTTCGGGAACCGGATTGTTCGGGTCGCTGGCCAGTTTGGGCCCATTGGGATCCACAACAATGGTCATGCCACAAACCTTCATGCCGGATGGGCCGGTGCTGAAGGCAAGCCGGCCGGAGGGGTGGGCTTATATAGGCGCTGGACAAAAGAAAGCCAGCACCTCTTGCGAGATGCTGGCTCCCTTACGCTGCGGGCCCGTGCGGGGGGCGGGTGACAAGCCCGCAGTTGCGTAGCGCCGGCTTTGGCCAGCACATGCCCCCTTATGCGCCCCCCATCCTGAACGGGGATGCAAAACCGCGTTCAGAATGCGTTCATCTACATGGCCATTGCAGGGCAAAAAAATTTGCAGCGCCCGCTTTGCAAGGCTCTTGAACCCCCAAACGGGGCGCCTAGATATAGCTCGTCCGCCGGTTATCCGGGGACCTCACCCGAGCAAAATCAACGGCTTGCCTCTTTTGGGAGCCCCATAGCGAGGGTCGAGAACACCACGTTGCTTTCAGGAGAATGTGCTATGCAGACCATCGATTTTTCCCCCTTCTACCGCTCCACCGTCGGCTTCGACCGCCTCTTCAACCGCCTCGATACCCTGAGCGGGCAGGAAGCAAAAACTTATCCTCCCTACAATATCGAGCGTACTGGCGATGATGCCTACCGCATCTCCATCGCCGTGGCTGGCTTCTCCAATGGCGATATCGCCATCGAGACCAAGGAAAACAGCCTGGTTGTGAAGGGTGCCAAGCCCGCCGAGAGCACTGAAAAGGCTCGTGAATTCCTCCATCGCGGCATTGCCGAGCGCGCTTTCGAGCTCCGCTTCCAGCTGGCCGACTATGTCGAGGTTCAGGGTGCCACGCTCGAAAACGGCTTGCTCCATCTGGAACTGAAGCGCGAACTGCCCGAAAGCAAGAAGCCGCGCACCATCCAGATCAGCGGCGGCACCAGCCAGCCTACGATCGAGGACCAGTCGGTCAACTAATCCGACCCGTTCGCAACGATCCAAGAGGCGCAGTCCACCCGGGCTGCGCTTTTTCATTTACCCCCAGCCGGAACTTCACCGCGTCACTCCGGTTTCCCTTTGAACACACGGCAGCCATCTGCCCCTCACCTCAAGGACAAACCTATGGCCATCCCCTCGGTAGAATTGAAGTCTAACTCCAAATCCGCGGTGATCGAGCTGCTCAATGCCCGCCTCGCCGACTCTATCGATCTGGCGCTGCTGACCAAGCAGGCGCACTGGAATCTCAAAGGCTTGCAGTTCATCGCGGTACACGAAATGCTCGATCCATTCCGCGCCGCCATCGACACCCATACTGACGTGATCGCCGAACGGGTGGCGCAGCTGGATGGCATTGCCTTGGGCACCAGCCAAGTGGTTGCCGCCTCCACGAGCCTGCCGCCCTATCCCACCGAGATTCGCAAAGTCCCAGACCATCTTGCGGCACTGACTGAGCGCTACGCCCAACTCGCCAACCAGATTCGCGACGATATCGACACCGTCGAAGAGGCCGGGGACCCGACCTCGGCCGACATCCTGACCGCCTTTTCACGCGAGCTCGACAAGGATCTGTGGTTCCTTAAATCGCATCTCGAATAGCTATTTCTGGACTTCAGGCTGGTGGGGCTCCCCGTATTAAGGGAGACCCAGGCGCAAAAATTCTGCTTTCCTATCCCCAAGTTGGCAATTTCCTACTTGGCTGTCCCAAGCCGCTCATATCCCGCTTGACCCCCGGTTTCGATTTATGCAATTGTGACCGCGATAGGGCAGCACGTCTGTCCTTTCTGACGCGTCGCCCCGGTCTCCCCGGCCAGCACGCACGCCGATCCGGCTGGCCCGCTATGCCATTAGCGGAAACGGACAGGCGGGGATAAATCCGAGACGCCGAACGCCCGTTCAGGCCAGTCTCGAAGCCCGAATGAGCGGCCATTTGGATGCAGCGCCGCTCCCACGCATGGACGTATTTGCTCTTCCGAGCCGTACCCGGTACGACCCGCTCGAGCAGCGCGCCCACCAGAGGACGACAATGCATCCGCCCCGCCGCCCGCCGGCACACTCAGGATGCACACGACATAGCGACATGCCCGCTTGGGCCGACAGAGCAAGGATACGACCATGGCACCCCACCGGAACGGACCCACTTTTCCCGTCACGATCCCCGCCAGCACTCGTAAAACTCTGATCGAGAATGGTCGCCCTGTCGCTCTCAACACCGGCCGCCCCGCTGCTCAGGGTCTTTACGATCCGGCCAATGAGCACGATGCCTGCGGCATCGGCATGATCGCCAACATCAAGAACAAGCCCAGCCACGAAGTGGTCGAAAAGGGTCTCGAGATCCTCGAGAACCTCGAACACCGCGGCGCCGTAGGTGCCGATCCGCTGATGGGTGATGGCGCGGGCATCCTGGTGCAAACGCCGCATGCCTTTTTTAGCAAGGTCCTGCCGTTCCCCCTGCCCGAAAAGCAGTTCTACGCGGTGGCCATGCTGTTTTATCCCAACGATCCCGCCCTTCGGGATCGCTGCGCCCAGACGGTGCGGGCGTGCCTCGCGAGCGAAGGGCTGACCCTGCTCGGCGAGCGCCTCGTGCCCTTCGATAACTCTGCCCTTTCGGCCGGCGTTATCGCCACCCAGCCCATCATCGAGCAGATGGTGATCGGCCGCCCCGTTGGCCTTACCATCGATGAGTTCGAGCGCAAGCTCCTGATCGTGCGCAAGGTGATCTCCAACACGGTTTATCGCGAGATCCCCGAAAGCGACACGGACAACGGCTTTTACGTCGTCTCCATGTCGGCGCGCACCATTGTCTACAAGGGCATGTTCCTCGCCTACCAGCTTAAGGCCTTTTACCCGGACCTGCATGACGAGGACTTCGAGTCCGCCATTGCCTTGGTGCACCAGCGCTTTTCCACCAACACCTTCCCGTCTTGGAAGCTGGCGCATCCCTATCGCATGACCACCCATAATGGTGAGATCAACACCATCCGGGGCAACGTCAACTGGATGGCGGCGCGCCAGGCCTCCGTGTCGTCGCCCCTGTTTGGCGAAGACATCACCAAGATCTGGCCCATCTCCTATGAGGGCCAGTCCGATACCGCCTGCTTCGATAACGCGCTGGAATTCCTCGTGCGCGGCGGCTATTCGCTGCCCCATGCAGCCATGATGCTGATCCCCGAAGCCTGGGCCGGCAACCCGCTGATGGACGACACCCGCCGCGCCTTTTACGAATATCATGCTGCCCTGATGGAGCCCTGGGACGGCCCCGCCGCCATGTCGCTGTCCGATGGCCGCTATGTAGTCGCAACGCTGGACCGCAATGGACTTCGCCCCGCCCGCTATCTCGTCACCAAGGAAGGCCATGTCGTGCTGGCCTCCGAATCGGGTGTGCTCGACATCCCCGAGGAAGATGTTGTCGAGCGCTGGCGCCTGCAGCCCGGCCGCATGCTGCTGATCGACCTTGAAGAAGGCCGCATCATCTCTGATGACGAGATCAAGCAGAGCCTTGCCGTTCGCAATCCCTATTCGGCCTGGCTCGCCCGCACCCAGATCGTGCTCGAAGACCTGCCCGAAACCCAGCCCAAGGCGCCGACCACCTCGGAGTCGCTGCTCGACCGCATGCAGGCCTTTGGCTACACCCAGGAAGACATCAAGCTGCTGATGACGCCCATGGCGACGACCGGTCAGGAAGCCGTTGGCTCCATGGGCACCGATACGCCCATCTCGGCGCTCTCGGACAAGAGCAAGCTGCTTTACACCTACTTCAAGCAGAACTTCGCCCAGGTCACCAATCCGCCCATCGATCCGATCCGCGAGGAATCGGTGATGAGCCTCGTCTCGTTCATCGGGCCGCGGCCGAACCTGTTCGACCTTGAAGGCGCCTCGCATCACAAGCGCCTTGAAGTGCGTCAGCCCATTTTGACCAATGAGGATCTCGAAAAGATCCGCGCCATTGGCGACATGGCCGACAACGAGTTCCGCACGCAGACCCTCGATATCACCTACCCGGCTGCTGAGGGCGCGGCGGGCATGGAAGCGGCGCTCGCCACCATCTGCGAGGCTGCCGAAACCGCGGTGCGGGGCGAATTCAACATCATCATCCTTTCGGACCGCCTGGTTTCGGCCGAACGCATCGCCATTCCGGCGCTGCTGGCGACCGCTGCTGTGCACCATCACCTGATCCGCAAGGGTCTGCGCACCTCTTCGGGGCTCGTGGTGGAAACCGGCGAAGCGCGCGAAATGCACCACTTCGCCATGCTGGCTGGCTATGGCGCTGAAGCCATCAACCCCTATCTGGCCTTCGAAGCGCTGGCGGCCCTGCATGCTGAAGGCGAGTTCCCGGCCGAAGTCGACGCCCATGAAGTGGTTTACCGCTACATCAAGAGCGTCGGTAAGGGCCTGCTCAAGGTCATGAGCAAGATGGGCATCTCGACCTATCAGAGCTATTGCGGCGCCCAGATCTTTGACGCCGTGGGCCTCAGCACCGAATTCGTGCAGCGCTTCTTTTTTGGCACTGCCACGACCATCGAAGGCGTGGGCCTGCTCGAGATCGCCGAGGAAACCGTCAGCCGCCACGCCGGCGCCTTTGGCAACGACATCGTGCTGCAAAAGTCGCTCGATGTGGGCGGCGAATATATGTACCGCATCCGCGGCGAAAAGCATGCCTGGTCGCCCGATGTGGTGGCCGACCTGCAGCACGCCGTGCGTACCCGCGAAGACAGCCCCGAAACGGCCCAGGACCGTTACAACAGCTTCGCGCAGCGCGTGAACACGGCCGAAAACGGCTATCTTGCCATTCGCCATCTCCTTGACTTCAAGCCGCTCGGCCCCGCCGTTGCGCTTGAGGAAGTCGAGCCAGCCGTCGATCTGGTCAAGCGCTTCGTCACCGGCGCCATGAGCTTTGGCTCGATCAGCCGCGAAGCCCATACCACGCTTGCCATTGCCATGAACCGCATCGGCGGCAAGTCCAACACGGGCGAAGGCGGCGAAGAGCCCGACCGTTACAAGCCGCTCCAGGATGGCTCGTCCAACCCGCTGCGCTCGGCAATCAAGCAGGTTGCGTCCGGCCGCTTCGGTGTCACCACCGAATATCTGGTCAATGCCGACCAGCTCCAGATCAAGGTCGCGCAGGGTGCCAAGCCCGGCGAAGGCGGCCAGTTGCCTGGCCATAAGGTGGACTGGATCGTCGCCAAGACGCGCCACTCGACCCCTGGCGTCGGGCTGATCTCGCCCCCGCCGCACCACGACATCTATTCGATCGAAGATCTGGCGCAGCTGATCTACGATCTCAAGAACGTCAATGAGACCGCCGATATTTCGGTCAAGCTCGTCTCGGAAGTCGGCGTCGGCACCGTCGCCGCCGGCGTTGCCAAGGCGCGCGCAGACCACATCACCATCTCGGGCTATGATGGCGGCACCGGCGCGTCACCGCTGACTTCGCTCAAGCATGCCGGCGGTCCGTGGGAGATCGGCCTCGCTGAAACCCACCAGACCCTGGTGCTCAACCGCTTGCGCGCCCGCGTCAAGCTGCAGGTCGATGGCGGCCTCAAGACCGGCCGCGATGTGCTGGTGGGTGCCCTGCTTGGCGCCGACGAGTTCGGCTTTTCTACCGCACCACTGATCGCCGCTGGCTGCATCATGATGCGCAAGTGCCATCTCAACACCTGCCCGGTTGGCGTTGCCACGCAGGATCCCGTGTTGCGCAAGCGCTTCAAGGGCACGCCTGAGCACGTCATCAACTACTTCTTCTTCATCGCCGAAGAACTGCGCGGCCTGATGGCACAGCTGGGCGCCCGTACGCTGAACGAGTTGGTCGGCCGCTCCGACCTCATTGTGCAAAAGCCTATGCCCGAGCACTGGAAGAGCGAAGGCGTCGACCTGTCGCGCCTCCTGTTCAAGCCCGAGCCGCTTGGTGGCGACACGCTGTTCCAATCCGAACGCCAGGATCACCACCTTGAAGCCGTGCTCGATCGCAAGCTGGTCGAACTGGCCCAGCCAGCTCTCGAACATGGCAAGGCTGTCCAGATCGAGCTGCCGATCCGCTCGCGCGACCGCTCGGCCGGCGCCATGCTGTCGGGTGCCGTTGCCAAGCGCTATGGCCATGAAGGCTTGCCGGAGGACACCATCTCCATCAAGCTCAACGGCACCGCCGGCCAAGCCTTTGGCGCCTTCCTCGCCCATGGCATTTCGATCGATCTCGTGGGCGATGCCAATGACTATGTCGGCAAGGGTCTTTCGGGCGGGCGCATCGTCGTGCGTCCATCCCCGACCACGGGCATCATCCCGGAGAAGTCGATCATCGTGGGCAACACGGTGCTTTACGGTGCCATCTCGGGCGAATGCTACTTCCGTGGCGTCGCCGGCGAGCGCTTTGCGGTCCGCAACTCCGGCGCCCTTGCCGTCGTGGAAGGTACGGGCGATCATGGCTGCGAATACATGACCGGCGGCGTGGTCGTGGTGATCGGCCAAACCGGGCGCAATTTTGCGGCTGGCATGTCGGGCGGCGTGGCCTATGTGCTCGATGAGGACGAAACCTTCCGCTCGCGCTGCAATCTGGCAATGGTCGAACTAGAGCCGGTGCCCGAGGAAGAATCCCTGATGCAGCGCCTGCACCACCACGGCGGCGATCTGGAATGGCATGGCCGCGTCGACATCTCGGGCGATATAACCAAGCATGACGATGAGCGCCTGCACCAGCTCATCTCCAACCACCTGCACTATACCGGCTCGACCCGCGCCAAATATGTGCTGGACCACTGGGCCGAGATGCGGCCGAAATTCGTCAAGGTGATGCCGGTGGAATATCGCCGCGCCATCCTTGAAATGGAAAAGCGCCGCGCCGGCACCAACACCGTCGTGGCAGCGGAATAAGGCACAAGGATCATGTTAAGAATCGTTGTACTCGCCGCTTCCCTCTGCTTGACCACCTGGCCCGTCGCCGCTGCAGAAAAGGAAATCGCCATTGTCGCTCAGTTCTTGTCGCCCGATGGCGAGCAGCGCATCGAGCTGACCTTTGGTCGACCCGGACTTAGTTTGGCGGATTGCCGACGCGACTACTACGCATCCCTGCGTTCGATCAAAAGCCAGATTGCCAACGGCTTTGTGCATCCTAATCTGCGCCGTTTCACCTATGTTGACGGCAGCTGCCAGGACGTAACCGGCCAGGGACGCGGATCGCCAGCAGTACGCTAGGGCAGGTTCGGCAGCGTCAACGGCGACATCCACTTCTGACGACCATCGATAGACGGTCAGCTAAGGCTTAATAATGGGCAAGGTTACAGGCTTTCTTGAGATCGAACGCGAAGAACCGCGTTACGAGCCGGCATCCGATCGGGTGCGCCATTTTGGTGAGTTCACCATCCCGATGACCGAAGGGCGCGTTGCCGATCAGGCCGCGCGCTGCATGGATTGCGGCATTCCGTTCTGCCACGGCGATACGGGCTGCCCGGTGCACAACCAGATCCCGGATTTCAACGACCTCGTTTACCACGGGGATTGGGAGGAAGCCTCGCGCAACCTCCACTCCACCAACAACTTCCCCGAGTTCACCGGCCGCATCTGCCCGGCGCCTTGCGAGGAGGCTTGCACCCTCAATCTCGAGGACACCCCGGTCACCATCAAGACCGTGGAACAGGCCATCGCCGACAAGGCCATCCGCTCGGGTTGGGTCAAGCCACAGGTCGCGGCCATCAAGACCGGCAAGTCGGTCGCCGTGGTCGGCAGTGGCCCGGCCGGCATGGCCGCGGCCCAGCAACTGGCCCGCGCCGGTCACGATGTGCATCTTTATGAGCGCGAGCCCAAGGCCGGCGGCCTGATGCGCTACGGCATCCCCGACTTCAAGATGGAAAAGGACCATATCGACTTCCGCGTCGAGCAGATGACCGCCGAAGGCGTCACCTTCCACTATGGCGAGAATATCGGGATTAGCCGACCCTTATCCGACCTGCAGGCGCGTCACGACGCAATCCTGCTGTGCGGTGGCGCCGAAAAGCCGCGTGACGTCTCTGCTGAAGGCGTTGAACTCAATGGCGTGCACTTTGCCATGCCTTTCCTCGTGCAACAGAACCGGCGCCTGGGTGGCGAGCCCATCCCCGAGGACGCTGTGCTGAGTGCCGCGGGCAAGCATGTGGTCGTTGTGGGCGGCGGCGACACCGCTTCGGACTGCGTGGGCACATCCTTCCGCCAGGGCGCCATTGCGGTGACCCAGCTTGATGTGCGCCCCATGCCGCCGGAAATGGAAAACAAGCTGACCAACTGGCCCAACTGGGCGGTCAAGATGCGCACCTCTTCGTCCCAGGCTGAAGGCGCCATTCGGGAATTTGCCGCTGGGACGATGAAGATCATCGGCAATGCCAAGGGCCAGGTCACCGGCGTTGAATGCGCCCGCGTTGATCGCGCGCGCCAGCCGATTCCCGGCACAGAATTCGTGATCAAGGCTGATCTGGTCTTGCTGGCGATCGGCTTTGCCGGTCCGGTCCAGGAGGGTATGCTGACCCAACTGGGCGCGCAGCTCGACAAGCGCGGCAACCTGTTTGCCGATACGTTCAGCTACAAAACCAGCGTCGACAAGGTTTACACCGCCGGCGATATGCGGCGTGGTCAGTCCCTCGTGGTCTGGGCGATTCGCGAGGGTCGTCAGGCCGCTCGCGCCATCGATCTCGATCTCATGGGCAAGACCGCCCTGCCCCGCTAAACTCTGGTGGGCGGGAGCGATCCCGCCTCATCAACCTGCTTCGGACCTGCCAATGACTTCCCCGGCCTATGTTGTCGATGAACTGATTTCCGCCAAGGCCATCGCTGCCCGGGTGGAAGCCCTCGCCAAGGAAATCTCGGCCTATTTCGCCGACACCGACAAGCTTGTGGTCGTGGGTCTGCTCCGCGGATCGTTCATCTTCATCGCCGATCTCGTGCGCGAGCTCGACCTGCCGGTGGAAGTGGATTTTCTCGAGGCCTCCTCCTATGGCAACTCCACCCAGTCGAGCCGGGAAGTGCGCATCCTCAAGGATCTGCGCGGTGAGATTGCCGGCCGCGACGTGCTGGTCGTCGAGGACATCGTCGATACCGGTCACACGCTCAAGCATGTGCTCGAAATCCTGCAAACGCGCCATCCCCGGCGCGTCGAGGTTTGTGCCCTGCTCAACAAACAGAGCCGTCGCGAAACCGATGTGCACGCCAAATGGATCGGCTTCGACATCCCGGACAAATTCGTTGTCGGCTACGGCATCGATTATGCGCAACGCAATCGCAACCTGCCCTATATCGGCGCGGTGCGTTTCCTCGATTAGATCAGGCCTGCTCTGAAGTGGCGATCCTAGAGCGGGCTTGCGCCATTATCGGCTGGTACTGCTTCCGGATCGATGCCCACGCCGAACGCATCCACCCGCCCCATCGGGGCATTCATCAACTGATCGAGCGTGAACGCTGGCGCGGGGCTCGGCGCACCGGTTGCCGTTAACAGATCGCCGGCGCGAGCCGGGGCGCGGTTAAGCGGGATAATGGCCCCTGCCACTTCAAGCAGCCGGATTTGCCCCAAGCCCTGAAACGGAGGCCGCAGCATCGCCGCGGCATCGGTGCCGGCGAGCGGATCGGCAACCGCCACGCTCACTCCACCACCCCGGTAAAAGGTGCGCAGTGACTGGCTGACGTAAAAGGCCAGCTTGTCCGCTCCTGCCGAGGAGAAATGGATGCCGTCATCCCGGCGCATGCGGGCGTTCTGTCCGTTCACATCTGGACCATAGGTGGCGTACTTGCCGTCCTCACCCACAAACCGTTCATAGATGTCGAGGAACTCGGCGCCGCCCGAGAAACTGGCCAGCCGCTGAATGGCATTGATCTGGCTGATCGCGGTTGAATAATCGTTCTTGGACATCGGTGGCAGTCCCACCCACAGGACCGGCTTGCGCGCTGCACGCAGCTTTTGCAGGAACTCGGTAATCCGCCCTTGGTAGAGGCGGCTCCACTGCTCGCTGAGCGGCTCCAGCGTCTCCCCTTCCGCCTTGATCTCCTGGCGGTCATTGAGCCCGATAATCACCACCGCCAGATCGAAGCTGCCCTCGGCGATCTCCTCTTCGACCTCTGCCGTCCAGTTGAAATGATCCTGTCGCACAAAGCCGGAATCACCCACACCCTGATCGATCACCACCAGGTTTGGGTCTTCGGCGTAGAAGCGCTCCAGCGCCTTGGCGAGATCAACAGCCATGGAGTCGCCGAACACGGCCAGCTTGGTGGCATCCGCCGCTTTCTCGACGGTGGGTTTCGGCGGTGGCGCAGCTGCCGCGGGCGCCTCGCGACGCCTTTGCTGCTGCTGTGGCTCCTGGCGCGGCTGCTGGCGTTGCTCCTGCTGGCGCGGCTGCACCCGGCGCGGTTGCTCGACCGGGGGAGCAGCCTGAGGCTCCTCGCCAAACAACAGGTCAAACAAGGTGCGTCGCTTTTGCTGCTGGGCGACTAAGATGTCGGGCACAGGTTGTGCCAAGGCCGGCGCCACGTCCACGAAGATGAACATGGCGATCCACAGGGCCACAGCAACACGGACAAAAGGAGCCTTGATACGCATGGCGCTATATTAGCCCAGGCGCAGTGTCAAAACCATGGCCCTCGATGTCAGCGTTCTGCAGACACCAAGGCTTGATAAGCAGCGCGCGTGATGAAGCCGTCCGCCACCTCACCGCGGCTCGCCTGAAAGCGCGCATAAGCCTCCTGCGTGATCGGCCCTAGTCGTCCGTCCACCGCCCCGTCATAGAGCCCCAGGGCCTTGAGCGCCGCCTGCACCGCCTCGCGCTGCTGCAGATTGGGGAACACCGTGTCGCGCGGCCAGGCTGCCGCAAAGGCGCCTCCTCCCTTGAGGCGATCGGTGAGATGCGCTACCGCCAAAGCATAGCTATCGGAAAAGTTATAGCCCTTGAGCACCAGATAATTCTGCGTCAGCAAAAACTTGGGCCCGTTCTGCCCTGCCGGCACATACAAAAACACCGGCAGGCTCGGATTGGCGAAGGCCCGCCCACCGGCCCGGGTAATCCCCCGTTCAGCGAAAAACGCGATGGGCCGCATCTGGGTGCGCGACGCCAGCAAATAGTCGAAGCCCTGTGGCACCTCGACCTCAAAGCCCCAGTCTACTCCCGGCTGGTAACCCAGCCCGCGCAGATAAACCGCACTGGTCGCAAGCGCATCGGTCAGCGAGTTGTGCAGATCCACCCGGCCATCGCCGTCCCCATCCGTGCCGAACTTCACGACATTGGATGGGTTCACCTGCAGGTGCCCGATCGCCCCCGCCCAGGAGCCAACAAGGCGCTGTGCATCCAACGGTCCGCGCTGCACCAGCAGCAGCGCCGCAATCAAATCGCCCTCATCTTCCAAAAGCCGCGAGCGACGCTGGTGCACAAGGGTCGCGAGCGAGCGCACCACCGGCCGGATCAGTGAGTTGTTGCCCAGCACCGTGCCATAATCGGTTTCCATGCCCCAAATGGCGCCAAGCAGATAGGGATCAACCCCGTATTGCTGCCCCACTGCACCGAACAGCGCCGCGTTGCGCTCGACCGCCGAGCGGCCACGCGCCACCCGCTCGCCGGTCACCCGTCCATCAATATAGTCCCAGATGGGGGTAGCAAACTCGGGCTGGCTGGTGACCAGACCAGGCGTACGCGGGTCGGGCGAGAGCCCGTCCATGGCCGCCGCGTAGGTTTGAGCACTTACGCCGGCAGCCAGTGCCTTGGCGCGAAAGCTCGCCACAAAGCTGTCAAAGCTCTCCGCCGGCTGCCCCCATGCCGTGGACAGCCACGCCAAGCTCAACACCAGAACCGCCAGCAGTCGCTTCATCTTTGTTCCGATCCTAGCGATTGCGCATCATCAGGTGCTTTTCCCAGTCATAGGCCGTCCGCACGATTTCGGTGAGATCGTCGTGCTGCGGCGTCCAGCCCAGCAGCGAGCGCACCTTCTCGCCCGTTGCGGTAATGGAGGCCGGATCGCCCGGACGGCGCGGCCCCTCCTCCACCTTAAAGTCTACGCCCGACACCGATTTGACAGTGTCCACCACTTGCCGAACCGAATAGCCTTGCCCATAAGCGCAGTTCAGCGTCGTGCTCTCGCCACCCCCGCGCAGATGCTCCAGCAGCAGCGCATGGGCCTCGATCAGGTCGGTGACATGAATATAGTCGCGCACGCAGGTCCCATCGGGCGTTTCATAATCGGTCCCGAAGATGTCCATCTTGGCCCGCTGCCCCAATGCAGTCTGGCAGGCAACCTTGATCAGGTGGGTCGCGAGCGGCGTCGACTGGCCCGAACGCTTCTCGGGGTCGGCGCCAGCGACATTGAAGTAGCGCAACACGCCATGGGTCATCGGATGGGCCGCCGCCACGTCCTGCAGCATCCACTCGGTCATGAGCTTGGAGCGGCCATAAGGCGACATCGGGTTGAGTGGAGTGGTTTCCACAACTGGCGCCAGTCCGGTCATGCCGTAAACTGCCGCCGTCGAGGAGAAAATGAAGTGCTTGACCCCGCCCGCAACCGCAGCCTCGATCAGATCGCGCGAGGCGGCGGTGTTGTTGGCGTAATACTTCAGTGGATTGCTCACCGATTCCGGCACCACAATCGAGCCGGCAAAATGCACGATCTCGGTTATGCCATGATCGGCGAGTATCCGACCGACCAGTTCTTGGTCGGAGGCGGAGCCTTGCACGAAACTGGCACGCCCATCGATGGCCCAGTCAAAGCCGGTAACCAGATTGTCCAGCACCACGACGGCTTCGCCAGCATCGGCAAGCTTGAGAACCATATGGCTGCCGATATATCCGGCGCCTCCCGTTACCAGAACGGCCATAGATTAACTCCTGTTGGGCAACCCACTGTTGCACGATGGGGTTATGTGGCAGATGTTGCCACCCCTTCATAGCCTTTACCCTTTCGGGAGTGAACGATTGCACAAGCGCGTACGAACAGCGGTTTTTCCGGTTGCAGGTTTGGGGACCCGGTTCCTGCCGGCAACCAAAGCTCTCCCCAAGGAGATGCTCACAGTGGTAGACCGGCCGCTGATCCAGTATGCGGTTGATGAAGCACGCGAGGCCGGCATCGAGCATTTCGTCTTTGTTACCGGGCGCAACAAGGGCGTGATCGAAGACCATTTCGACCGCCAGTTCGAGCTCGAAACGACCCTTGAGCTGCGCGGCAAATCCGCCGCGCTCGACGAGTTGCGCAAGGACCTGCCTTCGGCGGGCCACACCAGCTTCACCCGCCAGCAGGAGCCTTTGGGCCTTGGTCACGCGGTGTGGTGTGCCCGTGACATCGTCGGGAACAATCCCTTCGCCCTTCTGCTGCCCGACATGCTGTTCAAAGGCACGCCCGGCGTGCTCAAGCAGATGATGGATGCCTATGAGGAAACAGGGGGCAATGTCATCGCCGTCGAGGAAGTGCCCCATGAGGAGGTTTCCTCCTATGGCGTCGTTGCCCGTGGCCCAGGGGAGGATAATGGCTTCCGCATCACCCAGATGGTCGAAAAGCCCAAGCCCGCCGATGCCCCGTCCAACCTCATCATTTCCGGGCGCTATATCCTGCAGCCCGAAATCTTCTCGCTACTCGCCGAACAAACCAAGGGTGCGGGTGGTGAAATCCAGATCACCGATGCCATGCAGACGCTCATGCAGGGCCAGCAGTTCACCGGCGTGAAGTATGAGGGCAAGTCCTTCGATTGCGGATCCAAGAACGGCTTCCTGATGGCCAACATCGTCTACGCCCTTGACCGCCCCGACATCCGCGACGGCTTCCTCAAGGAATTGCGCAAGCTCGACCTGTCCGATCAGCTCTGAGCCTTAGCGGCGCAGGGTGACACCCAGGCTGAGCTGATGGCTGCGATCGCGGCCATCGGCAGTGCTGTCCGTCCTTGCATAGCCATAATCGACGCTTGCGGCAGTATGCGCGTTTACCCGATAATCTGCTCCGGCACCGAGACCATAACCGGTTTCCGTGTCGGCGCTCCCCTCGAAGCGGGCCGTGTGCCATCCCGCTAGCGCGCGCAGAGCCAGCCATGAATTGACGGTGTAACCCAGATCGGCGCTGGCGCTATATTGCACCCGGGTCGTGCCGCCATTGTCCGGTCCCGATGGCTGCACATCGGTGGTCAGAGCCCCTGTCAAGCGCCAGGTGGAATCGGGCCGGTAGGTGACAGCAGCTTCAAACAATTGCGCCGTCACTTCCTCCAGGTTCTCATCATCGAAACGCCGTAACGCCAAACCGGTCGAGGCGGAGGCCTCAAGGGTTTCGTTCCAGCGCCCCACCACCCCGACACTGACTGAACTATCGGTGGCATCGCGCGTCGGCATGCCAGTCTGACGTGCAAACAAGTCGCGGCCGAGATTGCCCTCCCCGAAGACTTCAAGAATCGGCGTGGCTTGGAAGCCGAGGCGCAACCCGCCATCGAGCGTCCAGTAGTTGTCGTCCTCGTTGTCCTCGACTGTCCGGTCCACCAACTCGGTGGGACCATAAAGATACCGGGCTACTGCGCCGGTGACGCCGATATTGAACCTGCCGAACTGCCGTGTGGCGCCACCATTGAGGCTGCCCACCAGCGTTGCGGCGGGCTCGGCAATATCATTGGCGAGCCCCGGCGTGCTTGCCGGCTCCTGCGCGTAGGACAGGTCGGCGGCCCCGCTCAGCGCCGTAACGCTGTCCAGCGCGTAACCGCCCTCAAGGTTAAGCCGCAACCCGCTAACATCCACCTCGTCGGTATCGGAGGGCCGGATAAGCTCCAGCTCTCCCGAGGCTCCGAGCTGGGATCTCGACCCCTCATGCTCGAGCGCGAAGCTCGGGACGAACCGGATATCGAAAGTCTCGTCATCCGTAGACTTGGTATAGGTTCCCCGCAGCGCAGTTGCCCAATCCACGTCGAAAAACGGATGCGCGGGTTCAGCTAGCCCCGCACTGCTCGCCAGCACCGGCTCGGCTGGATAAACATTGGGTAGCAGCCGCTCATTGCTGGTCTCGGAGCCATCGCCGGTGGCATGGTCAGACGCAGCCATGACCGGTCCGGCAGCCAACAGCACGCCAAGCAAGCATGCTCCTGCTGATCGCCGCCGCTGCATTTTGAACCGCACGCTCAAATCCCGCTCCACCCGCCTGTTCGCGGCGCCCGAGGGTTGTCGCTGCGGCCAACCTGTCAGTGTATGGTTAAAAAACCGTTCGGCGCGGCGTGTCGGCAACAGGTTGAAAGCGGGCGTCTATGCGTTGGTTGAGGGGGCAACCTGGTCGGCTGGCACTACCCGCAGCACCGGACCATTGCTGCCGGTCACCCGCACCCGTGTGCCCTGCGGCAAATCGGGGCCGGACACCCGCCACACACTATCGCCAAGGGCTACGCGCCCGAACCCGCCCTCAATCGGGGCCTGGAGCGCCACGACCTGCCCCACCAGGCTTTCGGCGCGCTCGTTCAATTGCGGGTGGTCGTTTTCAGGCGGGCGCGAGCGGCTCCAGCGCACCCAGACAAAGATCGCGATCAGGGACAGGCTCCCGAACAGCAGCCATTGCAGCGGCCCGGAAATCGGCTGGAAAAACAGCATCAGCCCGGTGACGATACCGGCAATGCCCATCCAGACCAGGAACCCGCCCGGCACCACCAGTTCCAGCGCCAGCAGCACCAGTCCCGCGACGATCCAGGACCATGGTCCATAGCTCGCGATAAAAGCGATGACTTGCATGGCCTGTTTCTCAGCTCTGGCCGGCGCTAGGCGGCCGTGCTGACCGCGGCGGTGCTGCCGGCGCACCAAAAGTCTCGCGGGCGATTTCCGCAATGCCGCCAATAGAGCCGATGACGCTCGCGGCCTCCACCGGCAACATCAACACCTTCTGGTTGGGTGAAGTCGCGATCTTGCCTAGTGCTTCGATGTAGTTGTTGGCCACGAAATAGTTGATCGCCTGCACGCTGCCCGAAGCGATGGCATCACTGACCATCTGGGTGGCCTTGGCCTCTGCTTCAGCGGACCGCTCGCGAGCCTCCGCGTCCCTAAACGCGGCTTCCTTGCGCCCCTCAGCTTCCAGAACCTGCGCCTGCTTGGCGCCTTCGGCCTGAAGGATCGCGCTTTGCCGCCGCCCTTCTGCCTCGAGAATGGCCGCGCGCTTCTCGCGCTCCGCCTTCATCTGCCGGCCCATGGATTCCACCAGATCCTTGGGCGGATCGATATCCTTAATCTCGATGCGGGTGATCTTGACGCCCCAGGGCGACACAGCCGTATCCACCACCCGTAGCAGACGCTCATTGATCTCGTCGCGATGGCTCAACAATTCGTCGAGATCCATCGAGCCCATCACCGTGCGGATATTGGTCATGGTGAGGTTGAGAATAGCGTTTTGCAGGTCGGTGACTTCATAGGCAGCCGCCGCCGCATCCAGGATCTGGTAGAAGGTGACGCCGTTCGCCGTCACCGTGGCGTTGTCACGGGTGATCACTTCCTGATGGGGAACATCAAGCACTTGCTCCATGACATTGATCCGTTTCCCCACGCCATCAATGAACGGCACGATGAGGTTTAGACCCGGCTTGAGCGTGCGGGTATACTTCCCGAACCGCTCGATGGTGTAGTTGTACCCTTGGGGTACCGTCTTTGCCCCGGCGAACAGCACGAGCAGGGCCAGGATGCCCAGGACGATCAGTGTGATGCTGAGCCCATCAAGCGCAAATCCGTCCATCGATCCCATCCTTGGTTCCGCCTCGTCTCTCGGTCATGGACCTTAGGGGGCGCACCGGCGTGACGCAATTGGGTGGGCGGGAACAAAGCCCATCACCGACTCGTTTACCGCCAAAGTTTCCCCGCGCGCGAGTATCCCATGGCAGCGTCACGTCCCGTCTGGAAAGGTCAGCTTCGTTTGTCGCTCGTGTCGATTGCCGTCGAGCTCTATACGGCCACCAAGAGCAACGCCAAGCCATCCTTCCATCAGATCCATGAGCCGACCGGCCAGCGCATCCACTATGAAAAAGTGGTCGAAGGCGTGGGCCCGGTCGATCCCGACGAGATCATGAAGGGCTTTGAATACGAAAAGGGCGACTATGTCCTCCTCACCGACGAGGAGATCGACGCCGTCAAGCTCGACACGCGCAAGACGCTGGAGCTGACCCAGTTCGTTGGTGCCTGCGAGATCGACCCCATCTATTTCGACAAGCCCTACTTCGTGGTCCCGGCCGACGACCTGGCCGAGGATGCCTTCCGCGTCATCCGCGATGCGCTGCGCGAAAGCCAGAAGGTCGGGCTCGGTCAACTCGCTCTGCGCGGCAAGGAATATCTCGTCGCCATCAAGCCCACCGGCACGGGCCTCCTCATGGAAACGCTTCACTACGAAGAGGAAATCCGCAAGGCCGACCCGTTCTTCGCCGAAATTTCCGCCAAGAAGGCCGACCCGGACCTGCTCGAGGTCGCGACCGCCCTTATCGACAAGAAAACCGCCAAGTTCGACGCGGGCGTGTTCAAGGATCACTATCAGGCGGCGCTCCGCGATCTGATCGCGCAAAAGCTCAAGTCCAAGGGCAAGAAGGTCGAGGCCAGCGATGACGCGCCCGACGACAAGCCGAATACCTCCAATGTGGTTGATCTGATGGCCGCGCTCAAAAGCAGCCTTGAGGGGAGCAACGGCTCGGACAAGGCTCCGGCCAAAGCGACGGCAAAGGCGCCGGCCAAGACCAGCAAGTCACGCTCTACGGCGGAAAAACCCGCAGCCTCTCGCAAAAAGGCGAGCTAACCAATGGCTACCAAGTCCGACACGCTGCTCAAGGACTACCGCGCCAAGCGTGACTTCGCCAAAACGCAGGAGCCATCCGGCGAAAGTGCCGCCAAGCAGGAGCAGGCCGGCGCCCCCCTGAGCTTTGTCGTGCAAAAGCACGATGCCACCCGCCTCCACTACGATTTCCGTATCGAGCTCGATGGCGTGCTCAAGAGCTGGGCCGTCACCAAGGGACCATCGGACAATCCTGCCGACAAGCGGCTGGCTGTCCATGTGGAAGATCATCCGCTCGACTATGGCACTTTCGAGGGCACGATCCCAGAAGGCGAATATGGCGGCGGCACCGTGATGCTCTGGGACGAAGGCACCTGGGAGCCGATCGGCGATCCCCATGAGGGCCTCGAAAACGGCGACCTCAAAATGCGCATAAACGGCAAGCGCATGAAGGGCGAATGGGTGCTCGTGCACATGAAAGGGCGCGATACCGCCCGCAAATCCGGCCCGGCGCGCGAGAACTGGCTGCTGATCAAGCACAAGGACGACTACGCCAAGCCCGAGGAAACCCTCACCACCCGTTTCACCACCTCCGTCTCGACCGGTCGCGACCTTGCCGGCATTGCCAAAGGGCTTAAGCCCAAGAAAGCCAGTGCCACACCGGCGGACGCCGTCTGGCATTCCAACCGCGAACCCACCCCCGACGCGGCACCAAAAGCCAAGCCGACCAAAACCGCCAAGCCCGCGCGCAAATCATCCGCCAAATCGCTCGCCCTGCCCGAGTTCCGGCCGCCCCAACTCGCCACCCTGGTTGACGAGGTGCCGCAGACCAATGGCTGGGTGTTCGAGATGAAATATGACGGCTACCGGTGTCTCGCCGCGCTGTCAGCCGACCAGGTGCGGCTCTACACCCGCAACGCCAATGACTGGACGACCCAGTTCGCTGCCATCGTTCCAGCACTCAGCCAGGTCACCTCCGGCTCGGCTCTCATTGATGGAGAACTCTGCGCCTTGGACGATAAGGGCCGCACCGATTTTTCGACCCTCAAAAACGCGCTGTCCACCGGCGAGTCCCTGGTTTACTTCGCCTTCGACCTGCTTGAGCAGGACGGCGAGGATCTCACCGCGCTCCCGCTGACCGAGCGCAAGACCCGTCTGCAGGCGCTGCTCGGAGAAACCGGGCCCGATAGTCCCATTCAGTTCTCCACCCACGTCGTCGGCAACGGCCTGCGCGTGTTCCAGAGCATCTGCAGCGCCGGCCATGAAGGCGTGATCGCCAAGCAGGCCGACGCGCCCTATCGCGGCGAGCGCTCCCGCTCCTGGCTCAAGGTGAAATGCTCCAAGCGGCAGGAATTCGTCATTGCCGGCTGGAGCACCTCGACCAAGAAGAAATCCTTTGCGTCCCTGCTGCTAGGCACTTGGGAAGACGGCAAGCTGATCTATCGCGGCCGCGTCGGCACCGGCTTCACCCGCGACGAAGCCCAGGCCCTGCAGCAACAGCTCGATGCCCGTGCCAGCAAGACCAACCCCTTCAGCAATATCCCCCGGGCGGCCACCCGCGGCGCCAATTGGGTCAAGCCCGAGCTGGTGGGCGAAGTTGCCTTCACCGAATTCACTCCCGATGGCGTTTTGCGTCACCCCTCCTTCATGGGCCTGCGCGAAGACAAGCCGGCCAGCGAAGTTGTCATCGAAGCCCCCGCCGCGCTGCCGGCCGAGGCGAGCAAACGCAGCGCGGCCAAATCGGCACCGGCGGCCAAAGCCGAGGCTCAAGAGCCCGCTGAGCCCGCCAAACTCGATCGCGAGGCGGGCCTTGCCGCCGCCGAAAAGGCCGGGCTGCACATCACCTCGCCCGATCGCGTCATCTATCCCGGCCAAGGCGTGACCAAAGCCGATCTGCTCGCCTATTACGCCGCGGTCGCCGATCGCATGCTGCCCTATATTGCCGATCGCCCGCTCAGCCTCGTGCGCTGCCCGCAGGGACGCGCCAAATACTGCTTTTTCCAGAAGCACGATTCCGGCGGCTTTCCCGATGCGATGAAATCGGTGTTGCTGACTGAAAAGGATGGCAGCGAAGAAGATTACTTCTATATCGACTCGGTCGCGGGCCTGCTCGCCGGCACGCAAATGAACGTCATGGAGTGGCATCTCTGGGGCGCCCGCAAGGACGACGTGGAGCGGCCCGAACGCATCATCTTCGACATCGACCCCGATGAAGGCCTGGCCTTTGCCGATGTGCGCGCCGCCGCCCGGGACATCGCCAAACTACTGGAAGAGCTGGGCCTCAAGACCTATCCGCTGGTCAGTGGCGGCAAGGGCATCCATGTGATCGCCCCGCTGACCCCAAAGGCGCAGTGGCCCGAGGTCAAGGCCTTCTGCAAGCGTGTGGCACAAGTGCTGTCCGAGCGCGAACCCGAACGGTTCATCGCCAATATGAGCAAGGCCAAGCGCAAGGGGAAATTCTTCGTCGACTATCTGCGTAATGAGCGGGGCTCGACGGCCGTGTCGCCCTGGTCCAGCCGCTCGCGTGAAGGAGCTCCTGCAGCGGTGCCTGTCACTTGGGACGAACTGGAAACCGTTGAAGCTGCCAACCAGTTCACCCTGGCGCTGGCAGCGCAACGGGCGAAACGGCCCGATCCCTGGACGGGTTATTTCGACGTGGACCAGGCCATCACCCCGGCCATGCGCAAGGAGGTCGGCACCCCCGACGCTTAGGGGGCGGTTTGCGCCCGAACGCGCCCAAGCGTCGTGGTGAGCACGATCGCGACAAAAGCGAACACCACCATACCCGCCGCCAAGAGGTGGGCGGTGTTCCAGTCGAGCCGCTCGACATAGTCATAGATGGCGATGGACAACACCTTGGTCTGCCCGGGAATATTGCCCCCGATCATCAGCACGACCCCGAATTCTCCCACCGTATGGGCAAAGCTGAGCACGGCTCCCGCCACATAGCCCGGCCGCGCCAATGGCACCGCCACCCACCAAAAACGCTGCCACGGACTGGCGCCCAGGCACAGCGCCGACTCCAGCGGCTCACTGCCGATCGCGGCGAAGGCCCCACGCAGGGGCGCAATCATGAACGGCAGCGACGACAGCACCGATCCGATCACAAGCCCGGTAAACGAAAAGGCGAGCGTCCGCCCACCCCAAAGGGCGGCGAGGCTCCCGCCTGGCCCCTTGGGCCCCAGCGCCAGCAACAGGTAAAATCCCAGAACTGTCGGCGGCAGCACCAGCGGCAGGGTCAAGAGCGCCGCTACGGGCTCCACCCAGCGCTTGCGGCTGCGCGCCAGCCACCAGGCTATTGGCGTGCCGGCAACGAGGAGGATGGCGGTTGTCACCGTCGCCAGCGCCAGGCTCAACCCGACCGGTTGCAGGATCTCGGCCCCGTTCATCGCCGGCTCACTGCTCGATACGGTAGCCCGCCGCCTCGATCAGCGCCACAGCTTCATCGCTGCGCAGGAACTCGAGAAACGCCGTTGCTGCCGGATTGTCGGCACCCGGCTTGAGCAACACGGCGCCTTGGCGGATCGGCGTATACAACTCGCTCGGAACAATCCACACGCCGGACTGGCCCCGCACCTGGCTCAAACCCACAAAGCCAAGCTCGGCATTGCCGGTTTGAATGAACTGCAGGGTTTGGCTGATGTTCTCGCCCACAACGAGCTTGGGCCGGAGCGCGTCATAGATGCCCAAGGACGTCAGGGTTTCAACCGCCGCTTGCCCATAGGGCGCCGCCTGCGGATCGGCTATGGCGAGCTTTTCAAAGCCACCGCCCAGCCCCGCTAGGCCGTCCGTCACATCGAGCGTCGTACTGTAAAGCGCCAGCACACCGGCCGCATAGGTAAAGACGCTGCCCTCAACGCCAAAGCCTTCATCCACCGCGCGTGCTGGCCGCTCGTCATCGGCCGCCAAGAACAGGTCGAAGGGCGCACCTTGCGTAATCTGGCCGTACAACAAGCCCGTAGCGCCAAAGCTGAACTGCACTTGGTGCCCCGTTTGCGCGGCAAACACCGGGGCCAATTGTTCGGCAACGCCGGTGAAGTTGGCCGCAACAGCGATCCGGGCCAACTCGGCCTGGGCCGGGCCGGCCAACAGCGCTCCCCAGGCGGCGACAACCAGCACCATCCGCTTCATTGCCGCCGCTCCCGTTCTTGGTGCTGCTTAGCCGCGCAGTGCCGAGGCTTCGCGGGCCAGCGCTTCGATCCGGCCAAAATCATTGGCGGCCAGCGCATCCGCGGGCATGATCCAGGAGCCCCCGACGCAGATCACATTGGGCAGCCCGAGATAAACCTTGGCCTTGGCCGGATCGATGCCGCCTGTTGGGCAAAAGGTGATGTCGGGGAGCGGCGAAGCGAAGGCCTTGAGCACCGGCGCGCCACCCAGCGCCTCGGCCGGGAAAAACTTCAGGAAGCTATAGCCGCGTTCTGCCGCCGTCATGGCTTCACTCGGGGTGCCAATGCCGGGCAACAGCGGAATACCCATATCGTCGGCCGCATCCAGAATACGCGGCGAGATGCCCGGCGAAACCATGAAGCGACACCCGGCATCCACCGACTGCTTCATGTGCTGCGCGGTTCGCACCGTGCCCGAGCCGACAATGGCGCCAGTAACCTTGCCCATTTCCTCGATCACCTTGAGCGCATTGGGCGTGCGCAGGGTGACTTCGAGAATGGGCAGTCCACCCGCTACCAGCGCTTCGGCCAGGGGCCGCGCCAGCGCCACATCATCGAGGATGATGACCGGCACCACGGGCGCGAGCGACAAAATGGAGCGCATGGCTTGTGCGTCTTGCGGCATGGGAACTCTCACGGCAAAGGAACGATAGCACAGGGTTATGAGCTTGCCGGCCCGCCTGCAACCCCGTTGCGCAGCAAACGAGGGCGATTCGACCTATCGCGCCGCAGCTCGCAAAAAAACCTGCATCCGGTGAAATGCCAAACCTTCGGGATCGGGAGCCGCCTCGGGGTCACTGGGCAAGGCGAGCCGGCCATCGGGATTGAGCCTGGTCAGCAATTCACGATCTAGCCGGCTGAGATCAACAATGATCTCGTAGCCCGGCCCAATGGTCAGATGCCCCGCTTCAAAGGCCCGATGCGCCTCCGTGCTGAGGCAAAGGAAATTGCTGGCCTGCAAACTGCCGCCGGCGTCGCGCGGCCGCAGGGGCGTAACCTCCAACCGAGAATGGGCACTCTCTGGCCCCGCTGCGAGTCCGGTCAGCGCGCAATGATGACCGTAATGGGCGAGCACGCTCTGGAAGAGGCCGGCATAGCTCTCTAGCGACTCAGCTTCGAAGCCATCAAAGGGCACCGCAGCCTCTTCAAGCCCGCGCAGCCAGTAGGCCGGGTTGCCGGGATCATCGATCCCTCCATTGCTGTCATCATCGCCGCCGTCAACCACGTACCGAGCTTTCCGGATTGGATTGCCGGAGCTTATACGTAATTAGCCGAAGCTAAAAGGCGGATCAGAATTGTGCCTCTGCGAGCACCCGGTCCACCTGGCTGCGAACCGGCGGCCGGCAGCCTTTTTCGGCGCAGTTGAGACCGGCCACCACTGCGCCAAAGCGCAGCGTGGTTGCGAGCGCCGCATCATCGAGCCCCTGCAACGCGCCTGCCCGCAGGGCGCCGGTTTCGTCCAGCCAGGTCAGGATACCTGCCATCAAGCTGTCCCCTGCCCCCACCGTGTCGCCAAACACCGGCGGCGCATAAATCCCGACCTGCGCGGTGCCAGATGCCGTAAAGGCGCGCGATCCCTTTTCGCCTAGGGTGACCACCACCAGCTCGCAATTGGGCCGCGCCAACAACTCGGCGCCATGCGCCTCGATGCTCTTGCCGGCATCCAGCGCTTCCAGATCCTCTTCCGAAACCTTGATCACGTGGGCAAGATCGAGAAAGGACGACAGCCGCTGCTTGTAGCTTTCAAAGTCATCCACCAGCGATGGGCGGACATTGGGGTCGATCGAGATTGTCGCCCCCTTGGCCACAGCCGCCTGCACCACCTTGATCCAGGCTGCCGCGTCCTCGGGCAGGATCGGGCAGAAACCGCCGATCTGATACAGCGACAAGTCTTCAGGCAGGGCCGCGATCATCCCTTCCGCAGTAAAGGCCCGGTCCGCGCCGCGGTAAAACTCATATTGCGCCTTGCCCTGTGCATCGAGGGTCACCACCGCCAGCGTCGTCGGCGCAGCCACCCGCTCTTGTAGCAGGGTCTCGACCCCAGCCTCGGCCAAGGGCTCGAGCAGGTAGGAGCCGAAGCCGTCCTTCGAGATCGGGCACAGATAGCCCGTCGAATTGCCTAGCTTCGCCAGCGCAATCGCGCAGTTATAGGGTGATCCGCCCGGATGCGCCTGCATTCGGATCCCCTCGCCGCCCTGCCGCGGCTCGGATACGAGATCGATCAGGCTTTCCCCACCCACAACAAACATGCGCACTCCTTTGCCGGCCATTGGCTGCCGCTCTGTAGCGCCATAGCATTTGAGGCGGTCTTGTCACCAGCAGAGTGCAGTTTTGCCCGCACTATCGTTTACTTACAAGTTGACGCAAAGCGCTGATGCTGTTCAATCGCTCCACCAAAATTTCCGTACCCGGCAACGAGTTGGATCCCCAAGATCCACAGCCGAGCGGAAACTCTGCTGGGGGAAATCGATTGCAAGTGCTCGCCATGCTCGTCAGGGGCATCAGCGCCATCAATTGGCTTGTGGGACAAATCCTGTCCTGGCTCGCCTTGGCCTGTGTCCTCGTTTGTTTCACCGTCGTGGTGCAACGTTATTTTTTCAATACCTCCACCCTCTGGGTGCAGGATCTCTATGTCTGGGTGAGCGGGGCCATGTTCACGGGCGTCGCCGGCTTTGCCCTGCTGCGTGACGATCATGTGCGCGTCGATATCTTTTATCGCCCCGCTTCGGTGCGCTGGAAGGCGGCCGCCGATTTGTTCGGCGTGGTCTTTTTCCTGCTGCCCTTCATGTATGTCGTGCTGGCCTACACCTATCCCGCCGTCGCGCGCTCCTGGGGCTACCATGAGGGCTCCAGCAATATCGGCGGCATGCCGGGCCTCTTCATTCTCAAGAGCTTTGTGATTGTCTTCGCGGTTCTGGTGGGGCTGCAGGGGATCGCCATGGCCCTGCGCTCGATCCTCGTTTTGACCAACAACGAGAACCTCCTGCCACCCGACCTGCGCTACGGCGCCAACGACGTCAAGGAAGCGCATTGATGGA